>NZ_JBAFWH010000014.1:0-88581 GCF_043195015.1 Xanthobacter sediminis | reverse complement strand
CGCCCGTCAGGGTTTGGCGCCCTGGGGCTTCGCAGGCGACGCGCCGGTGGGCGCGGCCGGGGCGGATTTCGCGGCTGCGGGCTTCGCCGGCGTGCCCGCCGGCGCTGGCTTTTCGGCGGCAGGCACGCCGGGAGGCTTCGCTCCGGGCGGAAGAGGGGTGCCGTCCGCCGGTGTGAAGTCGGCGCCCCAGCGCAGGGCCTGGGTCTCGGCCTTCTGGCGGTCGGCAGGGCTCAGTTTACCCAGCAACTCGTCCAGCATGGGGTCGCCGAGGCCGCGGCTCTTGGCCATCAGGTGCCAGGTTGCCGCCGCCACGGGATCGGCCGGAGTACCACGTCCCGCCGCGAGCAGGCGCGCGTAACGGTTCTGGGCGATGGCGTTGCCGGCGAGCGCGGCGCGGCGGAACAGGGCGGCGGCCGCCGCCTCGTCCTTCGGCACGCCGACGCCGTTGAACTGCATGATGGCGAATTCCACCTGGGCGGTCACATGGCCGAGCTTCGCCGCCCGGCCCATGAGCTGGGCGGCGCCGGGCGGGTCGCGGTCCACGCCGTTTCCGGACTTCAGCAGAACCGCGAGGGCGTATTGCGCATCCTCCAGGTCCTTTTCTGCGGCCACCTCGAACCAGTGGGCGGCCTTCGGCATGTCCTGGTGCACCTTGCGGCCCTGCATGTAGAGCAGGCCCAGATTGTAGGCGGCCGCTCCGTTGCCCTTCTCCGCCGCCGTGCGGAAGTGCCTGGCGGCCTCCTCCTCGTCGACGGGCACGCCATCGCCGGTCAGCGCCATCAGGCCGAGGGCGAACTGCGCATCGGAGGAGCCGGCGGCCGCCGCCTTGCGATACCATTCCAGCGCCTTCTTCGGGTCGTGCGGCACGCCGAAGCCGTGGCTGTAGAGGTCCGCCAGCAGCGTCATAGCCACCGGGTCCTCCTGCTCGCGCGCCCGCTTCTGCGCGTTCTGGAAGGCGGTGATGTAGAAGCCGCGCTGGTAGGCGCCGAAGGCGATGTCGCCGCTGCCGCCGGCCGTATCGAGCTGCGGGAAGCGGCCGAGCGCAGCCGGCAGATCGCTGAGCTTGCCAGGCCCCTGGAACACCGGCCACTCGGCCTTGGGCCCAGCGGCCTTGCCGGCATCGCTCTTGCCCTGGTCGTTCTTGCCCTGGTCGTTCTTGCCGTGGCCGTTCTTTCCGTTGTTGGCCTTGGGCGCGTTTTCCGCGAGCTGCAGCGGCGCGGCGTGCGCCGCCGGGCCTGCAGGCGGCAGGACCAGCGCGGCGAGGGCGAGCGCCAGGGCGGCGCGCCCGGCGATGGGGCCGGCGAGAAGAACGGAGCGGGGCGTCATTGTGCGGGAGCCGGCGCCGGGCCGCCGGTCGAATCGATGGTGGCCTGGGCCGCGCGCACTGCGGCAACCCCGTCGGGCGCGCAGGTGCGGTCGGTGCCGAGGGCGATGAAATCCGCCCCCGCCCGTGCCAGCTCCATCACCTCGGTGTCGGAGGAGGCGACCGCCGCGCACGGCACCTCGAACAGCTCGCTCCACCACTCCACCAGGGCGCAGGTGTGGGCGAGATCCGCGCCGCTTCCGGCGATGGGGCCGAACATCACATAGTCGGCCCCGCCTTCGCCCGCCTCCATGGCCGCATGGCGTCCCTCGATGCCGCCGGCGCCGACGATGCTGGCGGGCTTCAGGCGGCCGAGGCCGGCTGCGAGCATGGCCGCATCCCCCGCGTGCATGCCGTCGAGGCCGGCGTCGGCCACGAGGTCCGGCAGATCCTCCACCAGCACCGCGCAGCCCTGTTCCTGAAGCGGGGCGGCGAGCGCCTGCAGGCGGGCGGTATCCGGCGCCTTTGCGCCGGGGCGAACCACGACGGCGGCCACGTCGCCGGCGGCGACCAGCGCCGCTGCCGCCTCCGGCGGGATGTCGGAAGAGAGGATCAGCATCAGGCGGGCGCGAAGCGCTTCGGCGGAATTGGACATGGCAGGATCGGTCGACCAAGAAAGGGGCAAATTGGCGGCAGGGGTGGCGGGAGCCCGCCCCAGCGGGTACGAAAAAGGGCCGGCGATGGCCGGCCCCCGTTTCGGTTGTGCGACCGGACCGCCGGATCAGGCGGCCTTCTTGCCTTCCAGCTCCGGCGCCCACTGGCCCTGCGCGGCCAGCGAGTTCATGCGGGCGCGGTGGGTGAAGGCAGCCTGGGCGGCGGCGACATTCTCCACCTTGCCGGACCACGCCTTCTGCGGGGCGGCCTGGAGCGCGCGGCCATAGGAATAGGTGAGCGCCCAGGGCAGGCCGCCCAGCTTCACCATGGCGTCGAGGTGGGCGGTAGCCTGCTCGTCGGACTGGCCGCCGGAGAGGAAGGCGATGCCCGGCACCGCGCCCGGCACGCAGTTCTTCAGCAGGCGCACGGTCTTCTCGGCGACTTCCTCGACGGACGCCTGCTTGGCGGCCTTCTTACCCGGCACCACCATGTTGGGCTTCAGCACCATGCCTTCCAGGCGGACGCGCTGGTGGTAGAGCTGCTGGAAGGTCTCTTTCAGCACGAACTCCGTCACCGCGTAGCAGCGGTCGATGGAGTGGTCGCCGTCCATGAGCACTTCGGGCTCGACGATCGGAACGATGCCGGCCTCCTGGCACAGGGCGGCATAGCGCGCCAGCGCCTGGGCATTGGCCTCGACCGCGCCGCGGGAGGGGATGCCGGCGGCGATGTCGATCACCGCGCGCCACTTGGCGAAGCGGGCGCCGAGCTCGCGATATTCCTTCAGGCGGCCGGCGAGGCCGTCGAGGCCTTCCGTGATGGTCTCGCCCGGGCAGAAGGGCAGGGGCTTGGCGCCGGCATCCACCTTGATGCCCGGCAGCGCGCCGGCCTGCTCGATGAGGGCGACCAGCGGGGTGCCGTCCGAGGCCTTCTGGCGCAGGGTCTCGTCGTAGAGGATCACGCCGGAGATGTAGTTCTGCATCGCCTCGGTGGAGCGGAACAGCAGCTCGCGGTAATCGCGGCGGTTGGCCTCCGTGGACTCCACGCCGATGGCGTCGAAGCGCTTCTTGATGGTGGCGGTGCTCTCGTCGGCCGCCAGGATACCCTTGCCGTTGGCAACCATCTTCTGAGCGTTCGCGTCGAGCTCAGCCGTCATGTCTGTTCGTCCTGCCTTGGCCGTCTGTGAGGAGCGGGGATCGTCGGATGGGTCGGTGAGTTTTCACAACTCACGCGGGTGCGCAAGTGGTGAGGGGCGGCCTTGCGGGCCGCCCCTGGATGGTCACGCGGAAGCGGTGGGCTTCAGCGCCTCGACGCCCGGAAGGGCCTTGCCCTCCAGCCATTCGAGGAAGGCGCCGCCGGCGGTGGAGACATAGGAGAAGTCCTCTCCCGCCTTGGCGTGGTTGAGCGCGGCCACGGTATCGCCGCCGCCGGCCACCGAGAGCAGGCGCCCGGCCTTGGTGAGGGCCGCCACCTCCCGCGCCACCGCCACGGTGGCGGCATCGAAGGGGGGAAGCTCGAACGCGCCGAACGGGCCGTTCCACACCACGGTCTTCACGCCCTTCAGCTTCTCGTTCACGAGAGCGACGGTGGCCGGGCCGGCGTCGAGGATCATCTCGTCGTCGGCCACGTGGTCGAGGTCGCTCACGCGATGTGCCGCATGGGCCTTGAACTCCCGCGTCACCACCACGTCCACCGGCAGCACGATCTCGCAGCCGGCCGCCTTCGCCTTCTCGATGATGGCGCGGGCGGTGTCGGCGAGGTCGTGCTCGCACAGGGACTTGCCCACCTGGTGGCCCATGGCGGCCAGGAAGGTGTTGGCCATGCCGCCGGCGATCACCAGGACATCCACCTTGCGCACGAGATTGCCGAGCAATTCGAGCTTGGAGGACACCTTGGCGCCGCCGACCACGGCCAGCACCGGCCGCTCGGGGGCTTCCAGCGCCTTGGTCAGCGCGTCGAGCTCGCCCTGCATGCAGCGGCCGGCATAGGCCGGCAGCATGCTGGCGAGGCCCGCGGTGGAGGCGTGGGCCCGGTGCGCGGTGGAGAAGGCGTCGTTCACATAGACGTCGCCAAGGGAAGCGAGCGCCTTGATGAACTCGGGCGCGTTCTTCTCCTCGCCCGCGTGGAAGCGGGTGTTCTCCAGCACGATCACGTCGCCGGCGGCAAGCCGGGCGACGGCGCTCTCGGCCTCGTCGCCCACGCAGTCGCTGGCGAAGGCGACACTGTGGCCGAGCTGGGCCTCCAGCGCCTTGGCGAGCGGGGCGAGGGACTGGCTCTCGTCCCGGCCCTTGGGCCGGCCGAAGTGGGAGAGGAGCACGGCCTTGCCGCCCTTCTGCGTGATGGCGCGGATGGTCGGCAGGATGGCCTTGATGCGGGTGTCGTCGGTGACGCGCCCGCTCTCCATGGGAACGTTGAGGTCGACCCGGACCAGAACCCGCTTTTCAGCGAGGTCTGCGTCGTCGAGGGTGCGGTAGGCGATCATTGTCGGCGCCTCCCTTTCCCGATCAGCCGAGCTTGCCCATGGCGACGGCGGTGTCGCTCATGCGGTTCGAGAAGCCCCACTCGTTGTCGTACCACGAGAGCACGCGCACCAGCGTGCCTTCCAGAACCTTGGTCTGGTCCAGGTGGAAGGTGGAGGAGTGCGGATCGTGGTTGAAGTCGATGGAGACGTTGGGCTGGTCGGTGGTGCCGAGGATGCCCTTCAGCGGGCCTTCCGCCGCCGCGGCGAGGATGGCCGCGTTGATCTCTTCCTTGGTGGTCGCGCGCTTGGCGATGAACTTCAGGTCCACCACGGAGACGTTGGGGGTCGGCACGCGGATGGAGGTGCCGTCCAGCTTGCCCTTCAGCTCCGGCAGCACGAGGCCCACGGCCTTGGCGGCGCCGGTGGAGGTGGGGATCATGGACATGGCCGCCGCGCGGGCGCGGTAGAGGTCCTTGTGCATGGTGTCCAGCGTGGGCTGGTCGCCGGTATAGGCGTGGATGGTGGTCATGAAGCCCTTCTCGATGCCCACGGCATCGTTGAGGACCTTGGCCACCGGCGCGAGGCAGTTGGTGGTGCAGGAGGCGTTGGAGACCACGAGGTGCTCGGCCGAGAGCTTGTCGTGGTTCACGCCGTACACCACCGTCAGGTCGGCGCCGTCGGCGGGGGCGGAGACCAGCACGCGCCTGGCGCCGGCGGCGAGGTGCGCGGAGGCCTTCTCCTTCGAGGTGAAGATGCCCGTGCACTCCAGCGCGATGTCGACGCCCATCTCCTTGTGGGGCAACTCGGCCGGGTTGCGCACGGCGGTCACCTTGATGGGGCCGCGGCCGACATCGATGGTGTCGCCGGCGACCGTCACCGTGGCCGGGAAGCGGCCGTGCACGCTGTCGAAACGCAGAAGGTGGGCGTTGGTCTCGACCGGGCCGAGATCGTTGATCGCCACCACCTCGATATCGGTGCGGCCCGATTCGATGATGGCGCGCAGCACATTACGGCCGATGCGACCAAAACCGTTGATGGCCACCTTGACGCTCATTTTCCATCCTCCATAGCCGGCTTTCCAGCACGGCTCGATCTTGTGGGCGCGGCGGCGGAAGGTCCGCGCCGCTGCGAGAAATCGCGCCCGCCGCGCGCGGAACTCAAACCTGCCGGAGCTTGCCGAGGGCGGCCTCGACCACCTTCTCCGCGGTGATTCCGAAATGGGCGAAGAGATCCTTTGCTGGCGCGCTGGCGCCGAATGAGGTCATTCCCACGAAGGCGGCATCCGAACCGACGATTTCGTCCCACCCCATGCGGATGGCGGCTTCCACCGCCACCTTCGCCGGAGCGTCCCCGATCACCTTCGCCCGCTCTGCGGCGGACTTTTCGAGGAACAGTTCGAACGAGGTCACGGAGACCACGCGGGTGGGCACACCCTGGGCCTCCAGAATCTTTGCGGCTTCCGCGGCGAGGGAGACCTCGGAGCCGGTGGCGAACAGCGACACCCGGGCCGGCCCGCTCGCGGGAAGGATCTCGTAGGCGCCGGCGGCGCTCTTGTTCTCTTCCGTCGCGTCGGCGCGCAGCAGAGGCAGGTTCTGGCGCGACAGGATGAGGGCCGAGGGGCCGTCCGTCTTCTCGATGGCGATCTGCCACGCTTCCGCCGTCTCCACCGTATCGGCCGGGCGCAGCACGGTGAGGTTCGGAATGGCCCGCAGGGCCGCGAGGTGCTCCACCGGCTGGTGGGTGGGGCCGTCCTCGCCGAGGCCGATGGAATCGTGGGTCAGCACGTGGATCACCCGCGTGCCCATGAGCGCGGCGAGGCGGATGGCCGGGCGGCAGTAGTCCGAGAACACCACGAAGCCGCCGGAGAAGGGCACGAGACCCTTGTGCAGCGCGATGCCGTTCATGGCCGCGGCCATGCCGTGCTCGCGCACGCCCCAGTGCATGAAGGCGCCGGAGAAGTCGTCCGGGGTGATGGACTTGGCGCTCTTGGCCTTGGTGTTGTTGGAACCGGTGAGGTCGGCCGAGCCGCCCAGCAGCTCCGGCATCACCGGCACCAGCACGTCGAGCACGGCCTCGGAAGACTTGCGGGTGGCGACGGCGCCGCCGGCGGCGACCGCCTTAGCCTTCGCCTCCACCACGGCGGCGAGGAAGCCCGCGGGCAGGGTGCCGGCGGTGCGGCGCTCGAATTCGGCACGGAGCTCGGCGGGGGCGGCGGCGAGGCGCTGCTCCCAGGCCGCGCGCTCGGCCGCGCTGCGGGCGCCGGCGGTGCGCCAGTCGGCGGCGACGTCCCCGGGCACCTCGAACGGGCCTGCTTCCCAGCCCAGGGCGGCGCGGGTGGCGGCCACCTCGTCCTTGCCCAGGGGAGAGCCGTGCACCTTCTCGGAGCCCGCCTTCTTGGGCGAGCCGAAGCCGATGGTGGTGCGGCAGGCAATGAAGGTGGGACGGTCGGAAGCCTTGGCAGCCTCGACGGCGGCGAAGATCGCCTCGGGGTCGTGCCCGTCCACCTCAGCCGTGGCCCAGCCGGAGGCGGCGAAGCGCGCGAGCTGGTTGGTGGAGGTGGAGACCGAGGTGGGCCCGTCGATGGAGATGCGGTTGTCGTCCCACAGCACGGTGAGCTTGGCGAGCTTCAGGTGGCCGGCGATGTCCGCCGCTTCCTGGCTGATGCCCTCCATCAGGTCGCCGTCGGAGCACAGCACGTAGGTGCGATGATTCACGAGATCGGCGCCGAAGCGCGCGGCGAGCGCCTTCTCGGCGATGGCCATGCCCACGGCGGTGGCGATGCCCTGGCCCAGCGGGCCGGTGGTGGTCTCGATGCCCTCGGTGACGAAGTTTTCCGGATGGCCCGGCGTCAGCGAGCCGAGCTGCCGGAAGCGCTTGATCTCGTCGATCGTCACCTGCTTGTAGCCGGTGAGGTGCAGGGCCGAGTAGAGCAGCATGGAGCCGTGCCCGGCGGAGAGCACGAAGCGGTCGCGGTCCGGCCAGCGGGGCGCGGAGGGGTCGATCTTCAGCACCCGGCCGAACAATACGGTAGCGATGTCCGCCGCGCCCATGGGCAGCCCCGGATGGCCGCTGTTGGCGGCTTCCACGGCGTCGATGGACAGGAACCGGATGGCGTTGGCCATACGATCGTGGCGGGTGCGGTTCGACATGAGCCCCTCAAAAATTGCGGCAGGCGCGATCGGCCCTCCGGTGGGCCGCGCCCGGCTTCAGGAGCGGATGGGTGCCCGTTCGTCCGGCGCCTGCCATGGCGGCTGTCTAGATAGCAGCGCGCGCGGGGGTGTCAAACGCACATAATCCCCTGCCGTCAAGCAGCTTCTCGCCGAAGCCGCCCGCGCTTGATCGTCGCGGCGATTGCCGGAGCGGCATGGCGCGCGCCGTGCGCGAAAGGAAAGTCGGCGCATGGGTGGTATCATTCTGCAAATGGGCTCGGCCGCCGCGCGGCGGCCAGCCGTCCGCGGACGGGCCTGGAGCGGCGTGAACCTCTTGGTAAGGCTGCGGAGAAAAATCGTCCGTGCAATCTGGTTGACAACTTCGGGGGTGGTGGCGCGCAGGGCCTCGACTCAGCTACACTTTCACGCATGTACGCGCTGAAGCAACGCCCCCCGCTCGAGGACGCGCCCATCGCGGCGGCGACCCAGCGGCTGCATGCCGCCCTCGATTCGCTGACGGACGCGCTGGACCGCCGGCGCGATGCCGATCGCCATCAGGCGGCGCTTCAGGCCCAGCTTCATGCCCTCGGCAACGACCGGGCGCGGCTCGCCGCCGATCTCGACCGCGCCCAGGCGGAGGCCGGAGAGGTGGGCGAGGTCGCGCAGGAAGTGATGCGCCGGCTCGACGTGGCCATGGCCACCATCCGCGACGTGCTCGCGACCCACGGCGGCTGAGCGTCCATGCCCCATGTGTCCGTCACCATCGCCGGTCGCCAGTATCGGATGGCCTGCGACGAAGGGCAGGAAGAGCATCTGGTGCGCCTTGCGCACGACATCGACAGCCGCATCTCCCAGCTGCGCACCGCCTTCGGGGAGATCGGCGACCAGCGGCTGGTGGTGATGGCCGCCATCACCATCGCCGATGAGCTGGCCGAGGCGCGGGGCCGGATCCGCGCCCTTGAAAGCGACATCGAGGGCCAGCGCGATGCTCGCGCCTCCGCCTTGGAACGCATCCAGGCCAGCGAGGACGAGGTCGCGCGCACCATCGAGGAAGTGGCCGAGCGTATCGAGCGCCTGGTGGCCGAGCTGACCCCGCGCGAGCGGGGCACCATCAGCATGGGCTGAGCGCTGCTTGCCTTTTGATAATCCTCGGGCAGGACTGGCGCCGGCGAAGGAACCTCCCTACATTGGGTGAGCGGGGCTGCGGGGCACGTTAGGAGACATATCCCCGGGGCCTTATCGATCCTTAAGGGAGCTGTCCCTGACCTCGTCCCAGGACTTGGACACACGGCGCCCACCTACGTTGTAGGTTTCCCGGGATCGACCTCCGACGGTTTTGTGGCTCCGCGCGCTCCATGCAGGCAATGCTTCCTCCGCAAGAGCTTTCTCCGCAAGATTCCAGCGCCGAAAAGGCGCGCCTGCGCGCCGCCGCCCTGGCGCGACGGGCGGAAATGGGCGCACTCGCCCGTGCCCGCGCGGCGGAAGCCGCGGCGGCCCGCGCCGTGGCTTCCATTCCCGCCTTCCATGCCCCGCGGGGGCACCGCATCGCCCTGTTTGCCTCTTTCCGCGACGAAATCGACACCCTGCCGCTCGCCCGCGCGCTCTGGGCACGCGGGGCGCTGCTGGCGCTGCCGGTGATCGTGGGGCGGGGCCTGCCGCTGCTGTTCCGCGCCTGGCACGAGGGGGCGGAACTGGCGCCGGCCGGCGCCTTCCGCATTCCGACACCGGGGCCCGAGTGTCCGGAGGTGGCGCCGGACACGCTCCTGGTCCCACTCGCGGCCTTCGACCGGCGCGGCTTGCGCATCGGCTACGGGGGCGGCTTCTATGACCGCACCCTCGCCGGCCTCCGGCGGCGCGGGCCGGTGAAGGCGGTGGGCTTTGCCTTCGCCTGCCAGCAGGTGGACACGGTGCCCGCCGAGCCCCATGACGAAGCCGTGGATGTGATGGTAACGGAAAGCGAGACGTTTTCCGCCGCGGCTGACACGGGGTCTTGAGGCATGCGCATTCTCTTTCTCGGCGATGTGATGGGGCGGCCCGGACGGGAGATCGTGCTGTCGCGGCTGCCCGGCCTCGTTTCCTCCTGGAAGCTGGACCTCGTGGTGGTGAATGCGGAGAACGCCGCTGGCGGCTTCGGCATCACCGAGGCCATCTACGACGATCTCCTCGCCGCCGGCGCCGATGCCATCACGCTCGGCAATCATTCGTTCGACCAGCGCGAGGCGCTCGTCTTCATCGAGCGCGCGCCGGCCCTGGTGCGCCCGCTCAACTATCCGGCGGGCACGCCGGGTCGCGGCGCCGCCATGGTGGAGGCCAGGAACGGCGCGCGGGTGCTGGTGCTCAACGTCATGGGCCGCATCTTCATGGATCCGCTGGACGATCCTTTCGCCGGACTCGACCGCGCGCTCGAAGGCGCGGTGCTGGGCGAGGTGGCGGACGCGGTGGTGATCGACGTGCATGCGGAGGCGTCCAGCGAGAAGCAGGCCATCGGCCATTATTGCGACGGGCGTGCCTCCCTGGTGGTGGGCACCCACACCCATGTGCCGACGGCAGATCATCGCATCCTCGCCGGTGGTACCGCCTTCCTCACCGATGCCGGCATGTGCGGCTGCTACGACGGCGTCATCGGCATGGACAAGGAGGAGCCGCTGCGGCGCTTCACCCGCAAGCTGGCGTCGGGGCGCTTCGAGCCCGCGGGCGGGCCGGCGAGCCTGTGCGGCGTGGCGGTGGAGACCGACGACCGCACCGGCCTTGCCCTCAAGGTCGCGCCGGTGCGCCTCGGCGGCAGCCTGGGCGAGGCGCGTCCCGCCTTTTGGGAAAGCTGAGCCGCCTTCGCGCGCTGCCGCGCGGCGCGCGCCCGCCACCTTGCCCACCTCCCCGGCTCCCGCCTATAAGGCCGGCTCCAGTCAACGCACTCGGTCCGAGCGGCGCCGCTTCCGGCGGCGCGCGGGATCGTTCTATCAGGGGATGGTGACGGCCATGGCCGGGCATTCGCAATTCAAGAACATCATGCACCGCAAGGGCCGCCAGGATGCGGTGCGCTCCAAGCTGTTCTCCAAGCTCGCGCGCGAGATCACGGTCTCGGCCAAGATGGGCCTGCCCGACCCGAACATGAACGCGCGCCTGCGCGCCGCCATTCTCGCCGCCCGCGCCGAGAACATGCCGAAGGACAATATCGAGCGCGCCATCAAGAAGGCGGCTGGAGCCGACACTGAGAATTACGAGGAGATCCGCTACGAGGGCTACGGCCCCGGCGGCGTGGCGGTGATCGTGGAGGCGCTGACCGACAACCGCAACCGCACCGCCTCGGAAGTGCGTTCCTTCTTCACCAAGTCGGGCGGCAACCTCGGCGAGACCGGCTCGGTGTCGTTCATGTTCGACCGCGTGGGCGTGATCGCGTTCGAGGCCAAGAAGGCCGATGCCGACGCCATGATGGACGCGGCCATTGACGCCGGCGCCGATGACGTCACATCGGACGAGGATGGCCACGAGGTGGTGTGCGCGGCGGAGAGCCTCGCGGAAGTGCAGAAGGCGCTGGAAGCCAAGTTCGGCGAGCCGCGCAAGGCGGGCCTCGTGTGGCGCCCCCAGAACACGGTGGCGGTGGACGACGAGACGGCGGAGAAGCTGCTGCGCCTCGTGGAAAACCTTGAGGATAACGACGACGTGCAGACCGTGACGGCCAATTTCGAGCTGTCCGAGGCGATGCTGGCCAAGCTCAGCGCCGAGTGAGGCGCCGCCCGCCGGCCCGTCTTCACGGGCCGGCGACGGTGGACGCCGGGCTTGAAGCAATCCGGCGACATCGGGATGGCGCGTGGCGCTATCGCCTTGTCGCGGCGGAGCGCGCCCGGGCGGATCGGTTCAGGCGGCGAGGCTGTCGGCGATGTTCTTCAGCTCGTGGATGGCCGCGTCGATATCGGACCGCTGGCGCTCGAGTTGGGTGAGCTGCCGCAGGCAGCGCTCGCGGGTGAGGGCGAGGCCGCCGGCCGCGCCTTCGGAGGCAGGGGTGCCGGGAATGCCGGTCTTGGCCGCCACCAGGGCGCGGATTTCGGCCAGGGTGAAGCCGAGCTGCTTGCCCTTCAGGATCACGGTGAGGCGCTCGCGGTCGGTCGCCGAATAGAGGCGGGTCATGCCGTCGCGGCGCGGCGCCAGGAGGCCCTTGTCCTCATAGAAGCGCAGGGCGCGCAGGGTGGTGCCGAACTCGCGGGCGAGATCACCGATGGTGAAGAGTTCCTCGGCCGGGGCGGCCGGCGGCACGATGGACCCGGTCGCAGGGGTGTGGCTGGAGGTGTGGCCGAGGTCGTAGGTCGTTGCATCCATGAATGGTCACTCCCGTGGCACGGCGCGTGGCGGCACGGCCGTGGAATTGTTGGCCCTCGTGCGGCTCCGGCGCGCTTTCCAGCCGGATGCCGCAGGTTTCCGCTCACGCCGCGCGGAGGTGGTGAGCCACCATTCCAGGCGGAGATGGCGCCTGCCTGCGAGCAGGGCGCCGCTTCGAGCAGCGACATGGTGACGGGCGGTGGGAGCAGCCGACCCTGCATGGTCGCCGTCCGCGGATCCTGGCCGCGTGCATGCGGAAGCTCTCGCCGCCGCGGCCGTGGCCGGAACGCAGCGGCAACTTCCGCTTCGTCACATGAAATTTTGTAGCCGAACCCCTGGGTGCTCCGGGAGAGTCAACGAGCTACCGTAGGGGAAAGTAACTGTTACCTGAGGCTGAAAATAAAAGGGAAACCGCCGCTTAACCGCTCATTTACCATGCCTGCCGGATGCTGGATTGAGCGAATCACGCATTGCGGTCATGGTCAGTCGGCACCCCATCCAGGTGCTCCTTCGGCCGCATGGAGGCGGGCATGGAGCGGATGGAGCGTACTCAGCGCACGGCATCGACCGCTGCCGCGGCCGCGCCTCTGCGCGGCTTGAGCGGCGGCCGCGGCTGGGACCGGATGGCGGGAGCTCCCGCCTGGGACCCCATGGGCGACGGCCGCTACGGCAGCGGCTTCGAAGGTGGAGCGCATCCCGCCGAGGTGGAGGCCCTGCGATCCGAGATCGCGGAACTGAAGGCGCGCCTGGAACAGGCGGCACCCCGCCGCGCGATGGTCGAGATGGACCGGGCCATCACGCTGCTGCACCACCGGGTGGAGGACATGCGCGGCACCGGCGTGGACGCTGGCCGCGAGGAGATGGCCTATCTGGCGGAAGAGCTGCTGGAACTGCGGACCGCTCTTGACGCGGTGCGGGCGCCGGAGCGTTTCCAGGCGCTTCATGCCGGTGTCGAGGTGCTCTCGCGCAAGGTCGATCTTCTGGCCGCCCGCGCCGTCGATCCGGTGGAGGTGGCGCGCCTGCAGGCACAGTCCTCGGAGCTGAAATCACTGGTGATGCGGGCGGTTTCCGGAGCGGGCCTGCAACCCATCGCCGAGCGCCTGGCCGCCTGCGCGGAGGAGGTCTCCCGCACCAGCGCCGAGACCGCCCGCCGGGTCGCCGAGGCCACCTCCGCCTTCGCGCGCAATGCGGAGGAACTCATTACCCGCGTCAGCGCCTACGAGGCGAGCGTGCGCGAGGAGCAGTCGACGACCGCGAACGGCCTGCGGCGGGACATGGAAGCCGGTATGCACGGCATCCATGATCGCCTCGATAAGGTTGGTGAATACCTTTCGTCCCTGGGGCCGGCGGTTGGCGCGGAACTGAGCGGCCACATCGCCGAGCTTGCCGCCCGGCTGGAAGGTGCGCGCGGCGGGGAGGCCGGCGCGGGTCCGCTGGCGGAGGTGGTGGAGCGCCACCTGATGGCGCTGACCGATCGTTTCCAGGACGCCCATGCGCACCTGGAGCGGCTCGATGGAATCGAGAAGAGCCTCTCCCAGGTGATGGAGGAGATGCGCCGGGTGCACGATGCTTCCGGCGGCGTCAGCCAGGAGGCGGTGGACGCTGCGGTGGAGGCGGTGAGCCGCAAGGTTTCCGCCGATGCGCAGGGCCCGGCGGTGGTGGGCCTCAAGCGCGGCCTCGCCGCGCTGGAGGCGCGCCAGGACGAGGTGGAGCGCCGGGCGTCCGAACTGCTGGGCGAGAATCTCGCGGCCGCGCTCGACGACCGCACCGTGGTGCTCGGCCGCGCGGGGGAGGACCTCTGGGTGCCCCATCCGCCGGAAGAGGGCGTCGTGGGCGAGATCCACGAGCCGGATGTGGCCTTTGGCGCCGATGGCCGGGAGGATCATGAGCCGCAGGCCGCCTGGCCGCTGGAGGTTGAGGAGCCCGCCGCCGGGGCGTCTTGGTACGGCGAGGCGCCGGAGCCCGCCGCCCATGCGGCCCCGCTGCACGAGCCGCTTCACCAGGAGCCGCCTTCGCACGAGCCGTTCCACCAGGAGCCGTTCCACCGCGAGCCGGCTGCCCGCGACCCGTCGGCTCTGGACCCGATGGCTTTCCGAGCTCCGGCATATGACGAGCCGGCCACGGCGGAGCCGCCGCGGGCGGATCCCTTCCATGCCGAGCCGCCCCATTTCGAACCTCGCCGCATGCGGGAGGCGGAGCCTTTCTTCGCCACGGCCGCCTCCGACCTGTGGGCTGAGCCCTCCGCCACCCGCCGCGCGAAGAAAATCACCCGCGGGCGTGGCGCCCCGGCCGATGTCCAGGGCGAGGCCCGCGGCAAGGATGCGCGGCCCCGCGCGGATCGTCGCGGGGCACCCGCGCGCCGCCCGCTCGCGGCGCGTCTTTCACCGGCGGTGATCGCCGCCGCCGCGGTTGCGGTCCTGGCCACGGCGTCGGTCGCCGCCGCCTGGAGCCATCGCGAGGCCATCGCCTCCCAGGCGATGCAGGTTGTCGCCCGGCTGCAGGCGGGTGGCGCCCCCGCGCTGAAGCCGGTGGTGACCGGGGAAGCGCCGCGCTCCACCGCCGGCCTGCCGACGCCTACCGGGCCGCAGGCCCTGCGCACCGCCGCGCTCGAGGGTAATCTCGCGGCCGCCTACGAGGTGGGCGTGCGCCTGGCCGACGGCGTGGGCATCACGCCCGATATCGACGCCGGCATCAAGTGGCTGGGCTATGCAGTCTCTCGCGGCTTCGCGCCGGCTGGTTACCGCATGGGCAGCCTCTATGAGAACACGCTGCACAACATGGACGAGGCCTACCGCTACTATAAGTGGGCGGCGGAGCAGGGCAACGTGCGGGCGATGCACAACCTCGCGGTGCTCTACAGCCAGGGCATCGACGGCCCGCCGGACTGGAGCGAGGCGCTCAAGTGGTTCCGCAAGGCCGCGAACCTTGGCCTGAAGGACAGCCAGCACAACCTGGGCATCATCTTCGCGCGGGGCTTCGCCGGCACCAGCGACCTCACCGAGGCGCTCACCTGGTTCAACATCGCCGCCCGCCAGGGCGATCAGGACAGCGCCGAGAAGCGCGATGCCCTCGCCCGCGAGGCGGACCAGCAGGTGCTGGCCAGCGCCCGCAAGGCGGCCGACGCCTTCGTGCCCAAGCCCCTCGACCAGGTCGCGAACGTCGTCAACGTGCCGCCGGAATGGAACGCGAGCGAGGCCGGCGAGCATATCGCCGCCAACAACCTTGCCGGCGGCAACGTGCTGTTCTCCGGCAACCTGATGGCGAGCAAGCGCTGAGGGGCCTTTGCCCCCGGCGCCGCGGCGCGCGGACCTCCCATTCCCGCGCCGGGGCTTTTCCCGGCGCCTGCGGCGGGGCACCCTGATGGCCATGACCGTAACCCCGATTCGTTCCCGCCGCGCCGTGCGCATCCTCGGCCTCGATCCTGGCCTGCGCCACACCGGCTGGGGGGTGATCGAGGCGGACGGCCCGCGCCTGCGCTACGTGGACTGCGGCGCCATCCTGCCGCCGGAAGACGCGCCCATGGGCGCCCGCCTCGCGGAGCTGCACCACGGCCTGATGGCGGTGCTCGACCGCTACGAGCCGGACGAGGCGGCGGTGGAGGAGACCTTCGTGAACATGAACCCCTCCTCCACGCTGCGGCTGGGGCAGGCGCGCGGCGTGGTGCTGCTGGCGCCGGCCCTGAAGGGGCTGAGCGTGGCGGAATATGCGCCCACCCTGGTGAAGAAGAGCGTGGTGGGCGCCGGACGTGCCGAGAAGGCGCAGATCCGCATGATGATTTCCATCCTGCTGCCGCAGGCGGCGCCCAAGAGCGAGGATGCCGCCGACGCCCTTGCGGTGGCCGTCACCCACGCCCATCATCGCGGCACCGCGGCCCGCGTGCGCGATGCGCTCTAGGCTGGGCAGGGCGGCGACGGCGGGGGAGCGGTGATGATCCTGGGGCATCTGGCGCTTCTGGTGGCGGCCCTGTTCACCGGCGCCGCACTTTATATATGCATTGCCGAGCAGCCGGCGCGGCTCGGCCTGCCGGCGCCCGCCGCGCTCGATGAATGGCGGGCGGCGGAGCGGGGCGGCGGCGCCATGCGCGCCGGGCTTTCATTCGCCGGCTTCGCTCTGGGGCTTGCCGCCTTCTGGCAGGCTGGCAACTGGCAATGGCTCGCGGGCGGGGTGCTGATGCTGGCGACCTGGCCCTTCACCCATATCGGCATCACGCCCACCAGCGCGCGTCTGCGCGCCGCCCGCGCGCAGGCGGCGGACGAGGAGACGCACCGCCTGATGGCGAACTGGGGCCAGCTCCATATGGTGCGCACCGGCCTCGGCGCGGTCGCGAGCTTCGTCTTCCTGTGCGCCGCCGTGGCCTGATGCGATGGCCGCCATGACGATGCATCCGCGCCCGGCCGCGCCGGCGCGCCGCCCGTGCCCGCCACGCGCGCCAGCCGCCCAGGCCAAGGAGCCTCTATGATCGGCAAGCTCAAGGGCGTGGTGGACACCATCGCCGAGGACCATCTCATTCTCGATGTGCATGGGGTGGGCTACCTCGTGCACTGCTCGGCGCGCACGCTGCGCGACCTGCCGCGCATGGGCGAGGCGGTGAGCCTCGTCATCGAGACCCACGTGCGGGAGGACATGATCCGGCTCTACGGCTTCGCCACCGAGGGCGAGCGCGAGTGGTTCCGCCTGCTGCTGAGCGTGCAGGGCATCGGCACCAAGATCGCGCTCGCGGTGCTCTCCACCCTGCGCCCGACGGAGCTGGCCCAGGCGGTGACGCTGGCCGACAAGACCATGATCGCCCGCGCCCAGGGCGTGGGGCCGCGGGTAGCCACCCGCATCGTCACCGAGCTGAAGGACAAGGTGCCCGGCGGCTTCGCGGTGGACATGGGCCTGCCCGCCGTGGCGGGCGATGCCGCCATCGTGGGCGAGGGCGGGGCGGTGGCCGATGCCCTCTCGGCGCTCGTGAACCTCGGCTATGCCCTGCCGCAGGCCAATGTTGCCATCGCCGCGGCCATGCGCGCGGCAGGCGAGGATGCCACCACCGAGAAGCTGATCCGCCTCGGTCTGAAGGAGTTGGCGAAATAAGCGCCTTTGCGTGAAGAAGGCGCGGTAATTCAAAGATCCGGAGAACTTCCTCGCTTCCGGGAAACGGGGCCATGCGCTGGACGGGCGGCGGGCTGGATTGGCGCTTCCCGCGCTTCGTGTCTACCTTGGGCCCTCAAGCGCGACTCAACGGGTGGCCCGCCGCCCCCGGTGCGACAGGCATTCCACATGAACACCCGCCTCATATCGGGCGAAAAGCGCGAAGACGACGCCGAGCTCCACCTGCGGCCCCAGATGCTGGGCGAGTTCGTGGGGCAGGCCCAGGCGCGCGCCAACCTCGACATCTTCATCAAGGCCGCCCGCGCGCGGGGGGAAGCGCTGGACCACGTGCTGTTCGTGGGCCCGCCCGGCCTCGGCAAGACCACGCTCGCCCAGATCATGGCGCGGGAGATGGGGGTGGGCTTCCGTTCCACCTCCGGCCCGGTCATCGCCAAGGCGGGGGATCTCGCGGCCATCCTCACCAACCTGGAAGAGCGCGACGTGCTCTTCATCGACGAGATCCACCGCCTTGCCCCGGCGGTGGAGGAGATCCTCTATCCCGCCATGGAGGATTACGAGCTGGACCTCGTCATCGGCGAGGGGCCGGCCGCGCGCTCGGTGAAGATCTCGCTGCCCAAGTTCACGCTGGTGGGCGCCACCACCCGCTCCGGCCTGCTCACCACGCCGCTGCGCGATCGCTTCGGCATCCCCATCCGGCTCCAGTTCTACACGGTGGAGGAGCTGGAGAAGATCGTGGTGCGCGGCGGCAAGGTGCTGGGCATCGCCATTGCGCCCGACGGCGCCACCGAGATCGCCCGCCGCGCCCGCGGCACGCCACGCATCGCCGGCCGGCTGCTGCGCCGGGTGCGTGACTTCGCTTTGGTGGCGGAGGCGGATGCCATCGACCGGAAGATCGCCGACCGCGCGCTCTCGGCGCTGGAGGTGGACGGCGCGGGGCTCGACGCCATGGACCGGCGCTATCTCACCGTCATCGCCGAATATTACAACGGCGGCCCGGTGGGGGTGGACACGCTGGCCGCCGCCCTCTCCGAGCCGCGCGACGCCATCGAGGAGATCGTGGAGCCCTATCTCGTGCAGCAGGGCTTCATCCAGCGCACGCCGCGCGGACGGATGCTGACCGCCATCGCCTTCCGTCACCTTGGCCTGCCTGAGCCCCGGCGCGATCTCGACAATCCGGCGGGCTTGCCTTTGTTTGACGAGGAGGGCTAGGTGTGCCGCCGGTGGGGGCGGCCGGCTCGGCTGCCGCGGGAAGACGGGACGAGCGCATGAAGACGGACGTTTCGGGCGAGCGCACGGTGGCGCCGGGCGAGCTTGAGTCCCATCCGCATCTGGCAGGACGGCTCATTCCGGGCGGCCATGTGCTGACATTGCGCGTCTACTATGAAGATACCGACTTCTCCGGCATCGTCTATCACGCCAACTATCTGAAGTTCATGGAGCGCGGCCGCTCCGACTACATGCGCCTGCTGGGCGTGGTGCAGGGCGAGCTGTTCGCCCAGGCGGCGGCGGAGGCTCCCGGCTTCCATTTCGTCGTGCGCGCCATGCAGATCGACTTCCTGAAGCCGGCCAAGATCGACGACGTGCTGCAGGTGGTGACTCTCTCGAAGGACGTGGCCGGCGCATCCATCACCCTGTCGCAGCAGGTGAAGCGGGGCGACGAATTGCTGATCTCTGCGACGGTGCGGGTGGCCTTCGTCTCCCAGGGCCGCGCCAAGCGCATCCCCGACGCCCTGCGCCAGTCGACCCTCGCCGACGCGCGCGCCGTGGATGCGGCGGGGTGAGGTGGAGGGGGCGTTCTCGTACGGGTTTCCGGTGAGATATCGTGTCGGACCAGATTTTGATTTGTGCGGACTTGCGGGAACACAACCTATAGTTGTTCTTTCTTTCGCGAATCCTGCGGTATGGCGTGGGGTCGGCTCTCGTCTGTGAGCGACCATTTCCTTGCAGGGGCGCGCGTTTGGAGGGATCCCTTTGGCATTTCGCGCCGCTGGATGGTGTCTCTGTTTGCGATTGACTGTAATCAAAAGTTGTGATAACTGAGGCTGTTTTCTTGGTAGTGGGTATTTTTTCTGAAATATTATGAAGATAAGGGTCTGAGCTGAATCAGTCTTTTGTCGTGCTGCTCGGCGTTTTGCTGCAGCTCGGTGTGTCTAAGGTGTGGGGGCGGTGGATGAAGGCTGTTATCTTGGCGGGAGGTCTTGGGACCAGGCTGAGCGAGGAGACGCTGGTTCGTCCCAAGCCCATGGTCGAGATTGGGGGATATCCGATCCTCTGGCACATCATGAAGATCTACTCGCATCATGGCATCCATGATTTCGTGATCTGCCTTGGCTACAAAGGCTACATGATCAAGGAGTATTTCGCCAATTACGCCCGGCACATGTCGGATATAACTGTCGATCTGCGCAGCGGCTCCATTGAGGTTCACAGGAACGATTCCGAGCCGTGGTCGATCTCCCTGATCGACACGGGCGAGAACACCATGACCGGAGGGCGGCTCCGCCGGGTGCTACCCTATGTCAAGGACGAGGACTTCTGCCTGACCTACGGCGACGGCGTGTCCGACGTGGATATCGGAAAGTCCATCGCGTTCCATCGTGCCCACGGTGGCATCGCCACGGTCACCGCGACCTATCCGCCCAAGCGTTTCGGCCATCTCGACATCGTTGACGGGCAGGTTCGCAACTTCAAGGAGAAGCCCGACGGCGAAGGTGGCTTCATCAACGGTGGCTTCTTCGTGCTGTCCCCTGATGTCGAGCGCTACCTTCCTCCCGACGATGGTCTGGTGTGGGAGCGCGAGCCGCTTGAAACCCTCTCGCGCGACCGGCAGCTTTACGCCTTCGAGCACACCGGTTTCTGGCAGCCGATGGATACCCTGCGCGACAAGACCTACCTGGAAGAGCTCTGGGCGAGCAGGACGGCGCCGTGGAAGGTGTGGGGCTGATGACACCGGAATTCTGGCGCGGCAAGCGTGTTCTCGTCACCGGCCACACCGGCTTCAAGGGGGCGTGGCTGTCGCTGTGGCTGGCGCGGGCCGGTGCGATCGTGACGGGCTACGCCCTCGCGCCCGCCACCTCGCCGTGCCTGTTCCATCTCGGCAAGGTCGAGGATCGCGTCACCAGCGTGATCGGCGACATCAACGACCGGCCCCTCTTGGAGCGCGTCGTTGCCGAGGCTCAACCGGAGATCGTGCTGCATCTGGCGGCCCAGGCCCTTGTGCGCGATTCCTATGTCGATCCCATCAGCACCTTCGCCACCAACGTTACCGGGGTCGTGACCCTCTTGGACGTGGTGCGGCGGGCGTCTTCGGTGGCGGCGGTTCTCGTCGTCACCAGCGACAAGTGCTACGAGAACAACGAGTGGGTATGGGGCTACCGGGAGGTGGATCGCCTCGGTGGCCGTGACCCCTATAGCGCGAGCAAGGGGTGCGCGGAGATCGCCGCCCAGTCCATGCAGCGCAGCTTCTTCAAGCCGTTCGCGCCGAACGGCCACGCCGCGCGCATCGCCACCGTGCGGGCTGGCAATGTGATCGGCGGCGGCGACTGGTCGGACAACCGCCTCGTTCCCGACATCGTGCGCGGATGCCTCGGCGCGGAGGGCGTGGTGCGGCTGCGCAGCCCCTCGTCGCTTCGGCCATGGCAGCATGTGCTGGAGCCGCTGGGTGCGTACCTGACGATCGCGGAGCGTCTCGTGACGGCGCCGCAGGGGATCGACGAGGGCTGGAACATCGGCCCCGATCCGGGCGACGACCGGGCGGTGCTGGAGGTGGCGCGCGCGATGGTTTCGGCCATTGGCGTCGGGCGGATCGAGATCGAGGAAGACCCCTCCGCGCCGCACGAGGCGCGGCTGCTGCGCCTCGACTGCTCGAAGGCCAAGGCGCTTCTGGGCTGGCACCCGAAACTGCGGTTCGAGGATTCTATTCGCCTCACGGCTGAATGGTATGCCGCCTGGCACAAAAGCGAGGACATGGCGGCCTTCACCGACCGGCAGATCGAAGCCTACGCCGCCCTTGTCACGGGGCCCAGCGCCGGCTGAGGCCGGCATCGCCGGCCTTCCATTTGCCGAGGATCGGAACGCTGGCGTGAAACCGATGAAGCGCGAGGGTTTCGCAATCGCCCCGGACCGCGCTATGGCAAGTCGTGCGGAACACGCCGGGCGGCGGCCAATGATCCAGGGAACGCGACGCCGCGTGGGAAGGACAAGAGCATGAAGATGACGGGATCGGATTATATCGCCGAGTTTCTGGCCCGCGTCGGTGTGCGGCATGTCTTCACCCTCACCGGAGGGGCCTGTGCCTTCCTGATCGACGCCGTCGGGCGCCACAAGGATCTGGAGCTGATCTGCTGCCAGCACGAGCAGGCGGCGGCCATGGCGGCGGATGCCGTGTGGCGCGTCAGTCGGCGGATCGGCGTCACCATGGCCACTTCGGGTCCGGGCGCCACCAACCTCATCACCGGCATCGCCAGCTCGTTCTTCGATTCCATCCCCTCGCTCCATATCACCGGCCAGGTGAACCAGCGCGAAAGCACGGCGATGCATGGCGCGAACGTGCGCCAGTCCGGCTTCCAGGAGACCAAGATCGTCGACATGGTGCGCCCCATCACCAAATATGCGGTGATGGTACGTACGGTGGACGAGCTGCGGGACGAGCTCGCCAAGGCCTATGAGATCGCTCTTTCCGGCCGCATGGGGCCGGTGGTGATCGACGTGCCCATGGACATCCAGCAGGCGCAGATGGAGGCGGATTTCTCCGCCATCGCGGCGCCTCCCGCGGCGCCGTCGTTCCCGGCGGCGAAGGGCGTGGCTGCGGATCTCAACGCGCTCCTCGCCAAGGCCCGGCGGCCGGTGGTGCTCTGGGGCGGCGGTATCGCCATGGCGGGCGTCGAGCGGGAGTTCGGCGCATGGCTCGACGCCAGCGGCCTGCCGTTCGTGGCGAGCTGGGCGGGCCTCACGGCCTTCGACCATGACCTTCCCGGTTATCTCGGCCAGATCGGGGTCTACGGGAACCGCGGCGCCAACTTCGCGCTGCAGAATGCCGACGCCGTGATCGTCATGGGCAGCCGGCTCGACAACCGCCAGCGTTCCGGCAATGCGGCCAATTTCGCCACCGGCGCCGATGTCTACGTGCTGGACGTGGACCAGGAGGAGCTGAACAAGTACGGCGGCGGCCGCTACCGGGGAACGTGCATCGACCTGCGCGCCCTGCCGCAGATCCTGCCCGAGGTCCGCGTGCCCGCGCTCGACACCGAGTGGCTCGCCTACGTGCGAGAGATGAAACAGGAGTACTTCGGGCGCGAGGTCAGCGCCTCCGCCCGCAAGCACAACAGCCTTTCGCCGTATGAGGTGATCCGCCGCATCAGCGAGATCGTGGCGCCCGACGCCGTCGTCGCGGCCGATACCGGGGCTGCCGTGTGCTGGCTGCACCAGGCCTTCAAGGTGAAGCGCCACAACCTCTTCACGTCGGGCGGCAACTCGCCCATGGGCTATGCCCTGTGCGCCGCCATCGGCGCCAAGCTGGAGGCGCCCGAGCGGCAGGTCATCGCCTACACCGGCGACGGCGGCTTCCAGGTCAATCTCCAGGAGCTGCAGACCGTCAAGCACCTGCAGCTCGACATCCCCATCGTCATCATGAACAACGGCTGCTACGGCATCATCAAGCAGTTCCAGGACAGCTACCTGGGCAGCCGCTACACCGCCTCGGACGATGGCTACAGCACCCCGGACTTCGGCCGCATCGCCCATGCCTACGGGCTCGGCTACGTACGGGTAGAGGATCTCGACCAGCTGACGCCCGACATCTTCCGCCAGGGCGCCGCCATCATCGACGTGATCCTCTCGGACCAGACGCTGATCGAGCCGAAGCTGGAGATGGGGCGGCCCATCAACGACCAGTACCCCTATCTCAGCGATGCCGCCTATGCGCGTGGCAACCGCTATGTGGACTACCCCCGCCCGGATACCATCAAGGCCCTGGCGGGCGCCGAGAAGTGAGGGCATCGGCCGGATATCGCGCGGGGCGGGTGCCGCGCGCGGACCGGGCCGGGCGCTGCCTCCAATGCGGGAAGGTGGGATGAAGCTGTTCGTCACGGGGGCCGGCGGTTTCGTTGGGGCCGCGCTGGTGCGCCAAGCTTTGCGCGAGGGGCACGAGGTCGCCGCTCTGGTGCGGCCTGGCGGCAATGCGGACCGGCTCACGGGCGGGGACGGCCGCCTGGAGATCGTTCAGGCGGATATCCGCGATGCCGCCGCTGTCGCCGCTCTGCTCGCGAAGGTGCGGCCCGAGGTGGTGGTTCACGTCGCCTGGAGCGGCGTCAGCGGTGCGGCGCGGTTCGACCGGCTCCAGCTCACCGACAATGTCGAGGCCACCTGCAATCTCATGGATGGCGCCATCGCCGCTGGCGTGGGCAAATTCGTGGGCATCGGCTCCCAGGGTGAATACGGGCTGCTGGAAGGCCGCGTGGGCGAGGACAAGCTTCCGGAGCCGACCACCCTCTATGGCGCGTCGAAAGTGGCAGTGCTGCATCTGAGCCGCCAGCTCGCCGCCCAAGCGGGCATGTCCTTCGCGTGGCTGCGCCTGTTCTCCACCTACGGGCCCGACGATAATCCGCGCTGGCTGATCCCCACCCTCGTTGAGCAGATGCTGGACGGCGCGCGGCCCAAGACCACGCTCGGCACCCAGAAGTGGGACTATCTGTTCATTGACGACACCGCCTCCGGCATTCTTGCCGCGGCGGTCACGCCGGGCGCGGAGGGCGTGTTTAACCTCGGCGCGGGCGTTGCCGTGCCCGTGCGCCGGGTGGTGGAGACCATTCGTGATCTCGCGGCGCCGGACCTGGAGCTGGTGTTCGGCGAGATCTCCTTTCGCCCGGACCAGATCTGGCACATGGAGGCCGACATCGACCGTCTCGTCGCGGCGACGGGCTGGCGGCCGCAGGTCGATCTCGAGACCGGGCTGGCGCGGACGGTGGAATGGCACCGCGCGCGCCGGCCGGCGGTCGCAGCCGGGCAGGGCGCGCATGCCTAGCTGCGCCATGTCTTTCCTGGGGAGCCTGCAGAACCGGCGCTTCGTGCGCTTCATCGGCGTCGGCATGCTGAATACCGCGTTCGGCTATCTTGTATTCGTCTGCGGCCTGTTCCTCGGCCTGGGGCCCGCGGTGGCGCTGGCGATCGCGAATGTCCTCGGCGTGTGCTTCAATTTCTTCACCACCGGCCGGCTCGTCTTCAGCAACAGGGACAATGGCCGGATCTTCCGGTTCATCCTGGTCTACGTTTTCGTCTATGTGGGGAACGTGGGGCTACTGAAGGCGGGAGAAGCGCTCGCGGTTCCACCGGCGGTGGCGCAGCTTCTGATCCTGCCGGTGGTCGTGGTGGCGAGCTTTCTGCTTATGCGTGCTTTTGTCTTTCGGGAGGCGGCACAGTGAAGACGATCTCGGTGGTTTCCCCTTGCTTCAACGAGGAGGAAAATGTCCGCGCCTGCTATGAGACGGTGAAGGAAATCTTCGCGCGCGAGCTGCCCGAATACCGGCTGGAGCACATTTTCGCGGACAATGCCTCCACGGACCGCACGGTGGAGATCCTGCGGGAGATCGCGGCGGAGGATCGCAGCGTCAAGGTGATCCTGAACGCGCGCAATTTCGGCCCCTTCCGCTCCCTCTTCAACGGCCTGCGCTACGCCACCGGCGATGCGGTCCTGGTGTTCCTGCCCGTGGACCTGCAGGACCCGCCGGAGCTGATCCCCGAATTCGTGCGGCATTGGGAGAACGGGGTGGAGGTGGTTGCCGGCGCCCGCGAGAACCGCGAGGAGAGCTTCGCGCTGCGCACCTGCCGGGGCATCTTCTACAACATCGTCAACCGGCTGTCGGATTTCGAGATTCCGAAGAACGTAGGCGAGTTCCAGCTGATCGACCGAAAGGTGTGGGAGGCGGTGGTCGATAATCACGACCACTATCCCTATATCCGCGGCATCATCGCTTCGTGCGGATTCCGGCGGATCATCGTTCCCTATACGTGGAGGGCGCGGAAGCGCGGCATCTCCAAGAACAACATCATGCGCCTGATCGACCAGGCGCTGAACGGCATCTTCTCCTTCACCAACGCGCCCATGCGGCTGTGCACGTTCGTCGGCTTCGGGCTTTCGGCGATCTGCATTCTCTATGCGGTGTTGTCGCTGCTGTCGTTCGTGTTCGCGCCCCATCTCGCCCCGCGCGGAACGATGACCATCATCGTGGCCCTCTTCTTCCTGTCGGGTGTGCAGCTCGCCTTCATCGGGATGCTCGGCGAATACGTCACCTCCATTCACTCGCAGGTGCGGCGTGGACGCCTCGTGATTGAGCGGGAGCGGCTGAACGTGGATGCGCCGCCGGCTTTGCAGGCGCAGTCGGACGCCTAGCTTCCGGCTTGCGGGATGGTGTGCGACAGGTCACAGAAGCGAGGGGCCACGGCTCGTCGAACGTTGGGGAAATCGGCCCGCGGCGGGCTGCGGGCGCAGATGGGCGGAAAGGCCGCCCCGTGCTCCGGCGCGCGGGTGCGCAGGCGGAAAGGGATTGAAGATGACGTCAGCTACAGCCGATGAGCGCGGCCGGTCGCCGGAACAAGTGCGCGCGGAGATCCTCGCGCTGGTCCAGGAGTACCACGCCCTGGCCCACGCGCCGCGGCCGTTTCAGCCGGGGCATTCGCCCGTTCCCGTGTCGGGCCGCGTCTACGACCATACCGACATGCAGTCGCTCGTGGATTCCGCCCTGGAATTCTGGCTTACCACCGGCCGCTTCAACGAGCAGTTCGAGACGGATCTGGCGCGGCGCATCGGCGTCAAGCGCTCGATGACCGTGAACTCCGGCTCCTCCGCCAATCTCGTGGCCTTCTCCGCGCTCACCTCGGGCCTGCTAAGGGATCGCCGCCTGGAGGCCGGCGCGGAGGTAATCACCGCCGCCACGGGTTTCCCCACCACGGTCAATCCCGCCATGCAGTGGGGCATGGTGCCGGTGTTCGTCGATGTGGACATTCCCACCTACAATGTCACGCCGGAGCTGGTGGAGGCGGCCATCACGCCGCGGACGCGGGCGATCATGGTCGCCCACACCCTCGGCAACCCGTTCGACGCTGCCCGTATCGCCGAGATCGCCAGGAAGCATGACCTCTGGCTCATCGAGGACTGCTGCGATGCCCTCGGCGCCACCATCGACGGGCGCCATGTGGGCACCTTTGGCGATGCCGGAACGCTCAGCTTCTATCCAGCGCACCATATCACCATGGGCGAGGGCGGGGCGGTGTTCAGCAACAACGCCGTGCTGAACCGCGCCATGGAGTCGTTCCGCGACTGGGGCCGTGACTGTTATTGCGGGCCAGGCCAGGACAACACCTGCAAGCTGCGCTTCGAATGGCAGTTGGGGGAGCTGCCATTCGGCTACGACCACAAGTACACCTATTCGCATCTCGGCTATAATCTGAAGATCACCGACATGCAGGCGGCGGTGGGCGTGGCCCAGCTCGCCCACCTCGACGGCTTCATCGCCGCCCGCCGGCGAAACTTCGCGCTGCTGACCGAGGGATTCCGGCAGCTCGAGGAATATTTCATCCTCCCCGAGGCGACGCCGCGCACTGATCCCTCCTGGTTTGGTTTCGTGCTGACGGTGCGCGAGAGCGCGCCCTTCAGCCGCGACGACCTCGTAGCCTATCTCAACGAGAAGAAGATCGGCACGCGCCTGCTGTTCGGCGGCAACCTGATCCGCCAGCCCTACATGAAGGGGCGCAATTTCCGCGTGGTGGGCGATCTCGCCAATGCCGACCGGATCATGAACCAGACCTTCTGGATCGGCGTCTATCCGGCCCTCGGGGCGGCGGAGATCGACTATATGGTCGAGACGGTGGCTGGCTTCTGCCGCGCGCCGGTCACCCGCGAGCTGCGCCGCAAGCGGTAGTGCGGGCGGGGTATAAGAACAGTAAGAGGCCATCCCGTCTGCGCTAAATCGCAGTGGGATGGCTTTGTTTTGGCATTAGCCGCGTTCTATTCGGAAACTGGAATGAACGGCCAAATTACTCCCGGAATCGATCCGGCTGTCGGGGGCTGAACTAATTGGATTTATTGTGAAATCCGCCTTGGGAATAGACGACGTGCTCAGCTGTGTCTGGTGGAGGAGAGGGAGGAGCCCAGCTTGGCCCGATGCAATATATCTCTCTCTTCTGCCCTTGATACATTCGAAAGAATAAACCGTCCGCAAGTACCCATTGGCATAGCGATGGGGCTAGTCCGTCAAGGACGATCGGAGTGGTTCTGCCGTCGATAAGGCTCAATGCATCCTCTGCATAGCGTGCGGAATCGGTCAGAAAGAAGCGGCGTTCTGCCGAAAAAATTAGCCGGTTCTCCAAAATTAAGCTTGCGCTCATGAGCGCAACAGCCAGAAATGAAATCAAAGATTGCGATTGTGCGTAACGTGCTGCCCAGGCTAGAAACAGAAGTAAGAAACAAAAAGACGCGAGAAGCCACCGCTGCTCCAAACGAAACTGCAGCAGGCCTGGAACAAGTAGTGCGATCGAAATCATTAATAATAGTATGGGTGGCATGAAATTTTCTTTAGCAGAAATGGCTCCGAAAAATCCATAAAGAAATATAGCGATTGTTAATGCCGCGCAAGTCGCGGCTATTAGAATATACTCTAATGGAAGTGCTGCTGTCGGTAGTCCTGAGAGATATTCAGGGCCAGAGTTAAACCAAAATATAGACGTGACAGCATGTTTAAAATTAACAATTATTTGATTGATATCTATTCCAACCTTTTGGCCGCCTGTACCCATGAAGAATGGAATGTGAAGTACGGCCGTCTTCATTGCAAAATTGAAAATTACCCAAAATATAGAATATGATAATAAGTAGTATTTTTTTCTAAGTTGAATTGAGTTTGTAAATATAATATAAATGCAAAATACAAATAATGTGACTATATATCTTTCATGACTATGCATCGCGGCCGCGAAAAGCGTTGTTGTGGCGGCATACATATAAAATATTTTATTGCTCTGTTTATTCCTATATTCATCATCCCAAGTACAGATTATTAGGTACATGCCAGATATGAGAGTCAAAAGTGGTAGGCTCTCGACGGTTCCGTTCACTTGCGTGAGTTGATAGGTTCCGAATCGAGACCAGGCGAACATTAGTGTAATACAGGCAGAAAATATAATATTTTTCGATAGTTTCTGGGCGCAAAAATACATAATTAGGCAAATTAAAGAATTAATAAATACATTAAATATATGATATAAGTATATATTGTCCTTAAATATGCTGTATTCCGCCCATAAAACTGTTGTAAATATTGGGCGCCATTTGAATGCAAACGTGGTTGTCAGCGCTGACTTCCAGTCGGAGGCGTATTGCCCGTCTATTGCTGCAAAATAGTCTCTGAGGTCGTCCCCAAACCAAGCCTTTGGGAACCAGTATGAGTATCGCAAATTAAATATAGCGCATAATGCGAATATAAGTGATACTATTAAATATACGCTATATTTTTTTTGTGTCATTTTTCACCTTATGAATTATCGGTTGACGACGTTGACTTGGAAGTGTGTCCTGAATATTCTGGATGTGCGACTTATCAGCGAATTTGTATGTCGGGGGGCGGTAGCTCCCAGAAGCTATGATTCTTAAAAGCATAGATCCTCTAGGCGCCTACGTACTAGCTCGTCGTCATGCCGGCAAGGGCGGTGACGATCGGTTGCTACAGGGAAAAGGCCGGCGAGCCGTTGGAGCCGAACTCTGCTCTGTTGGGTAGACGAGGCGAAATTCGGCGAGCTTTCGCGCATTAGTTTCGCAGCCACAATTTGGCGTCTCTACAAACGGGGTCACGACCGCAGGACTGCATTGATTTTCGGTCAATAGCGTACATAGCGTTCAGTCGCCTGAAGCGTGTCGCCTATTTCAACGAGATGACAATCGGCGCGTGCCTGCTGTTTTGCGGCAACCTGATTCCTTGGCGCAACATGAAGAGGCGGAGCTTCCGAATTGTGAGCAATGTCGCCAATGCAGATCGGGAGCAGGAAAAAAACATTTTGGGTCAGTGTCCATACGGGGCCCGGGAGTAACGGCGAAGTCGGGTTGCTCGCGAAAAACCGTGGGCACGCAATCAAGCTGAGGAGCCACTCAGCCATGCACGTCCTGCACCGCACGGGCGGGCGCGGGGATCAACTGGATTTATCAATCTGCGCCCGAAGCGCCTTCAGCCGCTGTTCGAATAACGGGGTAGGTCGGCCGGGAGCATCCCTCTCCACCGCTTGCTGGTAAGCTTCAACTGCACCTGTCTTGTCACCTGCATCCTCCAACACGACCCCCCTATAGAACCAGGTGTAGGGATGAGTCGGGCGTAGTTGCGCGCACGTCTCCAGAAACTTGCGGGCGTAGCTCAAGGCGTTCGATTCGACCGACGCGTGAAGCGCGGCGCACGCGTCTACGGAGGTGGTGCTCGCAGCGTCGAGAAGCTTTGGTAGAGTCAGCATATCCTGAAGCGTCACGTTGCCAGGATGTTCAAGTGCCGGAAGCTGATCAGCCGTAAACGTCTTGTATAGTGTTCCGTCCGGCCGAAATACCCATACGTAATCATAGTTGGAAAGATTGTAATTCCCAGGCGGGAGAAATGTTGCCGAATCGGATGCTTTGCCCCGAAATGGCGGGTATTCAACAACTGAAAAATTGATATCGTGGCCCCTCTTCAGTTCGTCTAGGGAGCGTGGATGGGCAAAGGGATGGAACGGAAACGACAAGCCCGTGATTAGAACGCGTGACGTCTTGTCGGCTGGGAGTGCTCGGATTTGCTTTTGGAGCGCGCGCCAGAGGTTTCGCTGGGTGTTCTCCTGAAGAAGAACCCAGGCGCCCTCGGCGTAGGCGTTGGGGGTCAGCTTGGGGTTGAGCAGAAGCAGAACGGCGGTGGCGGTTGTGACAGCGAGGGCCACGGTCTGCTTTCGCATGATCACTGCCAGGAGGAGGATCGGCAGGAAGAGGAGGTACGCGCCGCTCCAAGAGTATCCGGGAGAGAAGTGATTAGGCAGAACGGAATTCGGCAGCCAAGCTGCCGCCCCCGCCCCCGCGGCCACGAGGCCGAGCGTCGCTGGGCCGCGCGAGCCCCCTCGGCGGTGGAGCCACCAAGTGGCGGCAAGCACAAGTGCGAGGCTGGCTGTCAGCGAGATGCTCAATCCACGCGAGGCGTAATTCCGCCATTCCCGGAGGACAGATGCCGGGGAAAGATCTACTTTATAGGCGTTTAGGTCGGCCTGCCCGAAAAACTCCGAGTGGCCGACGATTCCTAATCCTAGGGCGCAGACCAAGGCCGTGGTCATTATTGCCGCAGGCAACAGCCGCCATTTCCAGTTGCGCCAGCGCGAGAGCGGCACGTAGGCGGCGGCGATACCCAGTGCGGAGAGGCCGTAGGTTTCCTTCGAAAGGAAGGCCAGGACGGCGAGAAGGAAGAGTACGGATGCCGCGAAGACTATGCTTCTTTCCTTCAGGTAAGCGAAGCTGAGGCCGCCCACCATCAAAAAGAAAAATGACGTCTGCGCCCACACATCATGGGAGTAAAAAATGTAGAAGCCAGGAGCTGAATAGAGCGTGAAGAAATACAGGATCGAGGCAGTCAGCATAGCCGGGATATTCTGAATGCCCACGGCGCGGCGAAAGGCGAAGAGGGCAAGAGAGCCGTTGAGAATCGTGATGAACGCGATAATTCCAATGCCGATCCGCATCGGAGCGTTCCCGATCATTGCCAAGGTGTAGACGCCGACTGGCCTCGCCCGCGCCATGTATTTCAACCCCTCTATGGGATTCGCGCGCAGGTCCGTGGCGAGATAAAAATCGCTGTGGTGAGGCCAGAAGGGGTCAAAATAGCCAGGGTAGACGAATTGCAGGACAATGGCGAAGACCAGGGCCGACGTGGCGACATATGCCCCAAATTCAAGGATTTCGCTCTTGTGTTTCAACGCCTGCTTCCACGCTCGCTCAGTGTCATTCGCTAATGTCTGGCCGCGTCACGCGCGCGACGGACCGGTGACGACCTGCCTCGCGGGCGGCGCAAGTCAGCGGAAGCTCAAGCCCATCGTTCGCCGATTGGGAGTCTTCGCGGCAGCTGCTATGCGATATCGACCGTTCGCGTTCGGACAGGTTCTTAGCGAACTCGGCCTCTTCGCGCACGCACAAAATGCCGGCGGCCTCTGGTGGGGGCTGCTCCGCGTGGACGGAGCCCGCAGGTGCGGCGGGGATCGGCAGCGCGAGCGCGGCTCAGGCCGAGTTCCGGGGGCTGTGTCGGTCTCGGGCGTCCCCCACCGCTAACCTTGCCTTAAGCCTGTTCGTGCCTAGGTTCCCCCTGAGCGTCGCGGCGATTTCTTCGCGCTGCAGCACGAAAGAGCGCTCCCGTCAAAGTTTGGACAGAGTCCCCCGGTCAAACACCGGGACACTTTGGACAGATGGGCGGAGTTGTCCCGCGTGGCGGTCGTCGCCGCGCGCAGCGGAGCCGAGAATGAACGATCAGATGAGCAGGAGCCCCGCCGCACCTGCGATTGCGTCGCCTCTTCCTGCCCGGGGTCCGGCCGCGGCGGGTCGCGCCTTGCGCCCGCTGGCGGTGGTGTTTCTCCTCGCGCTCGGTCTGCTGGCGGCGACCATCGCGCCGGGAGTGGCGCAGGACATGGGCGCCGTGCCCCCGCCGGGCGGGGCCATCGGCGCCGCGCCCATGGCGGCGCCGGCGGGCGATATCTCCTTCCTCGGCCTCTTCCTGCAAGCCCATTTCGTGGTGAAGCTGGTGATGCTGGGCCTCATCGCCGCCTCCATCTGGGTGTGGGCCATCATCATCGACAAGATCATCCTCTACGGCCGCAACAAGCGGGAGATGGATCAGTTCGAGCAGGTGTTCTGGTCAGGCCAGAGCCTCGAGGACCTCTACCGCACCCTTTCCGGGCGCACGAACCACGGCATGGCCGCCATTTTCGTGGCCGCCATGCGGGAGTGGAAGCGCACCTACGAGGGCGGCGCGCGCTCCTTCACCGGCCTCACCCAGCGGCTCGACAAGGTGATGAACGTGACCATCGCCCGCGAGATGGAACGGCTCGAAGGGCGGCTCCTGGTGCTGGCGACGGTGGGTTCTGCGGGCCCCTTCATCGGCCTGTTCGGCACGGTGTGGGGCATCATGACCTCGTTCCAGTCCATCGCCGCCTCGAAGAACACCTCGCTCGCGGTGGTGGCGCCGGGTATCGCGGAGGCGTTGTTCGCCACCGCCATGGGTCTCATCGCGGCCATTCCCGCGACCATCTTCTACAACAAGTTCATCTCCCAGGCCGGTCGCCAGGGGCAGCGCCTCGAAGGGTTCGCGGACGAGTTCTCCGCCATCCTCTCGCGGCAGATCGACGAGCGGAGCTGACGCCATGGGCATGGGTGGAGCAGGGGCTTCAGGGTGGCAGAGCCGGCGCTCGCGGCGCCGCGCGAGCCATGTGATGGCCGAGATCAACGTGACGCCCATGGTGGACGTCATGCTGGTGCTGCTCATCATCTTCATGGTGGCGGCGCCGATGCTCACGGCGGGCGTGCCCATCGACCTGCCGCAGACCCAGGCGAGCGCCGTGAACCAGGACAACAAGGAGCCCATCACCCTCTCGGTGAACGACAAGGGCCAGGTGTTCCTGGGCGAGAGCGAGATCAAGTCCGAGGACCTCGTGACCAAGCTGCAGGCCGTGACACAGGCGCGCGGCGGCATGGAGGAGCGCATCTTCGTGCGCGCCGACAAGAAGGTGGATTACGGCAGCGTCATGAAGGTGATGGGCCGCCTTTCCGGCGCCGGCTTCAAGAAGGTGGCGCTGGTCACCGAAGTGGATCAGGGGAGCTGAGGTCAAGGCCATGAAACCCGGCCTCGCGGCATCGACGGTCGCCCACGCGGCGATCATCATCCTCACCCTGGTGTCGTTCACCGGGGCGAAGCCGTTCGAGCCGATGCCGGAATCCATGCCGGTGGACGTCATTTCCGCCAGCGACTTCACCAAGCTCACCAAGGGCGCCAAGACCGCGCCGAAGATGGAGAAGCCGCTGCAGGTGGCGGAAAAGGTGGCCGAGCCGACCCCGGTGGAGGACCCCCGCCTGAAGGTGAGCAAGGACGCTCCGGTGGAGGCCACCACCCCGCCGCCGCCCGCGCCCGCTCCCGCGCCCAAGGTGGACACGCCGCCCGAGCCTCCGAAGCCCGTGGAGGCGCCGCCGAAGCCGCCCGCGCCGCAGAAATCGGTCGAGGCGCCGCCCAAGGCCGAGCCAAAGGCGGACGAGGCGCTGAAGAACGAGCCCAAGAAGGAAGAGAAGCCGAAGGAAGAGCAGCCCAAGGAAGAGGCCAAGGTGGCCCCGACCCCGCTGCCGCCCAAGAAGCCGGCTCCTCCGCCGCCGAAGCCCGTGCAGGCGCAGCAGACGCCCTCGCGTGAGTTCAACAGCGACCAGATCAAGGAGCTGCTCGACAAGCGCACGCCCACCCGCCAGGTGGCGAGCGCGAGCCAGACCTCCACTACCTCCTCGCTCGGGGCGCCCTCCGGCCAGGCGGCGACCTTGAGCATGAGCGAGATCGACGCCTTCCGCGCCCGCATGCGGCAGTGCTGGAACACCACCGGCATTCCGCCAGAGCAGCGGGTGTTTGTGGACCTGCGCGTAGATCTCAAGCCGGACGGCATGCTCCAGTCTGAGCCGGTGGTGATGCAGGGCAGCCCGCCGCCCTATGGCCCGGTGGTGGCGCGCACCGCCATCGCCGCCCTGGTGCGCTGCCAGCCCTTCACCATGTTCCGCAAGGAGACCTATGCCCAGTGGAAGAGCATGGATCTCACCTTCCGGCCGCAGGAGTTTGATCGGTAGGCGCGTAATCCGTCATGGCGCGGTCGCGCGTCATCTTCTATGTCCCCCTCATGATGGCCGCCGCGCGGCTTGTCCCGCAGCGGAGCGGCCGAACCCACCAGAGGCCCCGATACCGTGATGTCCCCCTTCGAACGCTTCGGACCCGCGCTGAGCCGCCGCCGCTTCGTCGCCGGTGCCGGCGGCCTCCTTGCCGCCGGTGCCGCCTTCCGCGCCCTGCCGGCGGCTGCCGCCACGAAGGTCGACATTACCTCCGGCACGCCGCAGCCGATCCCCATCGCCGTCACGGACATGCTGGGCGAGACCGAGCAGGGGCGGGCCATCTCCGGCGTCATCGCCTCGGACCTGAAGCGCTGCGGCCTGTTCGCGCCCATCGATCCCAAGGCGTTCGTGGAGCAGATCACCAATCCCGACACGCCGCGTTTCCAGGACTGGCGGGTCATCAACGCGCAGGCGTTGGTGACCGGCCGCGTCTCGCGCCAGTCCGACGGCCGCTTCCAGGTGATGTTCCGCCTGTGGGACGTGGTGGCGGGCCAGCAGCTCGCCGGCCAGCAGTTCGTGGCGCAGCCGGAGAACTGGCGCCGCATCGCCCACATCATCGCCGACGTGATCTATGAGAAGCTGACCGGCGAGAAGGGTTATTTCGACACCCGAATCGCGTTCGTGGACGAGAGCGGGCCGAAGGAGCGCCGCATCAAGCGCCTCGCCATCATGGACTGGGACGGCGCCAACGTGAGCTATCTCACCCGCGGTGATTCGCTGGTGCTGACGCCGCGCTTCTCACCCACCAGCCAGGAGCTCACCTACATGTCCTACGCCCAGGGCGAGCCCCGGGTGTATCTGCTCAACATCGAGACGGGACAGCGCGAGGTGGTGGGCAACTTTCCGGGCATGAGCTTCGCGCCGCGCTTCGCGCCCGATGGCCAGCGCGTCATCCTGAGCCTGCAGCAGGGCGGCAACGCCAACATCTTCGTGATGGACCTGCGTTCCAAGGCCACCACCCGCCTCACCGACACGCCGGCCATCGACACCGCGCCCTGCTACGCGCCGGACGGCCGGCAGATCTGCTTCGAAAGCGACCGCGGCGGCACCTCGCAGATTTATGTGATGAATGCGGACGGCTCCAACCAGCACCGCATCTCCTTTGGAAACGCGCGATATTCCACGCCGGTGTGGTCGCCCCGCGGCGACTGGATCGCCTTCACCCGCCAGGCGGAAGGGCGATTCGCCATCGGCGTGATGCGTCCCGACGGATCGGGCGAGCGCGTGCTCACCGAGGGCTACCACAACGAGGGCCCGACCTTCTGCCCCAACGGCCGGGTCATCATGTTCTTCCGCGATCCGGGCGGCGCCTCGGGTCCCTCGCTCTACATGGTGGACGTCACCGGCTACAACGAGCAGCGCGTGCCGACCCCGAGCTACGCCTCCGACCCCGCGTGGTCGCCGCTGCGGTCCTGATTCGAGGCGCCGCGCCTTCATGCCGGCCGCTCGGCGACTGTGGCCGCGCGGCCACAGTCGCCGAGCGGCATCGGCTTCGCCCCCTCCTGTGCACAAGCTTGCCATGATGCCGCCACGGGGCGGCATCACTGAAGGGGATGTCCAAGGTCCGCGCCGTGATGCGGCGGGCCTTTTGTTATCAAGGCGATGGAAGCGGTCCCGCAGGTGGGGCCAGCCGGCGGCAGGGCATGCCGCCGGGCGGCATGCCGTTGCCTGGAGACGGACGCGCCTGGGCGTCAACGGCTTGGAAACCATAGCGCTCAGTATTCGTCCGGGTTTCATCTTGAGTGCGCGCGACGGTGGGCGTGCGGAACATTCGCTTAACCGGGGGGCGGCTAGATCATCCCATCCGGTCTGCGTGAAGATAAGGAGACACCGGAATGCGTTTTCTTGAGGTTGTTCGCGGCTTCCGGTTCGCGGCTCTGTTCGGTTTCGCGCTGGCGCTTGCCGCGTGCGCCAACAATCAGAATCAGGGTGCGGGCTATGGCGGCGCCGGTGGCCCTCCCGGCTCGCCGCAGGAGTTCGTTGTGGCGGTGGGTGACCGCGTGTTCTTCGAGAGCGATCAGACCGATCTGACCCCCCAGGCCCGTGCCACCCTCGACCGCCAGGCCCAGTGGCTCCAGCAGTGGAACCGCTACACCTTCACCATCGAAGGTCATGCCGACGAGCGCGGCACCCGCGAATACAATATCGCCCTCGGCGCGCGCCGCGCCCAGTCGGTGCGTGACTATCTGGCGGCCCGCGGCATCGACCCGGCCCGCATGCGCACCATCTCCTATGGCAAGGAGCGCCCGGTGGCCATCTGCAACGACATCTCGTGCTGGTCGCAGAACCGTCGCGCCGTCACCGTGCTGAACGCCGGCGGCGCCTGAGCTGCCGACGCCGAAGACCGGATGCGACCGAAGCCGGCGCCGCAACAGCGCCGGCTTCCGCATTTCAGCGGTGCGTCGCGCGCCCGCCCCGGCCGGCGGGTCACACTTTGGACGCGATCGCCCCCCTATGCTGCAAAGCACGCGTGGATGCGTCTTTGTGTTTCGGGCCAAGCCGTTGGGCCGCTCGCGGGTTTCGCCGGCCTTATGGCCGAGGGGGGAATCGCGGCGTGTCCCGACGAATCGCGCCTGGACGCCGGATGCGATCGGCGGTGCCATCAGCCCTTGCGAGCCCCATGCCTTCGATTTCGCCCTTCTTCCGCAAGCTCCGCGCGGTGGCGCCCGCGGCGGTCCTCGTGCTCGCCTTCGCGGGTCCGGCCGCGGCGCAGCAGGACAACAACATCTTCGGCAACCTCTTCAAGCCGCCGGCTCCGGTGCAGGACCCGAGCCACGGCGCCGAGGCGTCGGAGTCGGCCATGCGGCTCGACCGCATGGAGAGCGCCCTGCGCAACCTGACCGGCCAGGTCGAGCAGCTCCAGTTCCGCAACCAGCAGCTTGAAGCCCAGGTGAAACGCCTGCAGGACGATGCCGATGCCCGCGCGGGCGGCCATGCCGGCCCGCCTGCCGCGGTGCCGCAGCCTGCCGCCGCCGCGGCGGGCCGCCCGGCGGTCGCGCCCGCTGCGCCCCTGGCGCCGGCGGTGGGCGGCAAACGCTCGGATGCGTTCGATCCCGGCATCGACCCGGCTGCGCCCGGCGTGCCCCAGCCCCTCGGCTCGCCTGCAAGCGCCTCGGCCGCCGCCGCCCGCCCGGTTCCGGGTGCCGCGGTCGCCGGCGGTGCCCAGGTGGCCGCGCTGCCAGCCGGCGGCTCCCCGCGCGAGCTCTACGACCAGGGGCAGGCGCAGCTCCAGCGCCAGGAATACGGCGCGGCGGAGCAGACCTTCCGTCAGGTCATCCAGGCCAATGCGGGCGATCGCATCATCCCCGATGCCACCTTCATGCTTGGGGAGAGCCTGTTCCTGCGGCAGAGCTATGGCGATGCCGCAGCCTCCTTCCTGGAGGTGTCGACCAAATATCCCAATTCCGTTCGCGCGCCCGAGGCGCTGCTGCGGCTCGGCCAGTCGCTGGCCGGCCTCGGCGAGAAGGAGACCGCCTGCGCCACCTTCCTGGAGGTGGACCGCAAGTATCCGCGCGCGCCATCTGCCATTCGCCAGGCGGTGGAGCGCGAGCAGAAGCGTGTCGGCTGCTGAGGCCCATGCGCTCGGCGATGACGAGCGCGACCGCCTGCTCGCGGGCTTCTCGTCCCATTCCCATATCCTGATCGCGGTTTCGGGCGGCCCTGATTCGACGGCTCTGCTGTGGCTCGCCGCCCGCTGGCGCGCGGCTTGCGCGGCGGGCCCGCGCCTGAGTGCCGCCACCGTGGACCATGGCCTGCGCCCCGAGGCCGCCGCCGAGGCGGAGGCGGTGGCGCGGCTCTGTGCGGGGCTGGGCCTTTCCCACCATACCCTCGCCTGGGAGGGGCCGAAGCCCGCCCATGGTATCCAGGCCGCGGCGCGGGAGGCGCGCTATGGCCTGCTGCTCACGGCCGCGCGGGAGGCCGGCGCCGGCGCGCTCGCTCTTGCCCACACGGCCGATGACCAGGCGGAGACGGTGCTGTTCCGCCTCGCTCGCGGGTCGGGCCTCTCCGGCCTCGCCGCCATGCGGGAGGTGTCGCAGCGCGAGGGCGTCGCGCTGCTGCGCCCGCTGCTGGCGGTGCCGAAGGCGCGGCTGGTGGCGACCCTGGAGGCCGCCGGCGTGCCGTTCGCGCGCGATCCGGCGAACGGCGACCCCCGTTATGCGCGGGCTCGCCTTCGGCGCCTTGCCCCCGCCCTGGCCGAAGAAGGGCTCGACGCTCGCCGCCTCGGCACCTTCGCCCGTCGGGTGGCGCGGCTCGACGCGGCCGCCGAAGCCGCGACCGAGGAAGCGGCCACCCGCCACCTGACCGAGGTGCCCGGCGCGCGGCGCATGGCCGCGGACGCCTTCGCGGGACTTCCGGAGGAAATCGCGCTGCGCCTGCTCGGACGATGCGTCGCGGCCGTGGGGTGCGAGGGGCCGGTGGAACTCGGCAAGCTGGAGGCGCTGGCCGACGCACTGCGCGCGCATCTGGCGGGGCAGGGGGGGCCATTTCGGCGCACCCTGGCCGGCGCCCTGGTGGCGGTCCGGCGCGGCGAGGTAATCGTGACCGCCGCACCGCCGCGCCGCGGCGCGTGAGCTCCGGCGGCGATTTCACGCCCCTTTGCCTTGGCAACGCCAGAGTGCGCACCTAGATTATGCGGGAGACGGTGCGTGAGGTGTGGCCGCAGGCGGCGCCCTATGGGGTATCCATTCCCCAAGGGCAGCTTGAGCGAAGCAGCGCTTTCGACTGTCCCCACGAGGGTTCAATGAACGCCAACCTACGAAATTTCGCCCTTTGGGTGATCATCGTTCTGCTGCTGCTCGCTCTGTTCTCCCTGTTCCAGAGCCCGGGCCAGCGCACCAGCTCGAACGACATCTCCTTCTCGCAGCTGCTGTCGGACGTGGATCTCGGCCGCGTGCGCGACGTCGTGATCGAGGGGCCGAACATCTCCGGCACCTTCACCGACGGCCGCCAGTTCCAGACCTACGCGCCGAGCGACCCCTCGCTGGTGCAGCGGCTGTACGGCAAGGGCGTGCAGATCACGGCCCGTCCGCCTTCGGACAACGTGCCGTGGTTCGTGAGCCTGCTGGTCTCCTGGCTGCCCTTCATCGCGCTGATCGGCGTGTGGATCTTCCTCTCCCGGCAGATGCAGGGCGCGGGCGGCAAGGCCATGGGCTTCGGCAAGAGCCGCGCCAAGCTGCTGACCGAGGCGCATGGCCGCGTCACCTTCGAGGACGTGGCCGGCATCGACGAGGCCAAGAGCGACCTGACCGAGATCGTGGAATTCCTGCGTGACCCGCAGAAGTTCCAGCGCCTGGGTGGACGCATTCCCCGCGGCGTGCTGCTGGTGGGCCCGCCCGGCACCGGCAAGACGCTGCTCGCCCGCGCGATCGCCGGTGAGGCCAACGTGCCGTTCTTCACCATCTCCGGCTCGGACTTCGTGGAGATGTTCGTGGGCGTGGGCGCGAGCCGCGTGCGCGACATGTTCGAGCAGGCCAAGAAGAACGCCCCCTGCATCATCTTCATCGACGAGATCGACGCGGTGGGCCGTCACCGCGGCGCCGGTCTCGGCGGCGGCAATGACGAGCGCGAGCAGACCCTCAACCAGCTCCTGGTGGAGATGGACGGCTTCGAGGCGAACGAGGGCATCATCCTCATCGCCGCCACCAACCGCCCGGACGTGCTCGACCCCGCGCTGCTGCGTCCCGGCCGCTTCGACCGACAGGTCATCGTCCCGAACCCGGACGTGGTGGGCCGCGAGCAGATCCTGAAGGTGCACGCCCGCAAGATCCCGGTCGCGCCCGACGTGAACCTGAAAACCATCGCCCGCGGCACGCCCGGCTTCTCGGGCGCCGACCTCGCCAACCTCTGCAACGAGGCGGCGCTCATGGCGGCCCGGCGCAACAAGCGCATGGTCACCATGCAGGAGTTCGAGGACGCCAAGGACAAGGTGATGATGGGCGCCGAGCGCCGCTCCCTCGTGATGACCGAGGAAGAGAAGATGCTCACCGCCTACCACGAGGGCGGGCACGCCATCGTGGCGCTGAACGTGCCGGCCACCGACCCGGTGCACAAGGCCACCATCATCCCGCGCGGCCGCGCTCTGGGCATGGTGATGCAGCTGCCGGAGCGCGACAAGCTCTCCATGAGCTACGAGCAGATGACCTCGCGCCTCGCCATCATGATGGGCGGGCGCGTGGCGGAAGAGCTGATCTTCGGCCATGACAAGGTCACCTCCGGCGCGGCCTCCGACATCGAGCAGGCCACCCGCCTCGCCCGTATGATGGTGACCCGCTGGGGCTTCTCCGCGGAGCTCGGCACCGTGGCCTATGGCGACAACCAGGACGAGGTGTTCCTGGGCATGTCGGTGTCGCGCCAGCAGAACGTGTCCGAGGCCACGGCCCAGACCATCGACCGCGAGGTGCGGCGCCTGGTGGACGAGGGCTATGCGGAGGCCAACCGCATCCTGACCGAGAAGGGCATCGATCTCGAGACCCTGGCCAAGGGCCTGCTTGAGTACGAGACCCTCTCGGGCGACGAGATCGTGGACCTCCTGAACGGCAAGGAGCCGAACCGCGAGAGCGTGACCGAGCCGTCCAATCCGCGCGGCTCGGCCATCCCGACCCCGAAGAACCGGCCGAGCCCGGGTGGCGCCGGCGGCTCCATCGAGCCCCAGCCGCAGGCCTGACGCGGCACTCCGCGGACGGACGGAAGACACAAGGGCCGGCGGGTTCATCCCGCCGGCCCTTTCTTTTGCCGGTCCGCGCGACGATGCCGGCCGCCTGCGCGAGGCGGGGTTGTGCACCGCCGACGAGGCAGCGGGCCGGGCGGCTTGTTCCTGCCGGCGGCTTCCGCTACCAATTCGTTAACTTCTTTAGCGTCGCCGTTCGCCGGTCCGTGCCGAGGGTTGCCGTCGTTGACTGATCTCCTGCGTCACGGAAGGCGCCGCACCGCGGCAGTCCGGTTCGCGCCCGTGGCGGTCCGCCGAAGCGGGTTTCGCGGCCGGAGTTCCGGCGGCTTCGGCCGCGGCGCTTCGGGCCTGCGCGGCGGGTCGGTTTGCGCCGTGGCGGGGCTCCTTGCCGGCTGCGCGCCGCTCGGGGCACCGACCCTTCCCTTCTTCGGGGCCTATTTCCCCTCCTGGCTCGCCTGCACGCTTGCGGGCATCCTGGGCGCGGTGGTGGTGCGGGTCGCGTTCATACGCATGGGGGTGGATGACGTGCTGCCTTTCCGCCTGCCGGTGTATGCCAGCATCGCCGCCGGCCTCGGCTTCCTCGTGTCGCTGCTGAGCTTCGGGCGCTAGCCGTGGAGGAAGCGAACAAGCCCCAACCGGGCCGGCGCGTGGGCATCATCATCGCGGTGGCGGCGGTGGCGGCTTCGGCGGTCTTCGGCTGGCGCTATTTCCGCAATGCCGAGCTCAATCCACTGTCGCAGGATGCCGTGCTCACCGCCGATTCGGCCAGCATCGCCGCCGCGGTGCCGGGCCGCGTTGTTTCCTTTGGGGTGAAGGAGAACGGCGCCGTGCGCAAGGGCGAGCTGCTGTTCGCGCTCGATCCCGCCACCTACCGCCTGCAGGTGGAACAGGCGACGGCCGACCTGCGCATGGCCGAGGCCGCGCTGGCGGATCGCGAGCGCGCGGTCTCGGCCGAGCGCTCCAACGCCGTGATCGCCCGCGAGCAGGTGACGCGGGCGCGCTCCAATCTCGATCTCGCGACCCAGACCCTCGCCCGGCTGGAGGCGCTGCGGCCCAAGGGCTACGTGAGCGCCCAGCAGGTGGACGACGCCGCCACTGCCAAGCGCGATGCCGAGGTCAGCCTCAAGCAGGCCCTGCAGCAGCAGGCGGCGGCGGATGCGCTGGTGAGCGACGTTGCGGCGGCGACCGCCCTGGTGGCGGCGCGGCGCGCGGCCCTGGGGCTGGCGGAGCGCGCGCTCGCCGATACCGAGGTGCGCGCGCCCTTCGACGGCAAGGTAGTGGGCCTCACGGCGGCGGCGGGCGAGTTCGTGCTGCCCGGCCAGTCCGTGTTCTCGCTCATCGACACCGGCGCATGGTTCGCCTCGGCGGCCTACCTGGAAACGGAGCTTTCCGGCATCGCGGTGGGCAATTGCGCCACCGTCTATGCCCTTGCCGACCGCACGCGCGCCATTCGCGGGCGGGTGGACAGCATCGGCTGGGGCGTCTCTTCGGAGGAGCTCATCAACCTGCCGCGCAAGCTGCCCATCGTGCCCAAGACCCTGGATTGGGTGCGGGTGGGGCAGCGCTTCCCGGTGCGGGTCCGCCTCATGGAGCCGCCGGACGAGCTGATGCGTGTCGGCGCCTCGGCCACCGTGACCGTGCATCATGGAACAGGCTGCTGAATTCCCCTGGCGGGGCATCGCCCGCCAGGCCTGGCGCGATCTCCAGCCCTTTCCCGGCCGCTTCGGCCTCACCTGGCGGGTGGCGCTGCTGTGCGCCATCGTGGCCGGGGTCGCTATGGTGTTCAAGGTGCCGGAAGCCGCCATCGGCTGCTATCTGGTGATCTTCCTGGCGCGGCCCAGCGGGGCGGAATGCGTGGGGCAAGCGCTCGGCCTCATCATGCTCGTGAGTGTGGTGGTGCTCCTCATGGCACCGCTGATCCAGGCGACGGCGGATTTTCCGCTGCTGCGCATCGCGGTCATCGCCCTCACATCCTTCGCCTTCGTGTACCTGGGCGCGGCGTCCCAGCTCGGGGAGACGGGCTCGATCATCGCCCTCGTCATCGGCTTCGTCCTGACGCTGGTGGACCAGCTTCCGGTGGGTGAGATCGCCACCCGCGGCCTGCTTTATGCGTGGCAGATGGCTGTCATGCCCATGGTGGCGATGATCGTCTTCAACATGGTGCTGGGCGCCTCGCCTCATCGCCTGCTGCGCGAGAGCGTGGCGCGCCGCCTCTCCATTGCCGCGGCCGCGCTGGAGGGGCCCGCTGGCCGCGCGCGGCTCGAAGGAGAGCTGGGCGAGGGCCTTGCCGACGGCGACCAGCAGGTGATGCTCGCCCGCCTGTTCCATACCGCGCCCGCCGCGCACGTGGCGTGGCTGGCGGGAGCGGCGACGGCCAGCTACCGCCTGCTGCTGGCTGTCGCTGCGCTGCCGGCAGAGCTTTCGGCCGAGGCCAGGGCCGCGCTCGCCGCCCGCTGCCGCACCGCCGCCGCGACCGTTGCCGCCGGGGTGTGCCCCAAGGCCGGGGACGAGGCGCCGCCGGCCGCCGACGCCACCTCGGCGGAGGGCATGGCGCGCACGGTGCTCGACGGGCTCGCCCGGCCGAACGGCGGCACCGACGCCGTGGCGCGCAAGCCGCCCTTCCTAGCGCCGGACGCCTTCACCAACCCCGATTACCAGCGCTATGCGCTGAAGACGACGGCGTCCGCCATTTCCTGCTACATCATCTATTCGCTGATCGACTGGCAGGGGATCCATACGGCCATGATCACCTGCTACGTGGCCGCCCTCGGCACCACGGGGGAGACGGTGCACAAGCTGGCGCTGCGCATCTGCGGCTGCCTCGTGGGGGCGGCGCTGGGGTTCGGCGCCATCCTGTTCGTCATTCCGCATCTCACCTCGGTGGGCGGGCTCATGGCGCTGGTGTTCGCCGGCGTGCTGGTGGGGGCCTGGGTCTCCACCGGCAACGAGCGCATCTCCTATGCCGGGGTGCAGGTGGGGCTCGCTTTCCTGCTCACCATTCTCAACGGCTTCGCGCCCAGCCTGGACATGGATTCGGGGCGGGACCGCATCGTGGGCATCCTCCTGGGCAATGTGGTGGTCTATGTGATCTTCACCAGCATCTGGCCCAAGAGCGCCATGGTGGACGTGCGCGAGCGGCTGGCGCGGGCGCTCACGGCGCTGGCGCGCCTCGCGGCGCTGGCGCCGGCCGCACGCATCGAAGCCACCGCCGATGCGGCCGAGGTCGCCGTCGAGATGGAGAAGGCCGAGGGCCAGTTCTTGCTGCTGCCGTTCGAGCCTGCCTCCGAGCGCCCTTCGCCCGCGAGCGTGGCGCGGATGCAGGATCTCGTGGACGAGACCCGCGCCTTGCTCCCGGCCCTGGTTTTCTCACAGGAGACGGAAGAGGAGCTGTCACGCCGGCTTGCCCGCGCGGCGGCGCAGGTGGCCCCGCGTCCCGGCGCAGGCCGGGGCGGCGAGACGGTCGAGGCGGCGGATGTGGGTCTTGCCGCCGGCGGCCTCGCGCCGCATCTCGGCCGCATCGAGCGGCTGGTGGCAGGGTGATGGTCATGGCGCATCATCCGCAGCGCTGGCGGGCGTCGGCGCGTGCATCCATCGCTCGCCTCGCGCGGGCCTTTCCGGCGGTGCTCGCCGGGCTTTGCTGCCTGGCGCTCGGCGCCTGCGCGCTGAGCGCCCTCGATACCGCGCCGAGCGCGCCGTCCGAGCCCTGGACGCCGCCGGCCCCGGCAGCTTCGGCTGAGGCGGTTTCACGTCAGGAGACCCCGGCTCAAGGTCGCGGCGGGCCGCAGGAGCAGGCGGGCGCAGGCGCGGCCGTGGCGCCGGTGCGCGACTTCAGCGTGGCGCCCGAGCCGGCGGTGGCAGAGCTGAAGGCCACCCCCGACATCGCCCGTGACCGCCCCTACGGCCTGTCCGAGCTGATCGACATCGCCCAGAACCAGAATCCCCAGACGCGCGTCGCCTGGCAGCAGGCGCGGCAGGCGGCGCTCGCCACCGGCATGGTGGAGGCGACCTTCCTGCCCTACATCTCCGCCAACGTCATCGGCGGCTACCAGAAGCTCTCGGCGCCGCTGCCGGTGCAGGTGGGCAGCGACAAGAACCTGACCACCTCCGTCGACGGCCTCTCCCCGCAGATCGCGCTGCAATGGCTGGTGTTCGACTTCGGCCAGCGCAACGCCCTGGCCGAAGCCGCCCGCCACAATGCCAACGCCGCCAACGTGCTGTTCAACGGCCTGCACCAGAACATCATCTTCGACGTGACGCGGGCCTATTTCCTTTATGGCGCCGCGCGCAGCCGCGTCGGCCTCGCCGAGCAGAACCTCGCTAACAGCCGCAAGATCGAGGACGCCGCGCAGGAGCGCATGCAGAAGGGGCTCGGCACCACGGTGGAGGTGGCCCAGGCCCGCCAGCAGGTGGCGCAGGCGCGCTTCGGCCTGGTGCAGGCGGAGGGTGGCGAGCGCGACGCCTACCAGGGGCTGCTCGCGGCCATGGGTGTCTCCCCCATGACCGCCCTGAGGGTGAAAGTGGCGAACGGGCGGCGCCTGCCGGAAAGCGTGGACGCACCCACCGAGAAGATGATCTCCGCAGCCCTCGCCCGGCGGCCGGACGTGCTCGCGGCCTATTCGGCGGTGAACGCCACCCGCTCCGGCATCACGGCGGCGGAGGCGGCCTTCATGCCCAAGGTGTTCCTGGGGGCGGTGGCGGCCACGGGCAACACCTCCCTCAGCGCCACCGGCCTGCCCACCATCGGCCAGCAGTCCTCCGCCTCGGGGGTCATGGTGGGCGCCACCATGCCCATCTACGACGGCGGCCTGCGCGCGGCGCAGCTCAAGAATGCGGAATCCCTCGCCGACGCCACCGAGGCCACCTACCAGAAGGCCAAGGACGCCGCGGCGCGCGAGATCGTGGTGAGCGCGCACACCCTGCGCTCCGCGCTCGCCTCCTATCGCGCGGCGACCGCACTTGCCGAGGCTGCGGCCGTGACCTACGACGCTGCGCTCGACGCATATCGCTCGGGCGTGGGCAACATCACCGTCGCCACCGCCGCCGACAGCGGCCTTCTCACCGCGCGGCAGGCGCAGGCGGATGCCCACGCCGCCTCTCTGGTGGCCGCCGCCAACCTTGCCTTCGTGCTCGGCGCCATGACCTCACGCGAGGTGCCCGCAGCCCTGGTGGACCGCTGACCCATGCCCTTCGATGCGCGCCCGGGACCGCCGGTCGATCTCCCGCCCCGTCGCCGCGCCCGGCGCAACCCCTTCTTCGGGGCGATGCGGCTGGCATTCCGCGTGGTGATCGGCATCATCATCGTGGCGGATGAGCTGGTCCGCCCGCTCTATGAGCCGCTGGTGCGGTGGGTGGAGGCGCTGGCGCTGGTGCAGCGCTTCGAGCGCTGGGTGGCGGGGTTGCCGCCCTATGCCATCCTGGCGTTCATCGGCGTGCCCTATGCGGTGGTGGAGCCGGTGAAGTTCCTGGCCCTGGTGCACATCGCCAACGGCCATGTGCGGACGGGCACCATCGTGCTGGTGCTCGCCTATCTGGTGAGCTTCGTGCTGATCGAGCGTGTCTACACCGCCGGTCGCTCGCAATTGATGCAGGTGCCCTGGGTGGCGTGGGTGATCGTGACGTCGGGGCTGGTGCGGGACCGGCTCTATGCGTGGCTGCGGCTGCCGGAGCTGAAGGCGCGTGCGCGGGTGGTCTGGCGCTGGGTGCGGCTGCGCCTGCGCTGATCTTTCGAGCCCCGCGCCTTCGGCTCCGGTCTTCCACCCGGCCGGTTGAGTGCGCGCCGGCGGCGCTCGGGCCTCAGCCGGGCGGGTGGCGGCGCAGCAGCCGGCGAAGGGCCTGGAACCGGCCGGCGGCGGGGGTGAATGTGACGGCGAGGTCGTCGTGGCCCGCCTCGCCCCGGCGTGCGGCACGCACGCCGAGCCGCCACAGCATGAGCGTCCAGCCGAGTCTCGAGCCGAGCCCGCGGTGTCCCGGCAGGCGCGGGACCGGCGCCTGCAGCAGGGCCGGATGCTCCGCCACCGGGGGATGGCCCACCAGCAGCAGGCGGTAGCTGGGCGAGAGGCGGGAGAGGCGCGCGTGCAGCGCCTCCAGCACGGGCGCGAGGGCCTCCGGGGTGCCGGGGTCCGTGCCCGGCAGGTGGTTGCGCACGAACAGGGTGTGCCCCCGCGCGCAATCCGCCCTGAGCCGCTGGTGCAGGGCCGCGTATTTCTCCCGCAGGGCCGCCGAGATCGCCTCCAGCGGCTGGGCGAGGCCGGCCTCGTCGTGGCGGAACTCATGCAGATGCACGGTGCCGCCAAGGCTCGAATAGAGGGCGGGCACGCCATCATACTCGTCCACGCGGCTCAGGCGCTTGATATCGAAGGCCGCATCGACGCCCGCGTCGAGCAGGGCCGGCAGGCCGCCGAGCGGCAGCACCCACCAGTCGAAGGGATAGGCGCGGTCCGATCCGCTGAAGCAGCGGAGCTGGTAGGCCACCTCGCAATTGCCGCCGAGGCTCACCATGCGGTCGAAGCGCGGCAGGCGTCCAGCGGGCGGGCGCGACGCGCCCCGTTTGTCCATTCCGTCCGCTCCCCGTCTCGCCGGCCGGCGGCCGTTTCCGCTTTGGTCCGGGCGGAAGGTGGCAGACCGCGCGGTTGCTGTCACGCCTGGCGCATCGCGGCGGCGCCATGGCCACGCAAGGCATGCAATCTGCCCATGGAGGCATCGGTATGCCGAAAAAATACGCATAGTACGTCGTAATGCCACGAGCTTCCGCCCCGGTTGAATTTCTGCTGGGCATCCGGAGCCACCTGCATGCGCGATGGTCGCATCTCGGCGGAGCGTGTTGCCGGCTGCCTTTTCCCGCCGCCCGGCCCCCGGGAGGGGGCGCCCGCCGCCACCTCTGTTGACTTAGATCAATTCTTGGCACGGCCCCTGCATAATGTGATGCGAAGCATACTTCGCAATCTGACGGCCGCGGGCCGCGTGTCCAGGACGGAGATCTTGATGGGTGAGGCAGTGGGTTACGACACGGTTCTGAAGGGCGGGCGCGTGATCTGCCCGGCTTCCGGGCGCGACGGCGTGTTCGACGTGGCGGTGCGCGACGGGCGCATCGCCGCCATCGAGGAAACCATCCTTCCGGCGAGCGCCGCCACCGTGGTGGATGTCTCCGGCAAGCTGGTGCTGCCGGGCATGATCGACACCCACGGCCACTGCTACCAGTATGTAAGTGGCCGCTTCGGGCTCGATCCGGACATGGTGGGCGTGCATTCCGCCGTCACCACGGTGGTGGACCAGGGCGGCGCCTCCTGCATGACCCTGCCGGGCTTCCGCAAGTTCATGGTGGAGCCCAAGAAGACGCGGGTACTGTCCTTCCTGTCCGCCTATCTGGTGGGCGGCCTGGAGGGGCATTACTACCCCAACCTCTACAGCCCCGACTGCGTGGACGTGGACGCCACCGTGCGCGCCGCGCTCGCCAACCGCGACCTCGTGCGCGGCATCAAGGGCCATGCGGAGATCGGCGGCTTCGCCCGCTGGGGCATCACCGTGATGGTGATGGCGGCCGAGATCGCCCGCCGCGCGGAAATCCCGCTCTACGTGCACTTCGGCGCCCTGTGGGGCCTGCCCGAGAGCGGCACCAACGGCGAGGACGCCGACACCATTCTTGACCGCGTCATTCCGCTGCTGAAGGAGGGCGACATCCTCGCCCATCCGTTCACGCGCAATCCCGGCGGCTTCGTGAACCGCGACGGCAAGGTGCACGACGTCATCAAGGCCGCCCTCGACCGGGGCCTGAAGATCGATGTCGGCCACGGCAGCCACTTTTCCTATCGCATCGCCGCCAAGGCCATCGCGGCGGGCGTGGTGCCCCACACGCTGGGCGCCGACATGCACGGCTATAACACCCATGTGCCCGCGCCCGCAGGCACCCCGGCCGAGCACCCGGACGACGAGAACCATCCGTTCCGGGGGCAGGCGCGCTTCAGCCTCACCCAGGCCATGAGCTCCATGATGGCGCTGGGCCTGCCGCTGGAGCAGGTGGTGCCCATGGTCACCGCCAATCCCGCGCGCATGGTCGGCATGTCCGACAGCCTCGGCGCGCTGGAGGTGGGGCGCCTCGCCGACATCTCCGTGCTCGATGACAATCGCGGCCGCTTCCTGCTGCGCGACAACGAGGACACGAAGGTGGTCACCGACCGCCTGCTGACGCCGGCCTTCTGCCTGCGCGCGGGCGTGCGCTTCGATGCCGATGCGCCCATCCTGCCGGAAGCGGTGGCGGCGTGAGCGCGCCCGCCCTCGGCAAGGCCCCGCAGGAGGCCTGGGACACCCTGTCCCAGGCCGAGCGGGACGCCGCCTACAACAACAACGCCGCCGTGCCGGACAGCGCCGCCTGGGTGGTCGCGCGTGACGTGGCGGCCGCCGCCTACCGGGCCGCGCACCCCGCGCGGCTCGACATCCCCTACGGCGCAGGCGCGCGGCAGAAGCTGGACCTGTTTCCCGGCGCGGCGGGCGCGCCGACCCTGGTGTTCATCCACGGCGGCTACTGGCAGCGCAATTCGCGCGAGGTGTTCGCGCACTATGCCGAGGGGCTCGCCGCCCACGGCTGGTCGGTGGCGCTGCCGAGCTATTCGCTGGCGCCCGAGGCGCGCCTCGTCGACATCGTGGCCGAGATCGGCAATGCGCTGGATCTCCTGGCGCGTGACGGCGTGGCGCTGGGCGCGGGCGGGCCGCTCATTCTCGCCGGCTGGTCGGCCGGCGCGCAGCTCGCGGTGATGCATCTCGGCCATTCCGCCGTGGCGGCGGGCCTCGCCATTTCCGGCGTGTACGAGCTGGCGCCGATCCGCGACACGTTCCTGAATGCCGCGCTCCGGCTATCGGATGCGGAGATCGAGGCCCTCTCGCCGCTGCGCCTCGCGCCCGCGGCCAAGCCGCTGGTGATCGCCTACGGCACTGCCGAGGTGCCGGCGCTGGTGCACGATTCCCAGGCGCTGGCGGCGCATCGCGCGGCGGCGGGCGCACCCACGGCGCTGCTGCCGCTCGCGGGGGCCAACCATTTCTCCATCCTCGAGGAATTGCGCGATCCCGCCGGCCTGCTGGTGCGCGCGGCCCTGGATCTCGCCGGCGGAGGACACTGATGAGCGATCCCGTCACCCAGCCGGGCGAGGGCGTCGGCGCCCGCCTGCCCCGCAAGGAAGACGACCGGCTGATGCGCGGGCGCGGCCAGTACATCGCCGACATCCGCCTGCCCGGCATGCAGGATGTCGCCTTCGTCCGCAGCCCGCTCGCCCATGCGCGCATCCGCGCCATCCGCGTGCCGGAGGACCTGAAGGGCCGCGTCTTCACAGCCGCCGACCTCGACGGGGTGAAGCCCATCCGCGCGGTCTCGGGCCTGCCGGGCTTCAAGGTGTCGGAGCAGCCGGTGCTCGCCACCGGCAAGGTGCGGCAGGTGGGCGAGCTCATCGCCATGTGCCTCGCCCCCACCCGCGCCGAGGCGGAGGACATGGCGGCCCGCGTGGAGCTGGACCTGGAGGAGCTGCCCGCCCTCCACGACATGCTGGAGGCGAAGAAGCCTGGCGCCGCGCTGGTGCACGAGCACTGGGGCGACAACGTCTTCCTCGAAAGCCTCGTGAACGTGAACATCGAGGCCGCCTTCGACGCCCCGGTGAAGGTGCGGCGCACCATCTCCACCGCGCGCCAGTGCATGGCGCCCATCGAGGGCCGCGGCACCATCGTCCATCTCGATCACCGCATGGACCAGCTCGTGGTCTACACGGCGAGCCAGATGCCCCACATCGTCCGCTCCGGCCTCTCCGAGTGCCTGGGGCTGGAGGAGGGGCAGATCCGCATCATCTCTCCGGATGTGGGCGGCGGCTTCGGCTACAAGGCGATCCTGCTGGCGGAGGAGGTGTGCCTGGGCTGGCTGGCGCGCCGGCTGGGCACGCCGGTGCGATGGCTGGAGGACCGGCGCGAGCACCTCACCGCCAACGCCAATTGCCGCGAGCACCATTACGACATCACCCTCTATGCCGAGCGCGACGGCACCCTGCGCGGCATCGATTGCGAGGCCACCGTCGATAGCGGCGCCTATTCGGCCTATCCCTTCTCCGCGTGCCTCGAAGCCGCGCAGGTGGCCTCCATCCTGCCGGGGCCCTACGACTTTCCCGCCTATCGCTGCCGCACCTGGTCGGTGGCCACCAACAAGTGCCCGATCCTGCCCTATCGCGGGGTGGCGCGCACCGGCGTGTGCTTCGCGCTGGAAGTGGCGCTCGACGCCCTGGCCGCGGAGCTGGGCCTGCCGCCGGAACAGGTGCGCTTCAGGAACCTCGTGCGTCCGGACCAGATGCCCTTCGACAACATCACGAAGAAGCACTTCGACAGCGGCGATTATCCGGAAGCCCTCACCCGCGCGCTGAAGGCCATCGACCCCGCCAAGGTGCGCGCCCGGCAGGCGGGGGGAGAGGCGGATGGCCGCCGCATCGGCCTTGGGCTCTCCATCTATTGCGAGCAGGGGGCGCACGGCACCTCGGTCTATTCCGGCTGGGGCATTCCCATGGTGCCCGGCCACGAGCAGGCGGGCGCGCGCCTCACCCCCGACGGCGGGCTGGAGCTGCGAGTGGGCGTGCATTCCCACGGCCAGAGCCTGGAGACCACCCTGGCCCAGGTGGCGCACGAGATCCTGGGCATTCCCGTGGCCCGCACCCGCGTCTTCTATGGCGACACGGCCATGACCCCCTATTCCACCGGAAGCTGGGGCTCGCGCGTGATGGTGATGGCGGGCGGGGCGGTGGCCACCGCCTGCTCCGAGCTTTCCGAGCGCATCCGCCGCATCGGCGCCCACATGCTGCAGGCGGACCTCGCGGATGTGCGCTTCGAGGCCGGCCGCGTCATCGGGCCGAACGGCGACGTGGGCGTGAACGCCATCGCCCACACCTGGTACCGCCGGCCGCAGGACCTGCCGGCAGATGTGGACGGTGGCGGCCTGGAGGTGACGGCCGGCTACAAGCCGCTGCGCGACAGCGGCACCTTCAGCTACGCCGCCCACGCGGTGGTGGTGGCGGTGGACCCCGAGATCGGGGACGTGGAGCTGCTCGACTACGTCATCGTGGAAGACGGCGGCGTGCTCGTGAACCCCATGGTGGTGGACGGGCAGATCTACGGCGGCCTCGCCCAGGGCATCGGCACCGCGCTCTACGAGGAAATGCGGTTCGATGCCTCCGGCCAGCCGCTCGCCTCGACGCTGGCGGACTACCTGCTGCCCGGCGCGCCGGAAGTGCCCACGCCCTTCATCGGCCACATGGAGACGCCCTCCCCCTACACGCGCTTCGGCGTGAAGGGCATCGGGGAGGGCGGCGCCATCGCGCCCCCCGCCGCCATCGCCAACGCCGTGAACGACGCGCTGCGCCCGCTGGGCGTGGAGATGCTGCATTCGCCCGTCACGCCCCGGCGCATCGTGGAAAAGGTGCTCGCTGCCCGCGTGGCCGGCGGCGCCGGCAAGGGCGACGCCGGCAAGAGGAGCGCCGCATGAAGCCCGCCCCGTTCCAGCTCGTCCGCCCGCGCACGGTGGAGGCCGCCGTGGCGCTCCTCGCCGAGGGCGGGGAGGGCGCCAAGGTGATGGCCGGCGGCCAGTCCCTCGGCCCCATGCTGAACCTGCGCCTCGCCCAGCCCGCGCTGGTGGTGGACATCTCCGGCATCGCGGAACTGAAGGCCGCGCGGGAAGAGGAGGGCGCGGTGGTCTACGGCGCTCTCGTCACCCATGCCGACGTGGAGGACGGCCGCGTGCCCGACGTGGGCGCGCATGTGCTACGGCGGGTGGCCTCGGGCATCGCCTATCGCGCGGTGCGCAACAGGGGCACCATGGGCGGCAGCCTCGCCCACGCCGACCCCGCGGCCGACTGGGTGAACGCCCTTTCGACGCTGGGCGCCGAGGTGGAAATCGCGGGGCCCTCCGGCCGGCGCCGGCTGGCGCTGGGGGCGTTCCTTACCGGCGCCCTCTCCACCGCGCTGGAGGATGGCGAGCTTCTGGCCGCCGTGCGCGTGCCCAGGGTGCCGGCGAGCGCCCGTTTCGGCTACGCCAAGCATTGCCGCAAGGTGGGCGAGTTCGCCCATGCGGTGGGGGCGCTGCTGGTGGACCCCGCCGCCGGCACCGCGCGCGCCCTGATGGGCGCCATCGACGCCCCGCCGCTGGTGATGGCCGATGCGCGCGCTTGGTTCGGCGGCCGCATCGATACCGGTTTCGCCGGCCGCTTCGACGCCACCGCGGCCGCTGCTGCGCTCCATGAGGCCGGCATCGCCGATGCGGTGGACCGCCATGTCCATGTGGAGGTGCTGCGCCGCGCGGTGCGGCAGGCGGAGGGCCTTTTCACCCCCGACAGCAGGAGCGCCGCATGAACGCCCAGATCCGCGTTTCCGGCGCGATGGAGACCGTCGCCCTCACCCTCAACGGCCGCGCGGTGGCGGTCGAGGTGGAGCCACGCACCAACCTCGCCGATTTCGTGCGCGACGGTTGCGATGCCACCGGCACCCACATCGGCTGCGAGCACGGCGTGTGCGGCGCCTGCACCATATTGGTGGACGGCGAGCCCGCCCGCGCCTGCCTCTCCTTCGCCGCCGCCTGCGCAGGCGCGGAGGTGACCACCATCGAGGGCCTGGACGACGACGAGGTGACGGCCGAGCTGCGCGCCGCCTTCAACCGCGAGCACGCCTTGCAGTGCGGCTTCTGCACGCCGGGCATGCTGGTCTCCTCCCGCGACCTGGTGCTGCGCCTTCCCGAGCCGGACGAGGCGCGCATCCGCCTCGGGCTCGCCGGCAACCTCTGCCGCTGCACCGGCTATGCGGGCATCGTGAAGGCGGTGGCTTCCGTCATCGCCGATCGCCGGGCGCGGGGCATCGTGCCCGGTGCCGCGCCGCGCCCCCTCGGGCCCGTGGGGGCACGGGCGGGGGCTGGTGGCGCTCCGGCGAAGATGGCGGAGGCCGCACCGGTTGCCGCGGCGCCGGCCGCCGCCGCGCCGCGCGATCTCGCGGAAGGCTTCAAGCCCGCCCATGTCTTCGAGCAGAGCTTCGAGGTGGCCTTCCCGCCCACACAGGTGTTCGCCTTCTTCGCCGACATCCGGGAGGTGGCGGCGTGCCTGCCGGGGGCGGTGGTGGACCGCATGCCCGAGCCCGAGCGTGTCGAGGGCGGCATGAAGGTGAAGCTCGGCCCCATCTCCACCACCTTCCGCGGCACCGCCCGCGTCACCCGCGACGATGCCGCCATGGGCGGCGTCATCCTGGGCGCGGGGGGCGACGGGCGCTCCTCCACCCAGGGCGAGATCCGCTACCGGGTGCTGGAGGGCGCCGCGCCCGGCACGGCGCGGGTGGAGCTGGCGGTGGGCTACACGCTGAAGGGCCCGCTCGCCCAGTTCGGCCGCCCCGGCCTCGTGCGCGAGGTGGCGGGCCGGCTCATCGCCGCCTTCTCCGCCAATCTGGACGCCCGCCTGAAAGGCGCCCCCGCGCCGGCCGCCGCCGAGGGCGGGCTCGATCCGGTGCGCCTTCTCCTCTCCCTCCTGGCCCGGCGCCTGAAGGCGCTGTTCGGCCGGTAGGCCCTTTTTGTGTGAACCAAGTCCCGAGTGCCCCGAACGACTGGAGCTTCAAGATGCAGTTGACCCGCAGGACCACGTTGGCCGCCATTGCCTTCTCGCTGATGTGCTCCACGGCCTTCGCCGCCGACGACACCATCAAGATCGGCGTGAACCAGCCGCTTACCGGCGCCTTCGCCGCCTCCGGCACCTATGTGACCAACGGCGCCAAGATCGCCGCCGACGAGATCAACGCCAAGGGCGGCGTGCTCGGCAAGAAGATCGAGCTCGTCATCGAGGACAACAAGAGCAACCCCACCGAGGCCGCAGCCGTGGCTGAGAAGCTCATCACCTCCGACAAGGTGCCGGTGATGATGGGCGCCTGGGGCTCCAGCCTGACGCTGGCCACCATGCCCAAGCTGGAGGAATATTCCGTGCCGATGCTGGTGGAGACCTCCTCCTCCGGCAAGATCACCGCCTCGGGTAATCCCTATGTCTTCCGCATCGCCCCGCCCTCGGCGGTGGAGGCGGAGGCGTTCGGGCCCATCGCCGGCAAGCTCGGCGTCAAGAAGGTGGACTTCCTCGTCATCAACAACGACTGGGGCCGGGGCGCCGCCGCCGACTTCTCCAAGATGCTGAAGTCCAAGGGCATCGACGTGGGCCTGGTGGAGACCATGGACGCCTCCTCCCAGGACATGAGCGCCCAGCTCGCCAAGCTGAAGGCCTCCGACGCCGACACCATCATGATCACCGCGGCGGTGGACCAGCTCACCCTCGTGTTCAAGCAGATGGCGGCTCTGGGCCTGAAGAAGCGCGTCATCACCACCGGCGGCTCGCAAAACCCGGACCAGATCGTCGCCCAGGCTGGGCCGGCGGCCAGCGGCACCATGCATCTCGTGACCTTCGCGCCCTGGTGGCCGGAGAAGAGCCCGAACCCGCAGGCCGCCGAATACTTCATCGGCGAGTGGAAGAAGCGCGGCTACGACTTCGCCGGCACCACCGAGAGCTTCCGCGGCTATGACGGCATCCGCACCATCGCGGCCGCCATCCAGGCCGGCGGCGCCGCCGACCCCGCCTCCATCAAGAAGGGCTTCTGGATGGTGGACCTGAAGGGCCTCAACGGCCCGATCAAGTTCCAGAAGGCTGGGCCCGAGGGCAAGGAGAGCGGGCAGAGCAAGCCCGAGGTGTACCTGATCGAGATCGCCGACGGGAAGATCTCGCCCGTCAAGCTCTGAGCCGGAGCTTCCGCCCGGTTCCTTCCCTTCCGGGGAGGGCCGGGCGGGGCGGGACGCCCATCCGCCCCGACCGGGCGTTCCCGTCCCCACGCTTTCCCGCCGGCGCGGCACCGCCGCCGCGCCGCGCAGCCCCGAACGACCACACGGACAGGCCGGATGGACCAATTCCTGCAACACCTCGTCAACGCGTCGGTGCTCGGCGGCACCTACGCGCTCCTCGGCATCGGCCTCACCTTGATCTTCGGCATCATGAACGTGGTGAACTTCACCCACGGGGCCGTCTATACTTTCGGCGCCTATGCCATGTACCTGGCCGCGGTGGCGCTGGGGCTGAACTTCTTCGTCGCCCTTCCGGTGGCGGTGGTGGCGGGCCTGCTGCTGGGCGCCCTCATCGAGTTCGCCCTGCTGCGCCCGCTGCGCCGCTCCGACATCGACACCACCATGCTGGTGATGATCGGCGCCGGCATCATCCTGCAATCGGGCACCTTGTGGATCTTCGGGGGGGTGGCGAAGGCGGTGCCGACGCCGTTTCCGGCCGAGCCGCTGGTGATCGGGCCGGTCTCGCTCTCCTATGTGCGGCTGTTCGTGTTCCTGGCGGCGCTGGCGCTGATCGCGCTCACCTATTTCACCATCAACGGCACCAAGCTCGGCCGCGCCATGCGCGCCACCTTCCAGGACCACGACACGGCGGCGCTGATGGGCGTGAATGTCTCGCTCATCTACACCGCCACCTTCGCCATCGGCTCGGCGCTGGCGTCGGCGGCCGGGGCGCTGCTCGGGCCGGTCTATGTGGTGTTCCCGCAGATGGGCGACCTCGCGGCGGTGAAGGCGTTCGCCATCGTCATCCTGGGCGGCCTCGGCTCCATCTCCGGGGCCGCCATCGGCGGCTTCATCCTGGCGTTCGCGGAGGAGATCGGCGCCGGCTACATCTCCTCGGGCTATCGCGACGCCATGGGCTTCCTCATCATCATCGCGGTGCTGCTGGTGAAGCCCACCGGCCTGTTCGCCCGCGCGGAGCGGATCGGATGACGCGCCTCATCGCCCCCACCTTCCTCGTGGTCCTGGCGGTTCTGCCGCTGGTGCTGAACGACCCCTATCTGCTCAACGCCCTGGTCATCACCGGCATCTTCACCATCTGCGCCATGAGCCTGAACCTGCTGCTGGGCTTCACCGGGCAGCTCAGCCTCGGCCACGTGGCCTTCTTCGGCATCGGCGCCTATGTGAGCGCGCTCACCGCTCTGGGCTTCGATGTCGGCCTGCCGTTCGGCTTCCAGGTGACCTACGGCGGGGGCGACCCCATCGTCGGCTTCGTGCTCGCCATCCTGGTCACGGGGCTCGCGGGCTATCTCATCGGGCGGCTGTCGTTCCGGGTGCGGGGCGCCTATTTCGTCATCGTCACCATCTCCTTCGCCGAGGTGGTGCGGCTGGTGGCGCTGAACTGGGTGGAGCTGACGCAGGGCCCGCTGGCCCTCACCTCCATCCCCAACATGACCCTGCCGCTGCCCGGCCTCGGCGAGGTGGCGCTGCGCACCAAGGTGCAGAACTACTATCTGGTGCTGGCGGTGGGCGTGGCGAGCTATCTCGTCATCGCCCGGCTGGTGGGCTCGCGCTTCGGGCGGGCCATGCGCGGCCTGAAGGAGAACGAATCCCTCGCGCTCTCCCTCGGCATCAACGCCACCCGCACGCTCACCGTCGCCGCCACCGTCTCGGCCGCCATGGCGGGGGCGGCGGGCAGCCTCTACGCCCACTACATCCGCATCATCGATCCCGACGTGTTCCTGTTTTCCTACACGGTCACCATGGTCATCATGGTGGTGGCGGGCGGCAAGGGCACGCTCGCGGGGCCGCTGGTGGGCGGGCTCATCTTCGGTCTGCTGCCGGTGGCGCTGAGGCCGGTGATGGCGCCGGAGGCGCAGTGGATCGTCTACGGCGCCATCCTCATCGCCATCCTGTTCGTGATGCCCAGGGGTATCGTCCCCGCGCTGGAGGCGCTCGGCCGGCGGCGGGCGCCGAAGGCGGCGCCGGCAAAGCCCATCGAGGCGGGAGCGAGGCCATGACCACCATCCTCAACGTGGAGCACGTGGGCATGCGCTTCGGCGGGCTCACGGCCATCTCCGACCTGCATTTCGACGTGCACGAAGGCGAAATCCTGAGCCTGATCGGCCCCAACGGCGCGGGCAAGACCACCGCCTTCAACATCATGACCGGCTTCCTGAGGCCCACCCAGGGCCGGGTGGTGTTCCGCGGCCGCGACCTCGCGCAGACGCGGCCCAACGAGATCACGCGCCTCGGCCTCGCCCGCACCTTCCAGCGCACCAGCGTGTTCGCGGACGACACGGTGGCGGACAACGTGCTCATCGGCCTCCACCGCTTCGGCGCGCCGCGCCTCATAGACCGCTTCCTGCCCACCCCCGGCGCACGGGCGGCGGAGAAGGCGGCGCGCGCACGGGCCGAGGAGATCATCGACCTCGTCGGCCTCACCCACCGGGCGCAGGAGAAGGCCGGCTCGCTCTCCTACGGCGAGCAGCGCCTCGTGGGGTTTGCCCTGGCGCTCGCCACCGAGCCGCGGATGCTGCTGCTGGACGAGCCCGTCTCGGGCATGAACGCCTCGGAGACACAGGGCTTCGTACGCCTCATCCGCAAGGTGCGGGCGGAGGGCGTCACCATCCTGCTGGTGGAGCACGACATGCCCATGGTGATGGAGGTCTCAGACCGCATCGTGTGCCTCAACTACGGCCGGCTGATCGCGGAAGGCGCGCCGGCGGAGATCCGCAACGACCCCGCCGTCATCGAGGCCTATCTGGGCAAGAGCGCGGCGCGGCTGGAGGAGAAGGAGCCGGCCCATGCTTGAGATCAGGGATCTCGTCTGCGGCTACGGACAGGTGATGGCCCTGAGGGGTATTTCGCTCACCGTGGAGCGCGGCCAGCTGGTGGCGCTGGTGGGGGCCAACGGCGCCGGCAAGTCCACCACGCTGCGCGCCATCTCCGGCCTGGTGCCGGCCCGCGCCGGCGCGATCCTCCTCGACGGCGAGGACGTGACCCGCGCCGGGCCGCAGAAGATGCTGCGTCTCGGCGTCGCCCACTGCCCGGAGGGCCGGCGCGTGTTCCCGCACATGAGCGTCGCCGACAACCTCGCCATGGGCGCCTATCTGCGCGGCGGCGACGCCAGCCTGCGCGAGGATTATGCGCGCATCTACGAGAGCTTCCCGCGCCTCGCCGAGCGCCGCCACCAGATGGCGGGCACCCTCTCCGGCGGCGAGCAGCAGATGCTGGCCATCGGCCGGGCGCTCATGTCGCGCCCGCGCCTGGTGCTGTTCGACGAGCCCTCGCTCGGCCTCGCGCCCAACATCGTGGAGCAGATGTTCACCATCATCGGTGGCATCCGCGATGCCGGCACCACGGTGCTGCTGGTGGAGCAGAACGCCTTCGCGGCGCTGGAATTGTGCGACCACGCCTATCTCATCGAGGCGGGACGCATCGTCATGGCGGGCGCGGGGGCGGAGCTGATCGGCGATCCCCACGTGCGCGCGGCCTACCTTGGCGGCTGACGCCCGCGCGGCATTCGCGCGAAACCTGATTGGCGCCGGTGGCATGAGGCGGGGCGGGAGCGATCCCGCCCCGCCTTTTCGTTCGCGGGCGAAAAAAAGCCGGCGCCAAGGCGCCGGCGGTTCGTTCAACCCCCAGGGGAGGGGATCAGGAGGGCAGGCGCTGGGCCGCCTCGCGGATGGCTTTGAGCACCTTGTGCTGGAGCGCGATGAAGTCCTCGCTTTCCACGATGTCCGGCGTGCGCGGGCGCGGCAGGCCCACATGGAAGGTCTCGCGCACGCGGCCGGGGCCGATGCCCATCACCACGATGCGGTCGGAAAGGTAGACCGCCTCCTCCACGTCGTGGGTCACGAACAGCACGGTCAGTTTGTGCTTCTCCCACACCTCGATCAGCAGCGCCTGCATCTGTTGGCGGGTGAGGGCGTCGAGGGCGCCGAAGGGCTCGTCCATCAGCAGCATCTTGGGGCGATAGGAGAGGGCGCGGGCGATGGCCACGCGCTGCTTCATGCCGCCGGAGAGCTCGCTGGGATAGGCATCGGCGAAATGCTCCAGCTTCACGAGGGCGATGTGCTCCTCCGCCACGCGGCGGCGCTCGGCGGCCTCCATGCCGGCGGCCTGGAGGGCGAACTCCACGTTCTGCCGGGCGGTGAGCCAGGGCAGGAGCGTATAGGACTGGAACACCACGCCCCGGTCGAGCCCGGCCTCGAACACCGGCGCCCCGTCGATGCGCACGGGCGAATAGTCCCCCGCGCCGGCGGTGGGGTCGTCGAAGGTCTCCAGCCCGGCGACGATGGAGAGCAGGGTGCTCTTGCCGCAGCCCGAGGTGCCCACCAGCGACACGAACTCGTTGGTGGCGAGGTCGAGATTGATGTCGCGCAGGATCTCCTTCTGCTGCGCGCCGGCGCCGAAGCTCTTGTTGAGATGGCGGATCTCCAGCTTCGGCGCGGAATCGGAAATGGCGAGCGCGGGCGCGGTCATCGTCCCCTCGTGGTGTAGCGGAAGAGGTGGGTGGCGGCCGCCTTCATGAGCTGGTCGGTGACGAGGCCGAGCAGGCCCAGCAGCAGGATGTAGCCGAAGATGGTGTTGGTCTGGAAAAACCGCTGCGCCACCACGATGCGGTAGCCCAGGCCCGAGGTCGCGGCCACCAGCTCCGCCACCACCAGCCAGGTCCACGCCCAGCCGAGGCTGATGCGCAGGGTGTCCCAGATGCCGGGCATGGCGCTGGGCAGCACGATGCGGCGGATGATCCTGGCATCCGAGAGGCCGAGCGTGCGCCCGAGGCCGATGAAATCCTTCGGCACGCGCTTCACCACGTCCATCACCAGCAGCACCTGCTGGAAGAAGGTGCCGATGAAGATGATGAGGAATTTCTGCGCGTCTCCCGTGCCCACCCACAGGATGGAGAGCGGCACGAAGGCCACCACCGGCATGTAGCGCACGAAGTCCACCAGCGGCTCGACGGCGGCTTCCCAGGTGAAATAGCTGCCCACCAGCAGGCCCAGCGGAATGGCCAGGGCCGAGGCGATGAGGAAGCCCACCGCGATGCGGTAGATGGAGACGCCCATGTCGGTCCAGAGCGTGCCGTCCGCCGCGAGCTTGCCGAGCTGGGCGATGACGCTCGCGGGCGAGGGCAGGAAGATGGGCCGCACCACGCCCGCCGCCGCCGCGGTGACCCAGGCGAGGGCGATGACCGCGAACACCGCGAAGGCGATGCCCACGAAGCGGCTGCGGCTGATGGGGGCGCGCAGGCCTCCGCGCCGCCTTGCGCGGCGGCGCGGACCGTTGCCGGTGGACGGCGGGGCGGCGTTTGGGGTCGGGGTCATGGCGGATGGAGCCATTTGCGCTTCGCCGAAATCGGGGCCGCTGAGGCCGCCGTCCAGGGCCGTCACGGGACGGCCTTCACGAAATCGACGATGACGACGTCGCCCGCCGCCACCGGCTTCTCCAGCAGGCCCGCCTTCTGCGAGGCATCGGCCACGTCGCCGAGGGTCTTGGTGGAGAAGGTGCCCGGCAGGGCGTCCTTGTTCTGGCCCATGGAGTAGAACACCACGCCGTCGAAGGCGGTCTTCAGCTCGTCCACGCTCGCGCCCACCGCCTTGGCGATGATGGCGCGGCCGCCGGCCACATCGGCGTTGTAGTCCTTGAGGGCGGCGTCCCACGCCTTCATGAGGGCGAGCACCTGGCCGGGCTTCTTCTTCAGCACGTCTTCACGCACCACCAGCACGTCGGAGATGAGGCCGGGGTTGACGCCGGCGCTGTAGAGCAGCTTCAGCTTGGAATCCTGCTGCTTGGCGGTGGAAAGGTAGGGCTCGTAGGTGACGGCCACCGGAACCTGACCGGCGATAAGCGCGCCGCCGGCGTTGGCGGCGGGCATGGGCACCTGCTCGATATCCTTGATGGACATGCCGTTGGCGGCCAGCGCGTACTGCAGCAGCACGTCGGAGGTGGCGCCCTGCTCGTAGGCCACCTTCTTGCCCTTCAGGTCCTTGATGGAGCCGATCTCGGGGGTGGAGAGGATGGCGTCGGCGGTGGTGGAGAAGTCGAGCAGGGCGACGATCTTGATGGGCAGGCCCGCCGCCTTCATGCTCAGCGCCGCATTGGTGGGCACCGCCGCCACGTCGAGCGCGCCGCTCGCCACGGCGGCGTTGATGTCCTTCTGCTCGACGAAATTCTCGATTCTGACGTCGGAGAGGCCCTCCTTCTTGTAAAGGCCCTTCTCGGCCGCGATGTGCAGCGGGCCGTAGCCGAGCCAGGGCTGCACGCCCACGGTGAGGGCGCCGGCCTCGGGCTTCGTCGGGATCTCGGCGGCACGCGCCGGCACGGCGGCGAAGGCGACGAACGCCGCGAACATGGCGCTCTTCATGATCTGGGCAGACATCATGCGAAACGGTCCTGTGTTGGGCTGCGCTTTGGCAGCGTTGAAAGGGCCTTGAAGGACTTCAGAAGGAAAACTCGCGCCGACCCATCTGGATGGTGATCCACTTCTGCTCGGTCAGCTCTTCCCAGGAGGAGCGCCCGCCCTCGCGGCCGAAGCCGGAGTTCTTCACGCCGCCGAACGGCACGTGGGGCTCATCCGAGATGGTGCAGTCGTTCACGTGCACCATGCCGGATTCCAGCCGCAGCGAGAGGTCGAACGCCTTCTGCAGGTCGTTGGTGATGACCGCGGCGGAGAGGCCGTAGGCGGTGTCGTTGGCCACCTTCAGCGCCTCCTCGGAATCCGCCACGCGGATGAGCGAGACCACGGGGCCGAAGCTCTCCTCGTGGTAGATGCGCATCTCCTCGGTCACGCCGGTGAGCACGGTGGGCTGGAAGTAGCGGCCCTCGTGGGTGCCGCCGGTGAGCACCTTCGCGCCTTTGGCGGTGGCGTCGGCGAGCTGGTCGTTGATGAAGGCGCACTGGCTCTCGCGGATCAGCGGGCCGATGACGGAGGTGGCCTCGCGCGGGTGGCCTACCGGCACGCCCTTGGCCTTGGCCACGAAGCGCTCCACGAAGGCGTCGAAGATGGGCGCCTCCACGATCACCTTGGAATTGGCCATGCACACCTGGCCCTGGTGCAGGAACACGCCGAAGGCGGCGGCATTCACGGCATAGTCGAGCTCGGCGTCCTTCAGCACGATCAGCGGGCTCTTGCCGCCCATCTCCAGGCAGAACTTCTTGAGGTTCCTGGCCGCCTCCACCGCCAGATGGCGGCCGGTGCGGGTGGAGCCGGTGAAGGTGACGACCTTCACGCGCGGGTCGGCCATCATGATGTCGCCCACCTCGGCGGGCACGCCCGGCACCACGTTCAGCACCCCCGCCGGCAGCCCCGCCTCCTCGAACACGTCGGCGATGAGAGCGCCGGAGATGGGCGTCTCCTCCGAGGGCTTGAGCACGAAGGTGTTGCCCGCCGCCAGCGCGAACGCGATCTTCTTCATGGACAGCAGGAAGGGCGAGTTGAAGGGCGCGATGCCCGCCACCACGCCCAGCGGCCGGCGCACGGACATGGAGATCTGCCCCGGCTGGGTCACGGGCATGGTCTCGCCCATCACGTGGCGCACGTCGCCGGCCGCACTGCGCAGGCAGTCGGTGACGTAGTCGATTTCCCACAGGGCCTTGTTGAACACCGAGCCGCACTCGTCGATCAGCATGTCGCGGATCTCCGGGGTGCGCCGCTCGATCACCTCGGCGACCTTGAGGAGCATCTTCTCGCGGGTGCTGGCGAGGCTCGATCCCCACTGCGCGAATGCCGCGTGGGCGGCATCGATGGCGCGCTTCACCTCCTCGGCGCCCGCCTGCTGGGTGCGGGCGAACAGGCTGCCGTCGGCCGGGTTGATGCTGTCGGCGGTAATGTTGCGGCTGGAGGCCACCCACGCGCCGTCGATGAACAGCTTGTAGGTGCGCACGCCGTCGATGACGTCGTAGGAAGCGGGATTCATGCCGGGGCTCCGTCGCGTTCCGGGGCTTTCAGGGAGAGGGAGGAGGAGAGATCGCGGGCGATCAGGTCCGCCGCGCGCTCGCCGATGAGCACGCAGGGCGCCAGCGTGTTGCCGCCGGAGATGGCGGGCATGATGGAGCCATCCGCCACCCTGAGGCCGGCGATGCCGTGGACCTTCAGCGCGCCATCCACCACCGCCATGGCGTCGCGGCCCATTTTGGCGGTGCAGGTGGCGTGGAAATAGGTGCCGGCGGCGTTGCGCAGGAAGGCCACCATCTCCGCTGGCGCCAGCGGGCCCGGCATCAGCTCGCGCTTCACGAAGGGCCGCAGGGCTTCCGAATGGCCCATGGCGCGGCAGATCTCGATGCAGCGGATGAGGGCCTTCACATCTTCCTCCGCGCTCAGGAAATTGGCCTCGATGCGCAGGGGGTCGTCGGGGCCGGCGCCGGTCAGCAGCACCTGGCCGCGGCTCTTGGGGCGCAGCAGTCCGGGGGCGAGGGTGAAGGCGCGGGCGGGATCCACCGGCAGGTCATAGGCGGGCCGGGTGATCTCGGAGCCGAAGGCGCATTCCTCCAGCATGGGCTGGAGGTCCGGGGCGGGGAGCGCGGGGTCGCTCTTGCAGAAGAAAGTGAATTCGGCCGAGTTGTTGCGGGGCGGCTCGGGCGTGCGATACTCGAACACGCAGCCGGCGACCAGGATGTGATCCTGCAAATTCTGCCCCACGCCGGGCAGGTGCTGGGCGAGCGGGATGCCGAATGCCGCGAGATGCGCCGCGTCGCCCACGCCGGACTGCATGAGCACCTTGGCGGTATTGATGGCGCCGAGGGAGAGCACCACCTCGTGCCGGGCGCGGACCGTGTGGCCGGCGCCGGCATGGTCGAACGCCACCGCCGTGGCGCGCCCGTTCTCGATCACCACGCGCCGCACGCGGGCGCCGGTGACCACCGTCAGGTTCCCCTGGTGGCGGCGCGGCGCCACGTATGCCGAGGCGGTGGTGATGCGCGAGCCGTCGCGGGCGATGTTCACGTTGGCGATGGCGGCGCAGCCGTCGCCGGCCACGGCGTCGGCATTGTGGTCGGCCACCTTGGGGATGCCCTGCTCGCTGGCCGCCTCCAAGAGGCCGTGCACCACCGGCACCGGGTCTTCCGGCAGGGTGATGCGCATGGGGCCGCCGGCACCGCGCAGGGGCGAGGCCGGGCCGTGCCAGTCCTCGATGCGCTTGTAGATGGCGACGGCGGAGTCATAGCTCCAGCCGTCGTCGCCGCTCTCGGCGGCCCACAGGTCGAAGTCGCTCTTGTGGCCGCGGGCCCAGACGAGGCCGTTGATGGCCGAGCCGCCGCCCATCACCCGCCCCATGGGCAGCGGCGCGCGGCGCCCGTTGAGCCCGGCGCAGGGCTCGGAGCGGAAGTCCCAGTCCCGCTCGGAGGCGATGTTGCGCATCCAGATCCTGGGGTTGCGCACCTCCTCCACCTCGCCTTCGCCGCCGGCTTCCAGCAGCAGCACCTTCAGGTGCGGATCGGCCGCCAGCCGGCCGGCCACCACGCAGCCGGCGGCGCCACCGCCGCAGACCACAACATCAAAGCCTTCGCGAAAGGCCGTCGCATCAACCATCGGCAGTTCCCAGAGCCTCGTCCGCGGCGCGGAAGATCGTCAGTATACCGCCGAGTTTTGCATGCACCGTGCCATCTCCGGTGCCGGGGCCATTAAACAAGAAGTATCAAACGGTTATGGAAGCTGTGGGCTGGTCTCCCGGCGAGAGCGGCATGCCCGGTTGCAAGGCCGTGCCCAGCAGATGCGCATAATGCGTCGCTTTTGCGTGCACGCAGCACGGAGCTGGTCAAATTCCAATCAGTGCGACCGAGGTGGGCGGCTGCCCTATCTGCGGGCAGTGCTTTGCATGCAGCCATGCATGGCCGCTCACGCCTCGCTCAATCCTCCCACCGGCGAGCGGCTGACGTCATTGTTGGCGGCCACCAGCAGGCGCAGGGCCTGGAGAAAGCGAGCGCGCTCGCCCGGCGGCAGGGCCTCCACCGTGCGGGCATGGGCCCGCGCCGCGCCGTCCTGCACCCGCTCCAGCAGGGCGCGCCCCGCCTCGGTGAGATCCACCAGCTTCATCCGCCGGTCGCGGGGCGAGACCGTGCGTGTCAGCAGGCCGCGCGCTTCCAGGCGTGCCGCCACGTCGGCGATGTTGGTGCGGTCCAGGCCCACGGCCCGCGACAGGGCGATCTGCTCTGCCCCGCCGATCTGGTCGAGCGCGGTGAGCACCGAATACTGCACGGGGGTGATGCCCTCGGCGGCGCATTCCTCCGCGAACAGCGCCACATGGATCTGATGCAGGCGGCGGATGAGGAAGCCGGGGCGATCCTCCAGGTCGCGGATGCGCCAGTCCGCGGCCTCCTGCGCGCCTTGCCGGCCACTGCGGGGGGCACGGTCTCGAAGGTCCGAGGATTTCGCCATGGGGTTGCGCTCTCCCGCGTCGGTGGCCCGGGCGGGGACGTCGAGGCTTCCTCCGGTGTCGGGCATTGGCTCCGCCCCTGGGCGCGAGCCGCGCCAGGGGTACAATGAAACGCCGGGCAGGGCCATACCCCGGCGCGCGCCGGGGTGGGGGGCTCAGAGCGCGCCGGCGGGCGCCTCGCGCGAGATCACCGTGCGGTTCCGCCCGCCCTGTTTGGCGGCGTAGAGCGCGCGGTCGGCGGCATCCACGAGCTGGATGTAGTCGGGATGTCCGCTGTAGGTGGCGACCCCCACGGATGCCGTGACCTGGATGTGGCTGCCGTCGGAGAGGCGCAGCTTGCGCTCGGCGAGGCGCGTGCGCACCCGCTCGGCGATGTCGTAGCCGTCGTCGACGCCGGCTTCCACCAGCGCGATCAGGAATTCCTCGCCGCCGTAGCGGAACACGAAATCATTGAAGCGCACGGTGTCCATCACCACATCCGCCACCTGCTGCAGCACCAGGTCTCCGGTGGAATGGCCCCAGCGGTCGTTGATCTGCTTGAAATGGTCCACGTCGATCATGAGGATGGTGAACGGCGTGCCGTTGCTGCTGGCGATGGAAATCTCGCGCCCGAGGATGGTGGGCAGGAAGCGGCGGTTGAGCGCGCGCGTGAGCGGGTCGCGCCCGCCCTCGACGCCGGCGACGCTCTGGAACAGGTCCGCGAGCACGAACTTGATCTCGTCCACCAGCGTGCGCAGCCGCGCCAGCTGCTGCCGGAGTTCCTCGCCGCCCTTGCTGCGCGCCTCCTGAAGCTTGGGCAGCACGATGCTGTCGATCTGCTTGAGGTTCCCGTAGATGACGTCGAGGCCCGCCGCGCCCTGGAAAATGAGGCCCGCGCGGTGGTGAAACCACAGCCCGAAGGACGACTTGGCGAGGGGCGTCAGGTCGGCGTTGGAGCTGGGGTCGAGCAGGGGGAACAGGACCGATTGCAGCCACTCCATGAGGGCGGCATTCTGGGTCTCGCGCGTCACCGAGATGTCCTGCCCGACGGCGAACAGGCGGAATGCCTCGTCCACCTGCGCGCGGCGCATGGAGCCCTGCATGTAGGCCTCGCTCATGAGGCCCATGGCCCAGTCCATGCGGGAATCGAGGAAGATCAGGGCCGAGGCGAGCGCCGCCCGGTCGAGGCCGCTGGAAACCAGAAGCCCGGAAATCTCCGCTTTCAGCAGCGCCGCGCCCCGGATGACCAAGCCGAACGGCAGCTTCACCCGCGCGTGCACCTCACCGATCTTCCTCTGGGCGTCGGCATCCGCTTCCTTGAAGAGGTTTCCCAGCCAGTGGCGCAGGGAATGGACGAGCCGCGTCTCCACCATCTGGTGGCTCAGGAAGGCGGCGCCCTCCGGGTCCTCGAGGAAGGTGTCGTAGAAGACCTCGACGAGCTTGCCCGCATGGGTGGCGATGAGCTGCTCGATGACGGCGCGTGTGTCCTCGGAGGGCTCGGGAGGCGCATACCAGCTCGCGGCCGGACCGCCCGCATGTTGGCTCTGCATGGTGACCCTCGTCCTTCTGTGCGAAACGGCGGGCGGTGGAGCCGCCCCTTCCGGCTTCTGCCGCGCCTGTTTCGAATGGTGCCTGTTTCTCCTGCGACGATAGGTTTGCCTTTCGTCGAAGCGCAAGGCTCCGTCGAGGCGCCGGCCCGCGGGGGGCTATGGCCGGGGGAGGCGCCGGACGGCGGCCCGCATGGCAGCTGGCCCCGTTTCTGCCAGCTCGCGCAAGCGTGGCCGCATGGGGCAGCGTCCTTCGTCTTCCGTTGGGCTCGTCTTTTGGCCCGGCTAAGGAACCGCCGGCTGCCGGGGCTGCTTTCAAGATTTAGAGTGCAGAGGGCCGATCTTGTGCGCCGCCATGAGTGTGTCCGCTTTATGAATTCCATTATTTGGCGTGTTCTTGAAATTTGATCTAAAGCAAATATGTATATTTATACCTCAAATGAGGTGTCGCTCGTCTCTGCGATCTTGTGTCTCAGGTCGCAGCGTGGGGCATGGCTGTCCCCGCGCGCCACTGATGCCGCCGGACTGCTCGCCGCCTCTTACGCGCAGGCCGCGCGCCAGCGCAGGAATTCGTGCACGGCTGGGGATTGCTCGCGCAGGCGGTAGATCATGTGGACATCGGCCACCAGCTCCGGCGTGACCGGGCGGAAGATCACCTCGCCGCCGGTGAAGCGGGCGGTGGAGGCGGGCACCAGCGCCACCCCGAAGCCGGCGGCGATGAGGCTCGGGATCGACTGGGAATCCACCACCTGCTGCGACACGCGCGGCAAAAAGCCGGCCTCCACGCAGCGCCGCTGGATGTAGCGGGCGAATTCCGACGAGTCCGGGTGCAGCATCACGTGCTCGTCCACCGCGAGGTCCGCCAGCGCCACCACCGGGCGGGCGGCGAGGTGGTGGTCCGGTGGCAGGATCACGCAGATGGCTTCGCGCCACGCGAGGGTGCAGCCCAGCTCCGGGTGGCGCGCCACCGAGCGTTCGAGGCTCATGTCGGTGCGGTTGAAGGAGATGTCGGTGCGGTGCTCCAGCACGTCCTGCACCTGCAGGGCGGGCGCCTGCTCGTAGATCACCGTGCGCACCTCAGGCGCATGGCGCCGGTAGTCGGCGAGCCAGCGGGCGAGGCCGCCGCGCAGGATGGTGCCGGTGGCGCCGATCTCGATCTTGCCCGAACGCCCCGCGCCCACCGACATCACCTGCTGGCGGGCGCGCTCGGCCTGGGCGAGGAGGGCGCGGGCCTGCGCTTCCAGCTCCTGGCCAGCGGCGGTCATCTCCACCCGGCGGCTGGTGCGGGCGAACAGGCGCGTGCCCAGTGTCGCCTCCAGCTGCGCGATGGCCTGGGAGAGCGGCGGCTGGGACATGTTCAGCCGCCCCGCGGCGCGGGTGAAGGACAGCTCCTCCGCCACCGCGAGGAAATAGCGGAGCTGCCTAAGGTCGATATCCATCACATATCAATCTAGTTCAATCATATATTGGACATATCCATACCCGGAGCCGAGAGTGACAGCAACGGCCGGCGCACGGGCCTCCATCGGGCGCTTCGGGCAGCACGGCCGACCTTCCAGGCTCTTCCGGGGACAAGGAATCTTCCTCATGAACATGGTTATGCGCGTTGCCGCAAAGTGTGCGTCCGCCGCCCTCGCCGCCGCTCTCCTGGTGTCGGCGCCCGCCCGTGCCGATACTCTCGCAGAGATCGAGAAGGCCAAGGTGATCCGCATCGCCGTGCCGCAGGATTTCGCGCCCTTCGGCTCGGTGGGGCCGGATCTCCAGCCGCGCGGCTATGACATCGACATGGCCAACTACATCGCCAAGGCGCTGGGCGTGAAGGCGGAGCTGGTGCCCGTCACCAGCGCCAACCGCATCGCCTATCTGCAGACCCGCAAGGTGGACCTCGTCATCTCCAGCCTCGGCCGGAACCCGGAGCGGGAGAAGGTGATCGACTTCTCCGTGCCCTATGCCCCCTTCTTCTCCGGCGTGTATGGGCTGAAGGGCGACAATGTCACCGACGCCGCCAGCCTCGCCGGCAAGACCGTGGGCGCTACCCGCGGCGCCATCGAGGAGCAGGAGCTCACCAGGATCGCGCCCCAGGGCGCCACGGTGAAGCGGTACGAGGACAACAACGCCACCGTTTCCGCCTTCATCTCCGGCCAGGTGGACCTGATCGCCACCGGCAACACGGTGGCCGCCGCGGTGGCGGAGAAGAGCCCGAGCCGCAAGCCGGAGCTGAAGTTCGTCATCAAGGACAGCCCCTGCTACGTGGGCCTCAACAAGGACGAGCCGGCGCTGCTCGCCAAGGTGAACGCCATCATCGAACAGGCGAAGGCCGACGGCACGCTCGCCAAATTCTCCGAGACCTGGCTGAAGGCGCCGCTGCCGGCCAATTTCTGAGCGGGCGCCGCACGCCGGGGCCCGCGCCATGATCCTTGAGCTGAATTTCGGCGATCTCCTGCCCTATTGGGAGGTGTTCGCCCGGGGACTGCTGTTCACGGTCGTCCTCACCCTCACCTCCACCGTGGCGGGCCTCGGGCTCGGCGCGGCGGGGGCCTGGGCCCGCACCTTCGGGCCGAAATGGGCGGGCGCGCTGACGCGGGCCTATGTGGAGGTCATCCGCAACACGCCCTTCATCGTGCAGCTCTTCTTCATCTTCTTCGGGCTTCCGGCCCTGGGGGTGAAGCTCTCGGAGGACGTGGCGGCCTTCATCGCCATGGTCATCAATCTCGGCGCCTATTCCACCGAGATCATCCGCGCCGGCATCGAGGCCGTGCCGAAGGGACACCTGGAGGCGGGCGCCTCGCTCGCCATGAGCCGGTGGGAGATCTTCCGCTACATCGTGCTCAAGCCGGCGATCATGAAGGTCTATCCGGCGCTGTCCTCGCAGATCGTCATCGTGATGCTGGGCTCGGCGGTGGTCTCGCAGATCTCGGCGGAGGACCTCACCTACGCGGCCAACTATATCCAGTCGCGCAACTTCCGCGCCTTCGAGGTCTACATCGTCGCCGCTCTTCTCTACCTCCTGCTCGCCATCGGCCTGCGCGCGCTCCTGCGCGGTATCGGCCGGGCGATGTTTCCGAAAGGGTGAGGACCATGAGCGATTTCAGCTTCTGGATCATCCTGCAGAACCTGCTGCTCGCCACGCGCTGGACCATCCTGCTCTCGCTCATCGCCTTCGCCAGCGGGGGCATCGTGGGGCTCCTGGTGCTGCTGGCGCGGGTCTCGCACCGGCGGGCGCTCAGGGTTCTGTCCACCGGCTATATCGAGCTGTTCCAGGGCACACCGCTTCTGATGCAGCTGTTCCTGTTCTTCTTCGGCGTCGCCCTGTTCGGCATCGAGGTGAGCCCCTGGATCGCCGCCTGGCTGGCGCTCACCTTCTGGACCTCCGCTTTCCTCGCGGAGATCTGGCGCGGCTGCGTGGACTCCATCCCCAAGGGCCAGTGGGAGGCATCCGAGAGCCTCGCGCTCTCCTACTGGGAGCAGATGCGCTACGTCATCCTGCCCCAGGCGCTGAGGATCGCGGTGGCGCCCACCGTCGGCTTCTCCGTGCAGGTGGTGAAGGGCACGGCGCTCGCCTCCGTCATCGGCTTCGTGGAACTGACCAAGGCCGGCACCATGCTCAACAACGTCACCTTCCAGCCGTTCCTCGTCTACACGCTGGTGGCGCTCATCTACTTCGCGCTCTGCTTCCCCTTGTCCTGGTATTCCAAACGTCTGGAGGGCCGCCTCAATGTCGCTCGTTAGCATCAGGGACGTGCGCAAGAGCTATGGCGCGCAGGAAGTCCTCAAGGGCGTGTCGCTGGAGATCGGGCGCGGCGACGTGGTGGCCATCATCGGCCGCTCGGGTTCGGGCAAGTCGACGCTGCTGCGCTGCATCAACGGGTTGGAGACCTACCAGTCCGGCGCCATCACCGTCGACGGCATGACGGTCGGCGACGGCAAGACGGACCTGCGCACCCTGCGCCGGCACGTGGGCATGGTGTTCCAGCAGTTCAACCTCTTCCCCCACCTCACCGCGGGCGAGAACATCATGCTCGCGCCCACCGTGGTGGTGAAGGAGCAGAAGGGCGAGGCCCGCGCCATCGCCGAGAGCCTCCTGGAGAAGGTGGGCCTTTCCGGCAAGTTCGACGCCTATCCGAGCCAGCTCTCCGGCGGCCAGCAGCAGCGCGTCGCCATCGCGCGCTCGCTCGCCATGCGCCCCACGGTGCTGCTGTGCGACGAGATCACCTCCGCCCTCGACCCGGAACTGGTGAACGAGGTGCTGAAAGTGGTGGAGCGGCTCGCTGGCGAGGGCATGACGCTGATCCTGGTAACGCACGAGATGCGCTTCGCCCGCGAGGTGGGCACCAAGCTCGTCTTCATGCACCAGGGCCGCGTGCACGAGGAGGGGCCGCCCAGGGATCTGTTCGCCCGTCCCGGCACGCCCGAGCTCGCCCAGTTCGTCGGTAGCCAGGGCTGAGCGCCGGCGGGCTCCCGGCCCGCGGCCGGCGCGCTTCCGATCGAGGCTTTGAATCCGCTCCGTCGGCAAGGCGGAACGGCAACGGGCGCACGCGCCGAAAGACCGGGGAGGACAGCCATGACCAGGGGAGAGAACGTGACCGAGCATCGCCCCCACGCGGCATCGCCCGCCGACATGGCGGACCGCATCGTCTTGAGGATCGAGGAGCTGGCCGGCATCAGCGAGCGGGAGGGGGAGGTGACCCGCGTCGCCTTCTCGCCGGAGCATCGCCGCGCGGCCGATCTTATCCTGGGCTGGATGCGCGAGGCCGGCATGGCCGCGCGCCAGGACGAGATCGGCAACGTGGTGGGCCGCTACGAGGGCGCGGAGCCCGGCGCCCCGGCCCTGATGACGGGCTCCCACTACGACACCGTGCGCAACGCCGGAAAGTGGGATGGGCCGCTGGGCGTCGTCACCGCCATCGAATGCGTGGCGGCCCTGTCCGCGGCCGGCACGCGCCTGCCCCACGCCATCGAGGTGGTGGGCTTCTGCGACGAGGAGGGGGTGCGCTTTTCCTCCACTTTGCTGGGCAGCCGGGCGGTGGCGGGCACCTTCGACGAGGGCACGCTGGAGGCGAAGGATGCCCAGGGCGTCAGCGTGCGCGCGGCCATGACGGCGTTCGGGCTCGATCCCGCGCGCGTGGGCCGGGCGGCGCGCCGGCGCGCCGACGTGCTCGCCTACCTGGAACTGCACATCGAGCAGGGGCCGGTGCTGGAGGCGGAGAATTTGCCGGTGGGTGTGGTCACCGCCATCAGCGGCGCCAACCGCTTCCGGGTGGAACTGGAGGGCATGGCGGGCCACGCCGGCACCGTGCCCATGACCCTGCGCCGCGATGCGCTCGCCGGGGCCGCCGAGTGCGTGCTGGCGGTGGAGGCGCTGGCGCGGGAGGGCATCGGCGTGGTGGGCACCGTGGGCCAGATCGAGGCCCTGCCGGGGGCTACCAACGTCATTCCCGGCCGCGCCGTCTTCACCATCGACATCCGCGCGGCGGATGACGTTCAGCGCCGGGAAACGGTCTCGGACGTGGTGGATGCCATCGACGAGATCGCCGCGCGCCGGGGCCTCAAGGCGCGCATCATCAAGACCCATGAGAACGGCACGGCCCGGTGCGCGCCCTGGCTCCAGGCGCAGCTCGCCGCCGCCATCGCTGGCGCCGGCCACCGGGTGCTGGAGCTGCCGAGTGGGGCGGGGCACGACGGCATGGCCATGATCGACCTCACCGACATCGCCATGATCTTCGTGCGCTGCCGGGGCGGCATCAGCCACCACCCGGCGGAGCATGTGAGCGCCGAGGACGTGGCGGCGGGCGCCGCGGTGCTGCTTTCGGCGCTGGCGGGCTTCCGCGCGCGTTGATCGTTCCCGGCGGTGGTGCCGCCGGGTGGCATCCCGCTTCATGCCATCGGCTTCGGTCGTCGACCGGAGCCGGATGGGTTCCGCACACATGCTGCGCGGGCTGGGGCCGCGGCCCATGCGCCGGGGGCACATGGGCCTTCGGCGTCAGGCCACCCGGCGGAGCGCCTCGGCCACGCGGTCGGCGATCTCGGCGATCTGCGCCTTCTCGATGATGAGGGGCGGGGAGATGGCCAGCACGTCGCCGGTGGCGCGGATGAGCACGCCCTTCGCGAAGCAGTCGAGGAACACCTCGTAGGCGCGCGCGCCCGGCGCGCCGAGGCGCGGCTCCAGCTCGATGCCGGCCACCAGGCCGATATTGCGGATGTCGATGACGTGGGGCAGCCCCTTCAGGGCGTGCATGGTCTCCTGCCAGGTCTCGGCGAGCTCGCCGCCGCGGTTGAGCAGGTTCTCTTCCGCATACACCTCGAGCGTGGCGATGCCGGCCGCGCAGGCCACCGGATGGCCGGAATAGGTGTAGCCGTGGAACAGCTCGATGGCATTCTCCGGCCCGGTCATCAGCGCATCGTGCACGCCCCGCTTCACGAACACGGCGCCCATGGGGATGGTGCCGTTGGTGATGCCCTTGGCGGTGGTGACGATATCCGGTGTCACGCCGAAATAATCGGTGGCGAAGGGCGTGCCCACGCGGCCGAAGCCGGTGATGACCTCATCGAAGATGAGCAGGATGCCGTGGCGGGTGGCGATCTCCCGCAGCCGCTCCAGATAGCCCTTGGCCGGCAGGATCACGCCGGCGGAGCCGGACATGGGCTCCACGATGACGGCGGCGATGGTCTCCGCCCCGTGCAGCGCCACGAGCCGCTCCAGGTCGTCCGCGAGCTCGGCGCCGTGCTCCGGCAGGCCCTTGGTGAAGGCGTTGCGGGAGATGTCGAGGGTATGGCGCATGTGGTCCGCGGGGATCTGCGGGAACACGCGGCGGTTGTTCACGAGCCCGCCCACCGAGATGCCGCCGAAGCCGACGCCGTGATAGGCCTTCTCGCGCCCGATGATGCGGGTGCGGGTGCCCTGGCCGATGGCGCGCTGGTAGGCGATGGCGATCTTCAGCGCCGTCTCCACCGATTCCGAGCCGGAGCCGGTGAAGAACACCCGGTCCATCTGCGCCTGCGGCCCGCCGGGCGCGATGGCGGCGAGCTTCTCGGCGAATTCGAAGGCGATGGGGTGCCCCATGTTGAAGCAGGGCGCATAATCCATGGTGGAGAGCTGGCGCTCCACCGCCTGGGCGATGCGGCGGCGGCCGTGGCCGGCGTTCACGCACCACAGGCCGGCGGTACCGTCGAGCATGCGGCGACCGTCGTCGGTGGTGTAGTACATGCCCTCCGCCGAGGCGAGCAGGCGCGGCGCCGCCTTGAACTGCCGGTTGGCGGTGAACGGCATCCAGTAGTTTTCGAGGCTCGGCGTATTGGGCTTGGCCGCGGTCATGGTGATCCCCTTTTCAAGCTGGCTGAGCCAGAGCACGCGACGAAATGCGCAACAAGTCCTTTTCTGGACTTTCGCAAGCCATTGAAATCGCGCGCATCGAATGTAGATTGTTGCGCATGGCGCAACAACTGCAACAGGCGCCGGGGGAGGGGCCGTGGCGGAGGACCTGGGCGGGCGGCTGCGCTACGTGCGCGAGCTGCACAAGCTCTCGCAGCGCGAGCTCGCGAAACGGGTGGGGGTGGCCAATTCCACCATTTCCCTCATCGAAGCCAACAAGAGCAATCCCTCAGTCGGCGCCCTGAAGCGCATCCTTGACGGCATCCCCGTCAGCCTCGCGGATTTCTTCGCCATCGTGCCCGCCCCGCCGAGGAAGGCCTTCTACCGCGCCGATGAGCTGGTGGAGATCGGCAAGGGGCCCATCTCCTTCCGGCTGGTGGGGGAGAGCCTGTTCGGCCGCAGCCTGCAGATCCTGAAGGAGTGCTACCAGCCCGGCGCCGACACCGGCGTCATTCCCCTGGAACACGACGGGGAGGAGGGCGGCATCGTGCTCAGCGGGCGGCTGGAGGTGACGGTGGGCAGCGAGCGCTGCATCCTGGGGCCCGGAGACGGCTATTATTTCGAGAGCCGCCGGCCGCACCGCTTCCGCTGTGTCGGCCCGGTCCCGTGCGAGGTGGTGAGCGCCTGCACGCCGCCCACGTTCTGAGGCACCGGGGCGCTCCGCGCGTCTTCACCGGTGAGAGTGCTTTGCGTGCGCCCCGGCGAATGCAAACCCGCCTGCGACAGGCCGTCGGAGGTGCCATGGCCGGGCGAAACAAGAAAGGCGCACACCGCGTGCCGGCGCGCGAAATTGTGCCGGCGCAGAATTTTCCACAGTGGGCCAAAACCTTAGCTTTAACCACGGCGTGCAGGCAACCCGTCCCGATGCCGCAGGTTGGAATCGCCCCAGGCGGTTGACGAACACGAAAGACTTCACCCATTCTCCAGCTACGATCCTGGAGTCTGGAAAACCGCTGGTTGCACGTTTCGCAGCCGGGCGGCTACGCCGTCGCGCAAGGGGGGCTTGTGATGGTGAACGACCTAGTCGTGGATTTGTCGCGGGCGCAGTTCGCGGCCACGGCGCTTTACCACTTCCTCTTTGTGCCGCTGACCCTTGGCCTCACCGTCCTGCTGGCGGTGATGGAGACGATCTACGTGACCACCGGTCGCGAGATCTACAAGCAGATGGCCCAGTTCTGGACCAAGCTGCTGCTGATCAATTTTGCTCTGGGCGTGGCCACCGGCCTCACCATGGAGTTCCAGTTCGGTACCAACTGGTCCTTCTACTCCAGCTTCGTGGGCGACACCTTCGGCGCCCCGCTGGCCATCGAGGGCCTGATGGCCTTCTTCCTGGAATCCACCTTCATCGGCCTCATGGTCTTCGGGTGGGACCGGATGTCGAAGGCGCAGCACCTGTTCGTCACCTACCTGGTGGCGCTCGGCTCGAACCTCTCGGCGCTGTGGATCCTGGTGGCCAACAGCTTCATGCAGCATCCGGCCGGCGCCAGCTTCAATCCGGTGACCATGCGCATGGAGCTCGACAGCTTCGGTGCCCTCTTCTTCAACCCGGACGCCCAGGCCAAGTTCGTGCACACGGTGCTCGCCGGCTACATGACGGCGGCAGTGTTCGTGTGCGGCGTCAGCGCCTGGTACATGCTGCGCGGGCGGCACATGGAGTTCGCCAGGCGCTCGTTCCGCATCGGCGCCATCTTCGGCCTCCTGGGCTCTCCCGGCGTCATCACGCTGGGTGACGCGCTGGGCTATGTGGGCGCCCACGTGCAGCCCACCAAGCTTGCCGCCATGGAGGCGCTGTGGACGCCCCAGAAGGCGCCCATGTCGCTCACCCTCGTCGCCTTCCCCGACCAGGAGGAACGCCGCAACCTGTTCCCGGTGGAGATCCCGGCGATGCTCTCCCTGCTGGTCACCCACTCGCTGAGCGGCACGCTGCCGGCGGTGGACCAGCTGGAGGCACAGGCCGCCCAGCGCATCCGCAACGGCATTCCCGCCGTGCAGGCCATGGAGACGCTGAGCGCCAATCCCACCGATCCCGCCGCCCTGGCCCAGTTCCAGGCGCACAGCAAGGATGTGGGCTACGGCTTCCTGGTGCAGCGCTACGCCGCCGGCGGCGACGTTTCCAAGGCTACCGACGCCGACATCGCGAAGGCGGCATGGGACACCATCCCCGAGGTGTGGCTGGTGTTCTGGTCCTTCCGCGTGATGGTGGGCGTCGCCTTCCTGCTCCTCGCCTACATGGTGCTCGCGGCGCTGATGACCCTCACCAACAAGGTGCAGACCCAGCGCTGGTTCCTGTGGGGGGCGGTGCTGATGATCCCCATGCCCTACATCGCCTGCGAGGTGGGCTGGGTGGTGGCCGAGGTGGGGCGCCAGCCCTGGACCGTGTACGAGGTGCTGCCCACCTGGCTGTCCGCCTCCACCCATTCCGTGGGCTACATGATCTTCTCGCTCACGGGCTTCGTGCTGCTCTACACGATCTTCGCGATCATCGAGATCTTCCTGATGGTGCACTTCATCCGCAAGGGCCCCGAGGAGCCCCGGCATGAGGGTGCGGTTCGGCTGGCGGGGGCCTACTGAGATGGAAGGCTTTGCTTTCGAGGCGTATGCCATTCTGAAGGTGATCTGGTGGGTGCTGCTCGGCGTGCTGCTCACCGGCATCGGCGCCATGGTGGGCATGGACATGGGCGTGGGCACAATCCTGCGCTATGTCGGCCGCACCGATGCCGAACGGCGGGTGGCGCTCAACATCGTCGGCCCCCACTGGGACGGCAACCAGGTGTGGTTCATTCTGGGCGGCGGCGCCATCTTCGCTGCGTGGCCGCTGGTCTATGCCACCGCCTTCTCGGGCTTCTACATCGTCATGCTCGTGCTCCTGTGGAGCATGATCGTGCGGCCGCTCGGCTTCGAGTACCGCAGCAAGATGCCCACCGAGCGGTGGCGCGCGGCCTGGGATGCCACGCTCTTCATCAGCGGCTTCGTGCCCATGCTGGTGTTCGGCGCGGCAGTGGGCAATGTGCTGCAGGGCGTGCCCTTCCACTTCGACTGGCGGCTCACCTCCTACTACACGGGCAGCTTCATCTCGTTGTTCAATCCGTTCGCGATCCTGTGCGGACTGATGTCGGTGGCGCTGGCGGTCTACATGGGCGGGGCGTGCCTCGCGAGCGGCGCGACGGATCCGGTGTCCGCGCGCGCCCGCCGGGCGGCGCTCGCCTCCGGCATCGCGGCGATCGTGATCTTCACCATTGCAGGTGTCTGGTTCTCCGGCATGAGCGGCTACCAGCTCGTCTCCGGCCCCTCGCCGGAGGTGGCGCAGACGCCCCTGCACCAGCAGGTGGCCTATGTGCCCGGCACGGCGCTCGCCAATTATGCCCGGCACCCCATACTATGGGCGTTCCCGGCCCTCGCCTACGTGGGCATCGTCCTCGGCCTCCTCGCTCTGGCGGCGAAGCGGCCCCTGGTGGGCTGGTGGTTCGGCGTCGTGGCCTGGATCGGCGTCATGGGCACGGTCGGCGCGGCCATGTTCCCGTTCCTGATGCCCTCGATCACCAATCCCTCCCACAGCCTTTCCATCTGGAACTCGGGCTCCAGCCTCAGGACCCTGTCCTGGATGCTGGGCTTCACCCTGCTCTTCATGCCGCTCATCGTCTGGTATACCAGCTGGGCGTTCTGGATCATGCGGGGGAAGATCGATCCGAAGCAGATCGAGGCTTCGGAACACGCGCTCTGAGGAGGCCAGTCATGATCGTGCATTACATCATCGCCCTGGTGGTGGCCGGCCTCGCCGTTCTCCTGGGCATCATCATCGGGGATTACGGCCCCTGGTACATGTGCTGGTTCCTGGGGACCGGCCTCATGATCCTGGTCGCCGCCTCCTCGGGCGTGCTGTTCGAGGCGCAGGAGGATGCCGCGGTGGGTAGTGCCTCGACGGGCGCCGACGATGTCGCTCGCGTGGTGGCAGGCAACGGGAAGCCGGTTGCCGGCGGGCCCCGCGCCTGAGCGCGATCGAGCCCATCTTGGTCGCATCGAACGACGGAAGGCCGGTCGCGCCGTATAAAGCGGCGCAACCGTCCGGGGATGACACGCCGCCCAGCCGGCCGGGGCGGGCCGTGGAGCGCTGGCTGCGTGCGCAGGCCAAGGCCGCCGCCGGCCTCGCCATCCGCCGGGCCGCGGCGCTCGGCGCCCTTGGGGCGGCGCTGGTGGTGCCCCAGGCGTGGCTGCTCGCCCATGCCATCACGCCGGTGGTGATGGGCGGCGCGCCGCTGGCCGTGGCGCTGCCCTGGCTGCTTCCGGTTCTGCCCATCCTCGCACTGCGGTTCTGGCTCGCCTCCGCCGCCGATCGCGGCGCGCTCGCGGCTGCCGCGCGCCTGAAGGCCCAGGTGCGGGCGGATCTGATGCGGCACATCCAGGCGCTGGGCCCCGCCCGCCTCGCCGGGCGCGCCTCGGGCGAGAGCGCGACGCTGGTCGTCGAGGGCGTGGACGCGCTCGAGCCCTATGTGGCGCGTTTCATGGCCCATTCCGGCATCCTCGCCGCCCTGCCGCTGGTGATCCTCGCCGTGGTGTTGCCGAGCGACTGGATCTCCGGGTTGGTGCTGCTGGTGACGGCGCCGGTTATCCCGCTGTTCATGGTGCTGCTGGGCCTGGGAGCCGAGCAGGCGAACCGCAGGCAGTGGCGCCGCCTCACCCGCCTCTCCGCGCAACTGCTGGACGGCCTGCAGCGCCTCACCACCCTGAAAGCCCTCAATGCCACGGCGCGGGAGGCGGAGCGACTGGCCGAGGCTGCGGAGGACTACCGCGAAAGCACCATGGCGGTGCTGCGGGTGGCGTTCCTCTCCTCGCTCGCCCTCGAATTCTTCGCCACCGTCGCCATCGCCGTGGTGGCGGTGCTGATCGGCTTCCGCCTGCTCGACGGCGCCATGGGGTTCGAGGCCGGTTTCTTCGTGCTGCTGCTGGCGCCGGAATTCTACGCGCCCCTGCGCCAGCTCGGCGTCGACTATCACGCGCGCATGGAGGCCCTCGCCGCAGCCGAGCGCATCATCGACGTTCTGAACGAGACACCTGATGCGCCGGGCACCGCGCGGCCCGCTTTCCCCCGCCCACCGGCGGTGGAGGTGGAGACGGCCAGCTTCGCCTGGGAGCCGGGACGCCCGGCCGTGCGCGCGGTGTCCCTGCGGCTGGAGCCGGGGGAGATCACCGCCCTGGTGGGACCGAGCGGCGCCGGCAAGAGCACCCTGCTCGCTTTGCTCCTGGGCTTCATCCGCCCGCAGGAGGGGCGCATCCTTGCCGGCGGGGCGGACCTCGCGGCCGTGGACCCGGCCCACTGGATGCGGCAGGTGGCCCTGGTGCCCCAGCGCCCGCACATGTTCGCGGGCACCGTGCTCGACAACATCCGCCTCGGCGCGCCCGATGTCTCGCGGGAGGCGGCGCGGGAGGCCGCGCGCCTCGCAGCCGCCGACGGCTTCATCGCCGCCCTGCCGCAGGGCTATGACACCCCCCTCGGCGAGCACGGCCACACCCTTTCGGGCGGGCAGGTGCAGCGCCTTGCGCTGACGCGCGCCTTCCTCAAGGCGGAGGCGTCTGTGGCGGTGCTGGACGAGGGCACGGCGGGGCTCGATCGCGACACCGAGGCACTGGTGAGCGCCGCCATCCGCCGCCTTGCCCCGAACCGCACCACTCTCATCGTCGCCCACCGGCTGGCAACCGTGCGGCTCGCGGACCGGGTGATCTTCATGGAGGGTGGGCGGATCGTGGAGCAGGGGCGGCGGGAGGAGCTGGAGGCGGACGGCCGCCGCTATGCCGCGCTGCTGCGCGATGCGGGGCTCGCATCATGACGCCTGGCGCCGGGGATACGGATGCGGCGATGCTGCGTCGCCTCGCGGGCCTGTCGCGGCCCTATGCGGGCTGGATGCTGCTGACCGGCGTGGTCGCCTGCGTCACCGTGCTGGCCAGCATCGGCCTCATGACGGTGGCCGGCTGGTTCATCGCCGCCATGGCCATCGCCGGTGTTTCCACCGGCATGATGAATTATTTCATGCCCTCGGCCGCTATCCGCCTGTTCGCCATCCTGCGCACGGGCGGGCGTTATGGCGAGCGGCTGCTGAGCCACGAGGCGACCTTCCGCCTGCTCGCGGGCGTGCGCCTGTGGCTGTTCCGGCGGCTGGTGCCGCTGGCCCCCGCCGGCCTCACCGATCGGCGCGGCGCCGATCTCGCGGGCGGCCTCCAGGCGGATGTGGACACGCTGCAGCATGCCTATCTGCGCCTTGGCGCGCCGGTGGCGGTGGCGGTGGCATGCGCGGTGGTGGTGGTGGCCGTGCTGGCGGCCCTGCACCAGCCCACGGCACTGGTGGTCGGCGCGCTGCTGCTGTGCGCCGGCGGCGTCGGGCCGCTTCTTGCCCGCCGCGCCGCTGCCGCGCCCGGCGCGGATGCGGTGCGGCTGCGGGCCGAATTGCGGGTCGCCGTGGTGGATGCGCTGCAGGGCGCAACCGACCTGCGGGCGGCCGGGGCGGTGGAGCGGCAGCTCGAGTCCATCTCCGCGGCGAGCGCCGCGCTGGCGGAGGCGCAGCGGCGCGCCGCGGTTTCCGGCACTCTGGCGGAGGCGGGGGTGGGCCTGTGCGCGGGCCTCGCCCTGTGGGGTGCGGCGCTGCTCGCGGCCATGAGCGTCGCCGCGTCCAGCCTCGATCCCGCGCTGGTGCCGGCTCTGGCCCTCGCTGCCCTCGCCAGCTTTGAGGCGGTGGCCCCGCTGCCAGGCGCCATGCAGCGTTGGGGCGAGGTGATGGCGGCCGCCCGACGGCTGTTTGCGCTTGCGGACCGGGCGCCGGCCATCGTTGCCGGAGGCGATCCCTCGCCGGAGCCGCGCGACGGAAGCTTGGAATTCGCGGCGGTGCGCCTGCGCTACACGCCGGATGGCCCGCTCGCGCTCGACGGGCTCGACCTCGCCATCTCCGCCGGACGCCGCGTGGCGCTGCTGGGTCCGAGTGGGGCGGGCAAGAGCTCCATCGCCCGGCTGCTGCTGCGCTTCTGGGAATACGAGGGCGAGATCCGCTTGGGCGGGCACGACCTGCGGCGTTACCAGCCCGACGACCTGCGCCGGCTGGTGGGCGTCGCGGCCCAGGATGCCCAGCTCTTCAACGCCACCATCCGCGAGAACCTGCTGATGGCCGCCCCGGAGGCGGACGAGGCGGCCATGCGCCGCGCCCTGGAGACGGCGCAGCTCATGCCGTTTGTCGCGGAGCTGCCGGGCGGGCTCGACACCTGGATCGGCGAGGGCGGGGCGCGGCTCTCCGCCGGGCAGGCGCGCCGGCTGGTGCTGGCGCGCACGCTGCTGCGCGCGCCGCTGGTGCTGGTGCTCGACGAGCCCACGGAGAATCTCGACGCCACCACTTCGCGCCAGCTTCTGGCGGCACTGTCTGAGGCGACGGCGGGGCGCACGGTGATCCTCATCACCCACGATCCCGCCGCCGCGGAGATGTTCGCGGACGAGACCGTGCGCATGGAGGCGGGCCGGCGCGTGGCGTGACGCCAGGGGCCCGTGAGGCTGTCTCGTGGGCCGTTGGCCGGCGCGCGCGGCGGGCGGGCGAAACCGGTCTGGCACCTGCCAGGGACAGGGGCCGGGGGTGGGGCGCCCTTTGCGCGCGGGCGGCAGATGGCCTATGGCCGGGCGCAGACCCGTCCTCCGAGACCGCCATCCATGATTCGCCTCGACAATATCGGCAAGCAGAACGGCCGGCAGATCGTTTTCATCGAAGCCTCCGCGGCCCTGCTGAAGGGCGAGAAGGTGGGCCTCGTCGGGCCCAACGGCGCCGGCAAGACCACGCTGTTCCGCATGATGACCGGGCAGGAGCCGCCCGACGAGGGGCAGGTCTCGCTCGATCGCGGCGTCACCATCGGCTATTTCAGCCAGGATGTGGGCGAGATGAGCGGCCGCAGCGCCCTGGCGGAGGTGATGGACGGCGCGGGCCCGGTGAGCGTCGTCGCCGCCGAGCTGAAGGAGATCGAGGCGGCGCTGGGCGATCCCGACCGCGCCGACGAGATGGAACAGCTGGTGGAGCGCTACGGCGAGGTGCAGGGCCGCTTCGAGGAGCTGGGCGGCTATGCCCTGGAGGGCCGCGCGGCGGAGGTGCTCGCGGGCCTCGGCTTCAGCCAGGAGATGATGGACGGCGACGTGGGCCGGCTTTCCGGCGGCTGGAAGATGCGCGTCGCGCTCGCCCGCATCCTGCTCCTGCGGCCGGACGTGATGCTGCTGGACGAGCCCTCGAACCATCTGGACATCGAGAGCCTCATCTGGCTCGAAGCCTTCCTGAAGGGCTTCGACGGCGCGCTGATGATGACCTCCCATGACCGCGCCTTCATGAACCGCATCGTCAACAAGATCGTGGAGATCGACGCGGGCGCCCTCAACACCTATGCGGGCGACTACGAATTCTACGACCAGCAGCGCGCGCTCAACGAGAAGCAGCAGCAGGCGCAATATGAGCGCCAGCAAGCGATGCTGGCCAAGGAGATCCAGTTCATCGAGCGCTTCAAGGCGCGCGCCTCCCACGCCGCGCAGGTGCAGAGCCGGGTGAAGAAGCTGGAGAAGATCGACCGCGTGGAGCCACCCCGCCGGCGCGAGACCATCGCCTTCGAGTTCCCGAGCCCGCCGCGCTCGGGCGAGGACGTGGCGAGCCTGAAGGGCGTGCACAAGCGCTATGGCAGCCGCATCATCTACGAGGGGCTCGACTTTTCCATCCGCCGCCGGGACCGCTGGTGCGTGATGGGGGTGAACGGGGCGGGCAAGTCCACGCTGCTGAAGCTGGTGGCGGGCGCGTCCGAGCCGGACCAGGGCACGGTCGCCGTCGGCGGCAGCGTGAAGATGGGCTACTTCGCCCAGCACGCCATGGACCTGCTGGACGGCGAGCGCACCGTGTTCGAGACCCTGGAGGACGCCTTCCCCCAAGCGGGCCAGGGCTCCCTGCGCGCGCTCGCCGGCTGCTTCGGCTTCTCGGGCGACGACCAGGACAAGCGCTGCCGCGTGCTCTCCGGCGGCGAGAAGGCGCGGCTGGTGATGGCGAAGATGCTCTACGATCCGCCGAACTTCCTAGTGCTGGACGAGCCCACCAACCATCTCGACATGGCCACCAAGGAGATGCTCATCAAGGCGCTCGCCGAGTACGAGGGCACCATGCTGTTCGTCTCGCATGATCGCCACTTCCTGGCGGCGCTGTCGAACCGGCTGCTGGAGCTGACGCCCGAGGGCATCCACAACTACCCCGGCGGCTACACCGAATATGTGGCCCGCACCGGCCACGAGGCGCCCGGCCTGCGCAACTGAGGCAGCGCGGGCCGGCTCAAAGGCCGTCGAACCAGCTTTTCCAGAGGGGCAGCGCGGTGGCGAAAGTGCCGCGATGGCTGGTTTCTCCGGTCGAAATGGCGTCCACCTTCATGTTGCCGGTGCCCATGGCCCGCTGATAGGTCATCACCAGCCGGCCGAGGCCGGGGGTGATGATCTCGTCGGCCTCGCCATAATAATTGCGCACCGGGCTCTGGATGACCCAGCGATAGGCATTGGCCTTCTCCTTCAGCAATCGGCCGTAGGCGGAGGAGGCAAAGGTCTGGGGATTGAAATATTCGGCTCGGATCAGCTTACGCAGGTTAGTGGGCATCTGCGCCGTGTCGTAGGGCTCGCGCTCATAGATCCTGCGGGCGATATCGTAGGCATCGTCGTTGAACAGCGCGCGGGCAAGGCCGGGCAGGCCATAGTAGTTCTCGTAAGAAAAAGCGCTGAGGATGAAGAGGGTGGAAACCCAGTCGGCGTCGTTCTCGCGCGGGAAGTCGAGGAAGCCGCTCATGCCGAGGAAGATGTCGGTCGGGGCGCTGGCGGTGGCGGCGCCCGCCACCGGCACGCCGGAGTGCTCCAGCCGTTCCAGCATCGCCATGGTGACGAATCCGCCTTCCGACCAGCCGCCGAGCACCAGGCGGGAGGTGGAGAGCTTCATGTGGGCGAGCACCGCGCGGCTCGCGGTCAGCATGTCGTCTGTGGCCTGCTGCTGGCTCTCCTTCACGAGGTAGCCCTCGGGCGCCTTGGACGCTCCCATTCCGAAATAATCCGCGCCGATCACCACATAGCCCTGCCCTGCGAACTGGGCGAGCACCAGCTGGGTTTCGATGGACTGGTCGGGAAAGGACGGGACCTGCTCTTTTCCATAGACGGTGCCGTGCTGGTAGGAGAGCAGCGGCAGGGCGGCGGCGCCGGGGATCTCGGGAATTGCGAGCAGGCCGGTCGCGATAATGGGTGCGTTGCCGCGTTCCGGGATCACCGAGCCATAGGTGACGCGATAGAGGCGCACGGCGTTCGTCGCCGGCGTGAAGCTCACCTTCACGCCGAAATTCCGGGGCGCCTGGGTGTCGAGGATGTCGTTCAGCCTGTCGGCGTCCCAGCGGCCGATGTACTGGTAGCTGACGCCCGAGGCGACGGCTACGGCGGCCTGCGGTGTCTCTGCGCGGAGCGGCGGCGCGGGTGGCAGGATGGCGGCGCAGCAGGCCAATGCAACGACGGCGAGCGCGCGTGTGAACCAGGACATTTGAAACTCCCGCAGACGCCGGCCGGCGCGGTTGAGGACCGGAAGGGTGATGAGCGATGGTATCACGGCCCGCGAGGCGGGGCCGGCGGTGGGCCGCTGTGAACCTTGCCGGGCGCGGAGCTGCAGGTGCAGGCCGAACCTTCCTCCAACGGGGCATGCCTGCACGCGGGGGAATGGGGCAGGGCCTGGCCGCGCCGCTGCCGTCGTCCGTGATCGGCAGGCAGAGGGGGCGGGGGTGCCCATCCGGCGGCGAAAGGGCTGTGCCGGCGCCGTGTCCGCCATCAGACAGGCGCCGGCCAGAGCTAGGGATCTCAGCGCGGGGGTGCCTTTGCGAAGTGTCGCGCCCCGGCGCGGCGTGTTCCTCCGCGTGCAGGACGAGCGGGTGTGTGGGCTGTCCGTTCCCGGCTGCCGCGCCCGCGTCGATGGCCGAATATATCGCGACCCCGCAAAGGCAAAATCGGCATTATGCAAACAAATGCATCTGCTGTTTCCGAAGCTGACAGGGGCACGGGACGGCAAAGCGGAAGTGGCATGCTGTTCGTCTCGTGCGACCGCCACGTCCCGGCGGTCCCGTCGATCCGGCTCCGGAGGCGGTCGCGGGAGGGCCTTCGCGACGACACCAGCGGCCACACTGAATTCGCCGCAGATCCCCGCCGCGAGGCGCCCGGCGCCGTGGCGGCGGCGCGCCCGCTTCGACGAGGCTTATCTGGACGTGATGACGCGGTTCCTTGACGGGCAGGCGCTGCGACCGCCTTCCGTCCTGCCGGCGTACATGCCGTGGCCGATTCTGTGGCGGGGGCGGCACGCCTCGGCGTGCCCCTGGCCTCGCGCCTCACCGACAAGGAGACCTTCGGCGCAGAGCACGACCTTGGCGGGATCGTGCTGCGGTTCGACCCGTGACCGCGCGGGCTTGTGAACGCCGCCGCTGCGCCGTCAGCTCTCAGCGGCGGCCGCGGCGGCATCGGGGATGGCCGCAGCGGCGCCGGTGCCCTTGGCGGGCAGGGTGATGGCGAATATCGCGCCGTCCACGCCGTTGCGGACGGAGAGCGTGCCGCCATGGTTGCGGATGATGCCGAAGCTCACCGAAAGCCCGAGCCCGGTGCCTTTGCCCGGAGGCTTGGTGGTGAAGAAGGGCTGGAAGATCCGCTCCATGATGTCCTGCGGAATGCCGCCGGCATTGTCGGACACCTCGATACGGACCCCCCGCCCGCCTTCCGGTGTCTCCTCGCGCCGAACATCGATCCCGATGCGGCCCTGCGGGCTCTCGCCGCGCGCTGCCGCCGCATCGAGGATGGCGTCACGTGCGTTCTGCAGCAGGTTTATGAGCACCTGCTCAAGCTGGTCCTGGCGGCACAGCACCGGAGGAACATCGAGCGCGAAGCGGGTCTCCAGGCGGATGCCGTCGAGCCGGATCCGCTCTCCCAGCACCTGGAGGGCGCCGTGCACCGCATCCATGGCGCCGCAGGGCTGGAGCATGTCGTCGCTGTTGCGGCCGAAGATGCGCATGTGGTCGATGATGCGGCTCATCCGCTCGGTCTGCTGGATGATGCGGTCGAGCTTGGCTATGAGGTAGTCGCTCGCCGCGCCCTGCTTCATGGCCGTGAGGGCGTTGGTGGCGGCGAGGCGGATCACGCCGAGCGGCTGGTTGATCTCGTGGGCGAGGCCGGTGGCAACCTCTCCCAGCGAGGCGAGCTTGGACATCTGGTAGAGCTTGTTCTCCTCCATCCGGCGGGAGGTCTGGTCGAGGGCGAACACCACCACCTCCTTGCGGCCTGGGGAGGGGCGCTCCGTATCCAGGGATTTGATGGGGGCCACCACCATCTCCACCTCCCATTCCTCCCTTCCGTCCGAGAGGTGCTCGTTGCGCACCACGGGGGCCGCGAGGCCGGCGGAAAGGGCGCGGAAGCGTCCGCTCCTCGCATAATCGCGCACCGCCGAGCCCATGGGGCTCGCGGGAACCGTGCTCACCTCGCTCGGCCCGGTGTCTCCCACGTGCAGCACGCTGATTCCGGGCACGCGGCTGATGGCGCCGAGAACATCCGCCTCGCGCTGGCGGGCCTGGGTCTCCAGGTCCTGGGCGTTGAGGCGCTTCTGCATGCCGATATAGCGGTTCGCGAGCAGCACCAGGATGAGCAGCGCCACAGCGAGCGCCAATGCGGTGCCCCAGATGGCGGTGCGGAAGTTGCCGCTCTGCTGCTGCACGAAGTCCTTCGAATAGGCGACCATGACAGAGACGGGATAGTGTTTCGAGTGGATCATCTCCCCGATCCGCTCGACCCCGTCGAGGGTGCTCTTGAAGTCGTACGGGGCCTCCCGCGACTGCATGATTCGCTGAAATGCCGGGCTTGTGGACACGTCGTCGCCGAAGGATGTCTGCTTGGCGGCGCGCGCGCGGATGATGCCGTCGTCGCCCACCAGGGCGATGAGCATGTTGTCCTCGAGCCGCAGCTGCTTGAAGTATTCTATGAAGTCGGAAATCGCATAGGAGGCCACCACCACGCCGCCGAAATTCCCGTGCCCGTCGTCGAGCGGGCGGGTGAGCTGGACGGTCCAGATGTTGGAGACGCGGCCGAGCACCGGCTTGCTGATGAAGAGGTCGCCACGTGGCGAGTTCTTCTCCATGTGGACCCGGATATGCTCCCGGTCCGAGAGATCCACCGGCGTGCCCGTGGGTGCCGAAAGGTTGCTGGCGATCAGCTTTCCGGCTTTGTCGATGACCGCGAACTGGATGATGGAGGAGGGCAGCTTCACGTCCCTCAGCGCGTCGTACGCCTGCTCGCGGGTCCAGTTGGCGTCGAAGCTGCTCGCGAAGTTCTGCATGAGGGCGTCGATCGGCTCGATGGAGCGTTCGAAGCCGTGCAGAAGCAGGGTCGCGATCTTGGCGGCGCCGTCCCTGGCCCTGTGGAGTTCCGCCTTGCTGTGGAGGGTATAGAGGGTCACCGCCGCCGCGAACGGCAGGCAGCCCACCAGGATCAGCAGCGCCGCCAGCAGCAGGGTGACCGGGTTCACGAAACGGCGCAGGGCCGAGGTGTCGTCAGGCTTGTTCATGGCCGCGGTCCAAGGTCTCCAGCGCTTCGCAGAAGGCTGCGAACGCCAGGGGTTTCGGGAAGCAGGCGGTCGCGCCCGCCGCCTGCGCGCGGCGGATGTCGCTTTCGGCGGCATGGCCGGTCATCACGACGAAAGCCAGACGACGTTCGGGAAACGCGGATTTCAGCGCCTCGATCAGCACCACCCCGTCCATGTCCGGCATGCGGATGTCAGTGACGACGGTGCGGATCTGTGGATCCGCGCGGACCGCCTCAACTGCGCCGGCAGCGTGCCCCAGGCAGGTGGAGGACACGCCCCGGAATGCCAGCGCCTCGGCCAGCTCATCGAGAAAATCCGGCTCGTCGTCCACGATCAGAAGGTGGCTCATCGGCTTGGCAGCTTCCTG
>NZ_JBAFWH010000013.1:0-98062 GCF_043195015.1 Xanthobacter sediminis | reverse complement strand
ATGTCACGCTCCTCCGTCACGCGCTGCAACTCGCGCTTCAGCCGGCGGACCTCCGCGGCCTGATCGTCATCGCGGGCCACGGCGGCAGGCTTGCCGTACCGTTTCCTCCACTCGTAGAGCGAGTACTTGCTGATCCCCAGCCGCGCAGCCACTTCCGCAACTGGATAGCCCCGCTCGGTGATCTGAACGACCGCGTCGCGCTTGAAGTCCTCGGTGAAGTTCGCTTTGCCCATCGGGGCCTCCTTGCCTCAAAATTTAGGGAAGAAGGCGTCCAGGAATCTAGGGGCGGTTCAGGGTGGCGTTGGCTGAGGTCACCGAAAACACAATTGTCTTCCCTAACGACACTGCAGCCAACGGACAATGTGAACTGATGGGGGGCATCCACAACCCCATCAGTTCTGGTTGACCACCTGGACCGCGGTGAAGAAGTCGCGGCGATCGCTCTGCATCGGAAGTCTCGTCACTGATGTCGCGCTCTGTGCCTCACGTCGGTGTCAGAACATCAGACGAGGATCGTCCGGCGATAGAGCAAGGACCACGGGAACACGGCTATGATGCTCGATCCAGACCCTGGTGTCATGGCTGATCCAGCCTGCAATCTGCAAAAGGGAGGCATAGTCCGCTGCGAGGTGGCGATCGAGGATCGGCTCATGGTGGGCGATGCGGTTGCGAAAGGTGCGCAGATAGTCGAGAGGACCATGGGCAGCCTTACGGCTGAGGCGGGCGTTCGGAAATGCTCGGAACACGCCAGCGCGCCATATGGTCATGTCGTAGTTCGCCTTACTGCCAGCGGGGAGTCGGCCGCCCAAGCCGAGGAGCGCGACCCAAAACCCGAATGAAAGCACGGCAACCATGTGAGGTGGGTCATCAGCATAGCCGTCGCGTTGAAGGTCAGATCGGGCCGCAGAGAGTCTTGACAGCGTTCGGGCATCCAACCCCGCCGCTGGATTGTCGTACCAATCTTCGCCGTATTTTCGGGCCAGTTCCCGGTGCATGGCGTTGCGCAACGCGATCTCGAGTCCCTGAAGAGGACCATAAAATGCGGCGCTGACCGCAGTGTTCCATGTATAGAGCCGAACGGCCTTCTCCCTGTCTCCGCTGGCCTTCCGGACATATGTCGCCATCCGCTCCGGAGACAGAGACGTCTCCAGGGCGTCGATCACGGCATCGGTATAGGAGAAGGCATTCTTGACTACTGCCCCCCGCTCACCCATATTCTCCTCCGTAAGCCCTGGGTCCGCCTCTGCCGTTGGCATGCGCCCGGGGCTCAGCTTTTCTGGACGGCATATCTGCATCCGCCAGTGTCACGCCGACGCCTGTTTTGCTGGTGCCGGGCCTGAGGGCCTGTAACCGCGCTTGGCGACCGCCTTCCGGGCAGCCTTCGTTTCTTCCTCGACCTGCCGGAATTCTGGCTCGATCGCCTGCAGACGTCGTACGAGGCCCGAAAGATCGTAGGTATTGCTGAGCTTGCCGCCATTGCTCGCGCGCCGCTCGATGCGGCGAACCAGGCCTTCCTGCTCAAGTTCGGCGATGTAGCGTTGGACCTGACGCTCGCTGAGGCTCAGGCGCTGGGACAGCGTCTCCTTGCTAGGGAAGGGCTTGCGCTCCTTGTCCCACCAGAAGTCGCAGAGCTGGAGGAGGACGGCGAGCTGGGTCGGGTTGAGGTTCAGGCGTCGCTGGGCCCGCAACAGCAACGAGGGCACGACGCAGAAGCCCAGCTCCATGACCTCCTTGCCCCATTTTTCGACTGAGGCCTTCTGCGCGCCCTTGACCGGAGGAGTGGTCGGTGCGCCGGTCGGAGGTTGTTGCGTTTGGGTGGTCACGGTAGTGTTCCTAGTCGGCTGACGAGCTACAAATGCCCTTTGCTGACGCGGGAAACAAGGCATCACCACCAGTCATTTTTGACTAGTCCTGCAGGACGCAGGTGTCCGTAAGTCTGGAGACAAGAGTGTCTCCTAAAGAAGGACACTCCTGATAATCTGACGAAATGCGACTGCGGATAAACGAGTATCCGCCGGGACTGGTCTTGGATGTCCGGTGGGGTAGGCCAATTTTCGCTATCGCTCGGGTTTGTCGCTTGATGTCGTGATACCAGAGACCTTGGTCGGGCCTCACGAACCCGGAGTCGGCGTCCCGTGAGGGAGTTTGTCGCGTTGGCCTTTCGGTAGCGGAAAATCACCGGTGAGCCACCACCACCTCGCGCTTCTTGAATGCCTCCTCAGCGCAACGGATGGTGCGCTGCGTGGCTCCCAGCCCGAGCCAAGAGGCGAGTTTCTCCTCTTTGGAGACCGCATCTCCTAGCGTACCGAAGACCAGAGAGCTGACGGCCTGCTGCTGGGCGCGCAAGTGATCCTCCAAAAGCTTATGACGGGTGATGTACCCTGCATTCACGCCGGGGATGGAGTGGTTCATCAGCATCCTGGCGTCCAGTTCGGAAACGCCGGCCGGCGTAGCAATCGTGCGGAAGGTCTGACGCAGGTCGTTGCCCCATTTCGACAGCGTCTCGCGGTCTTCCTTCTGCTCGGAAAGATGGCCATTGGCGCTGTCGGCAGGGAAGATCCACTCCCGAGCCTCGAATGGGTGCATCAGGCGGCCAAAGCGCATTGCCCGCGTGAGGCACATGATCATTTGCCGCGAGAGCGGGATATCGAAGGCGCGGTCGGCGCCTCCCTTGGGCTTGGGGACGTGCAACACGCGTCGGCGCAGATTAATGTGTGAGACCTTGGCTTCCTTGAGCGCCGCAGGCCGGCATGCGGAAAGCAAAGTGAACAGGTGAAACTCTCGTCGAATGGGGTTGTCGATCGCGGCCAATTCGAGAAACCAGCCCTTCAGGTCCGCGAGGCCCATACCGGTATCGCGACGCTTCTCGCCATTCCAGTCGATGCTTCCGACGGGATTGTCGGCGGGTAGCTCCCGGTTGGTCTTGCGGGCGTGGTTGTACACGGCCCGAAGCGTCCGCATGCTGCCATTGGCTATGTAGGGGCCCTTCTCTTCGGTGATCGCGTCATGCTTCGCGGCCACCTTCGCCGGGTCATTGCCGAGCTCGATCAGCGGCGTGTCCAGCCACTCTGCAAAGATGCGCTCAATGTGATCGCGATAACTCTCGATGGTGCGCTCGCTTCGGTTCTTACGAACCATGGAGATCTTGTAGCGCTCCCACGCCGCTCGAAGTGTGATGCCGACGATCTTGGGAGCCTCTGGTGCTTCGAGTGCGGCGGCCGTCGTCGCCTTGGCAGTCCGCCCTTCGCTCTTGGGATGCTGCCCCCGGCTGATCTGCGCCAGATATTCCTTCGCCACCGCCCGCGCGGCGCGCGTCGACATTTCCGAAGTGTCGCCGATTGCGACCCGGATGGTCGCCGCGCGCTTTCCCTCTTCCCTAAGGTCGCCCTGGATGGTGAAGGTCTTTTTGCGAGCTCCGACGACGAGAAAGAACCCCTTCAGCTCGGTGTCCCGGACAATGTAGCGTCCGTTCTCGGGCGGAGGGAGGCGCTCGATGGCCTTGTCGTTGATCTGGAAGCGCAGTTCGGCCATGGCGTAGCCCCTATTTTTTGAAACGGTTTTTGAAACGGTTTTGGCGGATCGAAAGGTTTGGCAGTTGAAATTCGCCAGAACGCGCTCTGATACGATTATAAAATGATAATCAATATGTTATTATGACACAAGGAAAGTTAGAAGGGCAGGCGGATGCCATGGCGAAGGGCCATTTCTGAACTACGAATCTGGGGGTCGGGAGTTCGAATCTTCCCCGGCGCGCCATTAAATCAAAGACTTAGCGCCTAAGGCCAAGTCGCCGCGAAATCCCAAGTCACCGACAAATCCCAGCGGGAAAGCGGGCCTGGACCTGTGGGTCGTCCGCCTGTTTCATCCGCGACCGGGCTTTCTTGACGACGTCCGGCACGGGTTTCATTGCCACGCGATTATTCTCCGGCAGCGCGAACCCCACTCGAAACTGGTCCGCCGTCATGTTCGACCCGCGCGCGTCGATGGACAGGTGAGAGCTGATGCTGGGGCCGGCGCCGCCGGCTGTCTCCTCGGCAGCGCAAGGCCGCCCGGCCATGCCCCGGTTGCCCATCGGATCGCCGTTCGCATCGCCCCTCTTGCCTTGCTGGATCGCGTCCAGGGTGCCGATGCCGACGTGCGAGGTCGCTTCCTTGTCGGCCACACACTCGCCCCGGTGCGCTACGCGGGCGGGGTCGTGCTCGCCGCCGTCCCCGGTATGGCGTCCTCTCGCGTGCCTGCCGACAGTGCCGCCGGACAGCGCGCCCGTGAGCCTCTTCTCGACGTTGCCGATCAACCTCCCGCTGCCGGTGCCATCCGCAAGCTGGCTGGCTGGGCCATGCGTGAGACCCTGCATACGCAGATCGCGCGGCGGCGCTCGCCCAGGCGGCCAAGCTCCGGAGGCCGGCACCGGCTCCGATCCGCCGCCCGCGCCGCGGCCCAATGCGCCGCCGGGGTCCTCGCGACCGCAGGCACCGCCCCATCCCTGAGCGGCAAGGAGGATTCCTGGGACAATGCGCCCCTGGAGAGCTTCATCCAGGCCATGAAAACCAAGGGCGTCCGCCATCGCTTCTGAGCTGCCGGGACCAAAGCATGAGGGGATCTGTTCGGCCGCACCAGCCCCGTCGAGACGGAACGCAGAGCGGCTCCCCCCCCCTTTTTGACGGATGATCATTCCGCCTCGCTTCGCTCATGGCGCTCCCACCTGTGTCGGCTTGCCGGGGGCAGGCGGCGTCCCGCCGTTCCATCACTGCCGTTCGAGAGGGCCGGTTTGCGGGCCCATGGCCGGTGAGCCGCGGACGCCGCTTTCAGCGGCGGGGGATGGCGCTATTTGAGGCATCTGAAGCGCGGGGCGCGCCGCTATAGATGGGGCATGACCGCCTCATCCTTCGCGCAGCGCCTTGCCGTCACGGGCGCGCTTCCGCGCCTCGACGCGCAGAACCGGGCGCCGGTGCGCATCGGCGTGCTCACGCCGCTGTCGGGGCCCGAGGCGTGCTGGGGCGAGCCGGGGCTCGACGGCTGCCGCATCTGGATCGACTGGATCAACGAGCATGGCGGCATGATGGTGGCCGGCAAGCGCCATCGGGTGGAGATCATCGCCCACGACAGCGCGCGCAGCCCGCAGGAGACCATCGCCGCCGCCCGCGACATGGTGGAGCGCCAGCGCGTGCGGCTGGTCCTCACCCTGGGCGGCGACAGCTTCGCGCCGGTGCTGCACCAGCTCATGCGGCGGCGCGTGCTGGTGGCCACCCTGCTGCCCTCGGACCTCTCGCCCGACACGCCCTATCTTATCGCTCCGGCCGAGGTGCACCCGCTGTTCAATGTCACGGGGGTGGACTGGCTGGCCCGCAGCTTTCCCGCGGCGCGCCGCGTCGCCCTCTGCAGCCAGGCGGACAGCCTGGGCCTGCCCTCGCTCGCGGTTTACCGCGCGGCCTTCGAGGTTGCCGGCCATGAGGTGGTGAAAGAGATCCGCTACGCACACGAAACTACGGAGGCGGAGGGGATCGTAGACGCCATGCTGGCGGAGGCGCCGGACATCTGCTGCTGGTGCTCCTCCACCCCGCCCATGACCCAGGCGCTGACTGAAGCCGCCCATGCCCGCGGCTTCGCGGGACAGATGCTCTCCAGCACCGGCGACGACTACCCGCGCATGATCGCGCGCACGTCCGCCCGCTTCATGGAGCGCTTCACCTTCCAGTTTCCCGATTTCGACGACCCTGAGCTGACCGACACCACCTTCTTCTTCCACCGGCCGAAGGCCTTCTTCGATGCCTACAATGCGCGGTTTCCCGGCAGCTGGAGCGCGGTGAGCTGGGAATACGCCTCCATGCTGGATCTCTGGCACAATGCGGTGGAGCGGGCCGATACCACCGAGCCGGTCTCGGTGCTGGCCGCCATGAAGCGGGGGCGGCAGATGTCCCATGCCTTCGGCCCCGCGCGCTGGTGGGGAAACGAGCTCTACGGCATCGACAACGTGCTGGTGGGGCGCTGGCCGGTGGTGTCCATCCGCGAGGGACGGGCGCGGATCATGGAGTTCGGCTCGGTGCCCGCGTGGCTGGACCGCCACACGCCGACCCTGCTGCGCCACCTCGCGGAGCTCGGGCAGTCCTGGCAGCAGCGGCTGGCAGCGCGGCCGGCGGCGCTCAGTCTTCCTGCATGAGCAGCTTCTGATCCTCGATCAGGGCGAGCTTCATGAATTCGCTCGCCTCCTCCACGTCGCGCGCAGCGATGGCGTTGAACAGCGCGTTGTAGCCGCGCTGGTAGGCGGCGATACGATTGGGCGTGAGGTGGCGCCGGTACATGGCGGCGCGGAAGGACTGGTGGCGCGCGTCGATCACCAGGTTGTAGCAGGCGATGAGCAGGGGATTGCCGGTGCCGGCCGCGATCTGGCGGTGGAACTCCTCCTCCAGCCGCACGAAGGCGATGGCGTCGGTCTGCACCGCCTCCATCTGCGAGAGGATCTCGCCCAGCGCCTCGATCTGGCGCGGCGACATGGTGATGATGGCGAGGCGCACCATCTCCGGCTCCAGGATGGAGCGCACCACCTGCAGCTGGAGCGGGCCGGTCTCGGACGCCACCGCCGAAACGGAATCGGCGGCGCCGTTGGGGTCATAGGTCACGAACGAGCCGGAGCCGGCGCGACGGCGGATCAGCCCGCGCTCCTCCAGCTGGTCCAGGGCCTCGCGCACCGTGTTGCGCGCCACCCCGAGGTCCTGGGCGAGCTGCCGCTCGGAGGGCAGGCGCTCGTCCACCCCGTATTCCTGGGAGGTGATCCGCAGCATCAGCGTGTCCAGGACATATTGAACCGTGGCGCCGACGACGGGCTCGGCGTGAACGCCCGAGGCGGTCCGGCGGGGAGATATGGCCACGATTAAGGTCCTCTGTGTGGTCCCTGCGGAAGGTCGCTGGGGCTTCTTAGGCCGGATGGGGGGCGAAAATCCAGATCGTCGCCCGCGCGACGCCTGCGCGCGGACCGCATGCGGCGGTGCCTTTTTCTTCAGCAGAAAAATATATGCCCATGAAGGGGCTCTGGCGGCTCAGGCCATGGTTGCGGTGGCCGGCTGTGGCGCGATTCTGCAGCAAAGGCAGTCCTTCTTGTTGCCATCACGCTTCTCCGGAGGCTGCGGGCCCGCAGCTTTCCTCACCGCGATACGCCGGGGACGTTCGATGCGTCTTCGAGCGACCGGCGCCGACTGTGGGCGCGAATATACCAGTTTAGCCCCAGTTGCCTCTGCTAACGCCAGTATCGCCTATGATTTATACTGTCTTCGCCCATATTTTCGCCAGCGGAAAAGGCCGCTGCCCGTCGACACGTCCGGCGAATGCGGTAATGTCCAGACTGGTTCAAGCCGAAAGAACCGGTTCTAAAAACTGGTCCAGACCGAATAGAGGAGAGGGGAATGAGCAAACGCGTTGCCGTCATCGGCGCGGGTCCGTCTGGCTTGGCGCAGCTGCGGGCGTTCCAGTCCGCCGCCAAGAAGGGCGCCGAGATTCCGGAGATCGTCTGCTTCGAGAAGCAGGCGAACTGGGGCGGCCTGTGGAACTATACGTGGCGTACGGGCGTGGACGAGAATGGAGAGCCGGTCCATTGCTCCATGTACCGCTACCTTTGGACCAATGGCCCCAAGGAGGGCCTCGAATTCGCCGACTATTCGTTCGAGGAGCATTTCGGCAAGCAGATTGCCTCTTATCCCCCGCGCGAGGTGATGTTCGATTATATCGAGGGCCGCGTCATCAAGGCTGGCGTGCGCGACTGGATCCGCTTCTCCTCGGTGATCCGCTGGATCGATTACGACAAGGACGCCGACGACTTCACTGTGACCGTGCATGACATGGTCAACGACCGGGTCTACAAGGAGCGCTTCGACCACGTGGTGTGCGCCTCCGGCCACTTCTCCAGCCCGAACACGCCGGAATTCCCCGGCTTCGAGCATTTCAGCGGCCGTATCGTTCACGCCCACGACTTCCGCGACGCGCGCGAATTTGCCGGCAAGGACGTGCTGCTGGTGGGCGCGTCCTATTCGGCCGAAGACATCGGCTCCCAGTGCTGGAAGTATGGCGCGAAGTCCATCACCACCGCCTTCCGCACCGCGCCCATGGGCTTCAAGTGGCCCGGGAACTGGGAAGAAAAGCCCGCGCTGGTGAAGGTGGATGGCAAGACTGCCTACTTCAAGGATGGCACCACCAAGGATGTGGATGCCATTGTCCTGTGCACCGGCTACAAGCACTATTTCCCGTTCCTGCCCGACGACCTGCGCCTGAAGACCGCGAACCGCCTCGCGACAAACGACCTCTACAAGGGCGTGGTCTACGTCCACAATCCGAAGATGTTCTATCTCGGAATGCAGGACCAATGGTTCACCTTCAACATGTTCGACGCACAGGCCTGGTATGTGCGCGACATCATCCTTGGCCGCATCACCGTGCCCGCCGACAAGGAAGTGCTCCTTGCCGACGTGGCCGAGCGCGTGGCCCGCGAGGATGCCTCGGGAGAGGTGAAGTACGCCATCAAGTATCAGGGCGACTATGTGAAGGAGCTGATCGCCGACACCGACTATCCCAGCTTCAACGTGGACGGAGCCTGCGAAGCCTTCTTCGAGTGGAAGAAGCACAAGGTGGAAGACATCATGGGCTTCCGCAATAACTCCTACCGCTCGCTCATCACCGGCACCATGGCGCCGGTGCACCACACCCCCTGGAAGGACGCCCTGGACGATTCCATGGAGGCGTACCTGAAGAACTGACGGCACCGGCCTCGGTCCCCAGCCGAGGCCGGACGGATGTTTCCAAGAGCCCCGCGAGCCCGCTCGCGGGGCTTTCGCATGAGCGGCGCATTCTCTTGAGGCATCAATAGTCCGTGCGCCCCGGGCACGCGCCCAGACAGCGAGCCCGGCTGCGGGCAGGGCGTGCTTGAGGGCGGCGTGCACCTGCCGCAGATGTAAGATCGTGGCGAGCTCGAGGTGCTTTCCCTCCGCGTCACCGAGGTCCGGAACTGCGGTGATTTCCCGCGGGCCGGGGCGGACGCTTGATATTGGGATGCGAAATGCCGACCGACCGAACGGCACATCCTGCCGCTTGCCTGATGCAGAGCCACCAAGAGCCTCCGCCCCGGGCGCGCTGCTGAGAAAATACGTCGGCCAGCTTCAGGGGACGCATCGGCAAGGGACCAATCCGCGCATGTGCACGCCTTGGACGTCCCGCACGGCGTTCTTATTTGTCACGAAGGAATGGTGCGGGCGGTCGGACTCGAACCGACATATCCGTAAGGACGGCGGATTTTGAGTCCGCTGCGTCTACCAGTTCCGCCACGCCCGCACTCTTGCCGCTGAGGGGCCGAGGCGTTTTGCGCCTGTCGACCTTCGTTGGCCCGAACCTTTTCCTTCACCACCTGCGACCTGTTGAAACATGCCGTTTCCAACCCGTCGCGGGCGAGCCGCGCATCCACCGGTCCTGCCGCGCCTGCATTGTCGCGCCGCGCGGAAGCTGCGCCGGGCTCCTATACGATACCCCGCGGCTGATCGCCAGCCCGCTTTCCCGTCGGCGGTGCGGCGAAGCTCTCGGCGGGGTGCTCGTGTCTGCTTTTGGGTGGGGTCCGTCCCGCTCGGTGCGCAGCCGCGCGCTACATTCGTGCGCGGGCGTCGGCGAGGGTCTGGGAGGGGTATTCGCCGAACTTGTCGGAATAATATCTGGAGAAATTGCCGAGGTTGGAGAAGCCGAAAGCCAGCGCTGCATCGGTTACCGTGGTCTTCTCGTCGGCCGCGAGCAGCAGGGCGCGGGCAGCGGTCAGCCGCTCGTTCCGGATCCAGGTGACGGGAGTGCAGCCGAAGCGCTTCTGGAAGGCGTATTGCAAGGTGCGCGTGGACAGGCCGCTGATGCGCTCCAGGTCCGTCATGCTGATGCGGCCGCCGAGATTGGCGAGGATGTACTCGCACGCCAGGTCCAGGCCGGCGTCGATGCCGCTGCGGGTGACGGAGGGCATGGCCTCGGCGAAGAGGCGCTCACGCAACAGCATCGCGCAAATGGTGCGGTAGAGGGTGTCGTCGACCGCCAGCGCGGCGGCGGCTACGGGATTCATGCTGCAGGCATCAAAGGCCCGGCAGGCGCTGCGCAGCAGGAGATCGAAGTTCATGGGCCCCGCCGCGAGCGGCAGGATGCTGGGCCGCTGGAGGTCGAGCCCTGCCTCGTCGTCGCGCAGCATGGCGCGGGCGGTCGAAAGCAGGCGCGGTTTTTCCAGGACCGCGACGACGATGGAGCGGGAGCGGCCTGTGCCGATGCGCTCTCCTTCAGGGGCGAGAAGCGCCGTACGCATGGGGTCGCACCGGACCCGCTCGCCGTTGACCACGGACTCGATGGCGCCGCCATCCACCGGCATGAAGAACGAGAATTCGTCGGAATCGACGCGGGTGCGGATGGGCGTATGCGCGAGGGCTGTGACCCGCATGCCGTTGACCGTGACAGAAGACTGCTGCGTGGCGAAGGCCGAGGGGTCGTCGAGCGCATCATATTCGGCGCTCCAGCCCAGGGCGTGCTGCACCTGTTCCTGCATCTGCAGGACGGAGCGGATCCGGACTCTCTCCCTGTTCCCGAAGAGGAGGGGAGGGAGGGGGGGCTCGACTCTGGGCGTCATGTTCCGCCGCCATGCTGTGCGTACTTCTCGCTCCGATCGCGCGGAAGGAGAGGGGTTCGTGTTATCTCGACTTCAGGACGCAGTAAATTACGATCTCGACACGCGAAATGCCGCCTGTCCGGTGCGCGTCCGCCGTCTGCGCGGTGGTAGCTGGCGCTGCCATCGTATCTCCTCCGCCCCGGCGATCAATGGCCGCGTTGGGGTGGCTCGCCCGCACCATTCCGAGCAGGCAGGCATGCGCTCCGGTCGGTGTCAGGCTGCGGCACGTGGGCGCTCGGCGGCGGCCCGGTAGGCCAGCGCTTCCGCGAGATGGCGCCGGCCCACGCCGTCCGCGCCATCGAGATCCGCCAGGGTGCGCGCCACCTTCAATACGCGGTGATAGCCGCGGGCGGTGAGGCGCATGGCGTCGGCGGCGTCGCGCAGCAGGGCGGCACCGGCGGCATCCGGCTGGGCCACGGCTTCGAGCAGCGGGCCGGATGCCTCCGCATTGGTCCGCACGTCCGGCCGGCCGAGGGCGGCGTAGCGCTCCGCCTGCAGTTGCCGCGCCAGCGCTACCCGCGCCGCCACCTCCCGCGAGCCTTCCGCCGGTGCGGGAAGAACAAGGTCGGCGGCGCTTACGGCCGGCACTTCCAGGTGGATGTCGATGCGGTCGAGGAAGGGGCCGGAAAGGCGGGCCTGGTATTCGTCCGCGCAGCGCGGGCCGCGCTTGCAGGTGTAGCCGGGCTCTCCGGCATGGCCGCAGCGGCAGGGGTTCATGGCGGCGACGAGCTGGAACCGGGCGGGGTAGGTGACCCGGTTGTTGGCCCGGGCGATCAGCACCTCGCCCGTTTCCAGCGGCTGGCGCAGGGAATCGAGCACCTGGGGCGAGAATTCCGGCAGTTCATCGAGGAAGAGGACGCCGTTGTGGGCAAGGGAGACCTCGCCGGGCCGGGCCTTGGCGCCGCCGCCCACCATCGCCGCCATGCTGGCGGAATGGTGCGGGGCGCGGAACGGGCGCCGGCTGACCAGCCCGCCGTCCCCGATGGCGCCGGCCACCGAGGCGATCATGGAGACATCCAGCATCTCCACCGGCGCGAGCGGCGGCAGGATGGAAGGCAGGCGCTGCGCCAGCATGGACTTGCCCGCACCCGGCGGGCCGATGAACAGGAGATTGTGGCCGCCGGCGGCGGCCACCTCGATGGCCCGCTTGGCGGTCTCCTGGCCCTTCACGTCCCGAAGGTCGAGGGCGGCGGGGCCGTCCGTGCGCATGAGCGGCTCGGGCCGGGCGAGGGCCTGGCGCCCGCTCATGTGGTTGGCGAGCTCGAGCAGAGTGGCGGGGGCGAGAATCTCCATCTCGGGGCTGGCCCAGGCGGCCTCGGCTCCGCAGGGTGCTGGGCACACCAGCCCGTGGCCGCGTGCATTGGCGCCGATGGCCGCCGGCAGCACCCCGGCCACGGCGGCGATGGTGCCGTCGAGCGCCAGTTCGCCCACCACCGTGAAGCCCGCCAGCGCATCGGCCGGAATGGCGCCGATGGCGGCCATGAGCCCGAGCGCGATGGGAAGGTCGTAGTGGGAGCCTTCCTTCGGCAGGTCGGCGGGGGCGAGATTGATGGTGATGCGCCGGGCCGGCAGCGCGAGGCCGGAGGCGATCAGCGCCGCGCGCACCCGCTCCTTGGCCTCCGTCACGGCCTTATCCGGCAGGCCGACGATGGTGAAGGCGGGCAGGCCTGCCGCCACATGCACCTGCACATCCACGGGGCGCGCCTCCACCCCCTGGAACGCCACCGTCGCCACCCGCTGAATCACCGCTGCACCCCATGTTCAGCCGTAGATTGCAAATCCTATCGAACGGATGTGCCCGGAGCAAGAACGGAGTATGAACAAGGCGATCTCCGGCATGACGGCAGGGATGCGCGCGGAATTTCGCCGGCGCGCAGGCTTGTCGCGCACCGCATTGCCCGAGATGGGCCGAAAGGGTCTAGGATCGGGCCGGGACGAGAAGGCCCGCAGAGGAGGCCCGCAATGGCGGCGACACGTTTCCGGTTCGTGGTGGTCCTGCTCCTGTTCGCCATCACGGTGGTGAATTATGTCGACCGGGCGGCCATCTCTTACGCGATCCCGCTGATGGAGCAGGCGCTCGGGCTTTCCAAGCTGGACGCGGGCACCATTCTTGGCGCCTTCGGCATCGGCTATGCGTTGACAACCCTCCTCGGGGGCATCGCGGTGGACCGGTGGGGGGCGCGCGGCGTGCTGGCGGTGGCGGCGGTGTTGTGGAGCTTCTCCATCGGCCTCACCGGCGCGGCCACGGGCTTCGCCGCGCTCTATGCGGCGCGTGTGCTGCTGGGCGTGGCCGAGGGGCCGAACTTTCCCGCGCTGACGGGTGCCGTGAGCCGCTGGCTGCCGCCCCAGGAGCAGGCGAGCGCCCTGGGCTATGCGCTGGTGTCGGTGCCGCTGGCCCTTGCCATCGGCGGCCCCATCGTCACCCAGCTCCTGGCGCTGCTGGACTGGCGCTGGACCTTCGGCGTGCTGTTCCTGATCTCGGTGGTCTGGGTGCCGCTGTGGCTGGTGCTGTTCCGGAACGATCCCGCCGGTTCTCCCCATGTGAACGCGGAGGAGCTTGCGCACATTCGCGCGGGGGCGCCGGCTTCCGGCGCGCACGAGGCGGGCAGGCATGGCGCGGGCGCGCACGAGGCGCAGGATGCCCCTGTCGGCGGGCGCGGAATTGCGCGGCTGCTGCTGACCAATCCCACCCTGCTGGTGAACTACTGGGCGTTTTTCGTCTTCGGCTACTTCCTGTTTTTCTTCATGACCTGGCTGCCGAGCTACCTGCACCAGGTCTACGGGCTCGATCTCACCACGGTCGGCGCCTTCACGGTGCTGCCGTGGCTGGCGGCGGCGGCGGTGCTGTGGGCGTTCGGCCACTGGTCGGACCACCTGCTGAAGACCACCGGGCGGCTCAGGGTGGCGCGCTCCTACCTCATCGCGGGCACGCAGCTGGTGGCGGCTGCGGCGGTGGTGCCGGTGGCGTTCGGCGTCAGCCTGCCGCTGGCTGTGGCCTGCATCACGGTGGCGGTGGCCGCCTCCATGGGCGCCAACGCGGCTTATTATGCGGTGAACGTGGACATCGTGCCGCAACGGGCGGCCACCGCCCTCGGCATCATGGACTTCGCTTTCGCCGTGGCGGGCTTCCTCGCGCCGGCGCTCACGGGCTGGGTGCTGCACCTGCGCGGCTCGTTCGATGACGGCTTCTGGCTGATGGCCGCCCTCGGCGCCTCCTCCGTGGTGCTGGTGCTCGCCTTCCACCACCCGGACCGGGACCGCGTGGCTGCCGCCTGAGGTTCCGTCTTCGGCCAGCGCCGGAGAGCGCTTGGGCACCGCGCAGGCTTGCGAAGGTGCCACCCGGCGGCAAACCGGATCTGCCGTTGCGGCAGGTTGCCCAAGGGTGCCGCGTTTGGCACTGGTGCTGAGGCAAGAGGGAGGACACGCCATGACCGAGGACACCCCGCGCGCCGCCAGTCTCGCGGACCTGGTGGCGCAGCAGTTCGGGCCGCAGGCTTCGGCCTATGTGGCGAGCGCCGTGCATGCGCAGGGGCCGGATCTCGCGGCCCTTTCCGCCCTCCTGGAGCGCGAGCGGCCCGAAAGGTTGCTCGATCTCGGCTGTGGCGGCGGCCATGTGAGCTTCACCGCCGCGCCGTTCGTCAGGGAGGCGGTGGCCTATGACCTTTCCGGCGCCATGCTCGAGGCGGTGTCGGCGGAGGCGTCGCGCCGCGGGCTCGGCAATATCGCCACCGCGCGCGGCGTGGCAGAGGCGCTGCCCTTCGCCGACGGGAGCTTCGATGCCGTGGCCTCGCGCTACAGCGCCCACCACTGGCGCAGCCTGCACGGCGGCCTCAGCGAGGCGCGCCGCGTGTTGAAGGCCGGCGGCCGGGCGGTGTTCATGGACGTGGCGGCGCCGGTCTGGGCGGTGGCCGACACCTTCCTCCAGGCGGTGGAGCTGCTGCGTGATCCCTCCCACGGGCGAGACTTCTCACGGCCCGAATGGGCGGCGCACCTCGCCGCCGCCGGCTTCGTGGTGGAGGAGGCGCGCGAGCACCGGCTCAGGCTGGAGTTCTCCTCCTGGGTGGCGCGCATCCGCACCAGCGCGCTGCATGTGGATGCGATCCGCAGCCTCCAGCAGGGGGCGAGCGCGGATGTGGCTCGCCATTTCGAGATCGAGCCCGACGGCAGCTTCACCGTGGATACGCTGACCCTGGTGGCGCGGGCGGCCTGAGGCGTCCCGCACGCCGGCAGGGCGTCAGTCGGGCTTGGAGGCGAGGATCTCCCCGCTCATGGGGTCGATCTTCGCTTCGGTCCGCGCGCCCCCGCGGTCGGTGAGGTCGGCCTCGTAGCCGCTGGCCTCGGTCTCGATCTTGCGCACGGTGAAGCCCTTGCCCTCCAGGTGGCGGGCCACCTGGGCGAGGGTGAGCCACTGCTCGTGCACCGGCCCGGCGCGGCCTTCGGACTTGGTGCTCACCAGCTCGGCCGTGACCGGGTTCACCCGCGCCTCCACCCGGTTGCCCTGGCGGTCGATGAGGTCGGCCTCGTAGCCGTCATGCTCGCGGTCCAGCTTCATCACGCGGAAGCCGTTCTCGGCGAGATGGGTGGCGATCTCCGAGGCCGGGCGCCACTGCGCCTCGGGCGGGGTCTGCGCCAGCGCCGGGGCGGCGAAGAGCGCGAGCGCGAGGGGCAGGGCGAGGCGCGCCTTCGAGGCGTGGCGTGTCGTCAGGGCGCTGCGGGTCTTGGCGTGTCCCATGGGGTTCCCTCCGGCGGTGGCGGGGCGCTCAGGCGCCGCGCTTCTCCTCGATCCGATCCCAGATCTGGACGGCGATGTCGGGCCCGCCGAGGCGCTTGATGGCGCGCAGGCCGGTGGGGGAGGTGACGTTGATCTCGGTGAGGTTGCCGTCGATCACGTCGATGCCCACGAAGAGGAGGCCCATGGCCTTGAGCGAGGGCCCGATGCGGGCGCAGATCTCCAGCTCCCGGTCGGTGAGGTCGGTGGGCCGGGCGGCGCCGCCGCGCACCATGTTGGAGCGCAGGTCCCCTTCGTTCGGCACCCGGTTCACGGCGCCGGCCGCCTCGCCGTCCACCAGGATGATGCGCTTGTCGCCGTGCTTCACCTGGGGCAGGAAGCGCTGGATCACCCAGGGCTCGCGGAAGGTGGTGGAGAACAGGTCGTAGAGCGAGCCGAAGTTGAGGTCGTCGGCGGTGAGGCGGAACACGGCGGCGCCGCCGTTGCCGTAGAGCGGCTTCATCACCACGTCGCCATGCTCGGCGCGGAAGGCCTTGATCTCGTCGAGGTCGCGGGTGATGAGCGTCGGCGGCATCAGCTCCGGGAAGTGGGTGACGAAGATCTTCTCCGGCGCGTTGCGCACATGGGCGGGGTCGTTCACCACCAGGGTCCCGGGGTGGATGCGCTCCAGCAGGTGGGTGGTGGTCACGTAGGCCATGTCGAAGGGCGGGTCCTGGCGCAGCAGCACCACGTCCATCTCCGAAAGGGCGACGCGCCGCTTCTCCCCCAGCACGAAATGGGCGCCGGCCTCGTCCTTCACGCTCAGGGTCTCGATCGTGGCGTAGACGACGCCGTCGCGCATGGCGAGGCGGTCGGGCGTGTAGTGGAACAGCGCATGGCCGCGCCGCTGGGCCTCCAGCAGCAGGGCGAAGGTGGAATCGCCGGCCACGTTGATGGTGGCGATATGGTCCATCTGGACCGCGACCTGAAGGGTCATGGCAATCTCCGGCGGCCCGCGCGGTGCTGTCCGGGGCCTCTCTGCCTCTATCTATAGCGCGGCGCTGCCGCCCGCCAGCTCACGCGCGTCACCTCGCGCCTCATCCCGCCTCGAAGGCGCCGGGCAGGTGCTCCGCGGCCTCGCCCGCCACCAGGATGGCGTCGAAGCGCATGAAAAGGCCCGCAAGCTCGGCCTGATCGGAAAGCCAGGCCTCGGCCGCGGCGGCGATGCGCCGCTGCTGGCGGGGCTCAAGGGATTCCGCCGCCGCCGCGAGGCTGGCGCGCCGCTTCACCTCGCAGAACACCAGGAGGTCGTCGCGCCGGGCGATGAGGTCGATCTCGCCGGCCTGGGTGCGGGCGCGCCGGGCGAGGATGGCGAAGCCCAGCGCCTCCAGCAGGCGGGCGGCGCGCGCCTCCGCCGCGAGGCCGCGGGCATGAGCGGCGCGCTGGGCCGGCGTGCGGGGGACGGGGCCCGGTTCAGGCATCGCTGTCGGGGGTGTCGTGGGCCGGGGCGTCGGGGTTCGGGGCGTGCCGCCCCTCGGTGAGGGCCAGGGCGCGGGCGTAGACCTCGCGCTTCGGCCGGCCGGTCATGGTCGCGACGGCGGCCACCGCATCCTTCAGCGAGGCTTCGCCCAGGGCGCGGGCAAGCGCCGCGTCCACGGCGTCGTCGCCGGCCGCTTCCTCCAGCGGCGGGCCCACCACCAGCACGATCTCGCCCTTCGGGGCGTCGACGGCGGCATAATGGGCGGCGAGGGCGGGCAGGTCGCCCCGCCGCACTTCCTCGAAGGTCTTGGTCAGCTCCCTGCACACGGCCGCGCGGCGGGGGCCCAGGACGGAAGCGAGGTCCGAGAGGCTCTCGGCGAGGCGCGGCCCGCTTTCATAGAAGACCAGGGTGGCCGGCACCTGGGCCAGGGCCGTGATGCGGTTGCGCCGCTGCCCGGCCTTGGGCGGCAGGAAGCCGTCGAACAGGAAGCAGTCGGTGGGCAGGCCGGCGGCCACCAGCGCCGCCAGCAGCGCGGAGGCGCCGGGCAGGGGGTGCACCGTGTGCCCTTCGGCCGCCGCCTCCACCACCAGCTTGAAGCCGGGATCGGACACCAGCGGCGTGCCGGCATCGGAGATCAGCGCCACCCGTTCCCCGGCCGCGAGCCGCGCCAGCAGCTTCGGCCGGGCGCTGGCGCCGTTGTGGTCGTGATAGGCCATGAGCGGGGTGCGGATCGCGTAGCGGTCCAGCAGGCGGCGGGAGACGCGGGTGTCCTCGCAGGCGATGACGTCCGCCGCGGCCAGCGTCTCCAGGGCGCGGATGGTGATGTCGCCGAGGTTGCCGATGGGGGTCGCCACCACGTGCAGGCCGCCCGCCAGTCCCGGCGCCGTGACGGTGGCGGTGCCGAGGAGGAAGGTGCGCGGATGGTCGCTGCCGGCGGCGGCGCGTGCGTGCGGGGGGGCGATGGTGCTCATGGCACGACCATAGCGCCGGACGGGCGCGAATGGGAGCGCCTCGCGACCGCCGTTGCGCCGGGGGGATGGCCGGGATTAGCATGCCGCCGTGCGCGCCGCGCCTGGAACCGCAACGCTTGAGGACACGCCATGCCCGCGGGGGAGGACGTTCCGCTGATGCCTCCGCTCCCGTCCTTCGCTGGGGAGGGCGAGCTGCCGGGTGACCTCGGCGCGGCCGAGGCCGATCAGGCCTGGATCTCCGTCATTCAGAAGATGGACGAGGCCTATGCCGAGCTGGTGAGCCAGCAGGTGGAGCTGGAGGCCAAGAACGCCGCGCTGGAGGAGGCCCAGGGCTTCATCGCCGGCGTGCTCGGCGCCATGACGGACGTGCTGGTCGCCTGTGACCTTTCCGGGCGGGTCGAGCAGGTGAACCGCGCCGCCGAGCGGGCCTTCGGCCAGCATGCCGAGGCGCTGGTGGGGCGGCCGCTCGCCGCTCTCATCGCCCCTGCATCGCCCACCAGCGCCGCCGATGTGCTCGCCACCATGGCGAGCCGCGCCCGCATCGTGGACCGCGAATTCTTCCTCGCCACCCCCGAGGGGCCGGAGCCGGTGGCCGTGAACGGCGCCCTGAGGTTCGATCCGCGCGGGCGGGCGGTGGGCATCGTGCTGGTGGGGCGGCCCATCGGCGAGCTGAAGCAGGCCTATTCCGACCTCGCCAGCGCCCACGAGCACCTGAAGCGGACCCAGCAGCAGCTCGTCCACTCCGAGAAGATGGCCTCCCTGGGCCGGCTGGTGGCCGGGGTGGCGCACGAGCTGAACAATCCCATCTCCTTCGTCTACGGCAACGCCCATGCCCTCAAGCGCTACGTGGACCGGCTGATGGCCTATCTCGACGCGGTTCATGCGGGCGGCCCGGCAGCGGCCGCCGCGGCGCGCGCGGAGCTGCGGGTGGACCGCACCCTCGCCGACATCCCCTCCGCCTTCGCCGGCATGCTGGAGGGGGCCGAGCGCGTGCGCGACATCGTGGCGGACCTGCGCCGCTTCTCCTCCGATCGACGGGAGGCCCGCGAGCCGTTCGACCTCGCCGCGGTGGCGCGCTCGGCGGTGGACTGGGTGGCGAAATCGCAGATGCCGGACCTGGAAACCCGCGTGGACCTGCCGGAGGGGTTCGACACTGTCGGCCACCCCGGCCACATCCACCAGGTGGTGATGAACCTGGTGCAGAACGCCATCGACGCCATGGAGGGGCGGCCCGCGCCGCGCCTCGACATCCACGGCAGCCGCACCGCCGACGCGGTGGTGCTGGAGGTGCGCGACAGCGGGCCCGGCCTGCCGCCGGAGGTGCTTGGCCGCGTGTTCGATCCTTTCTTCACCACCAAGCCGGTGGGCAAGGGCACGGGGCTCGGGCTCGCCATCTGCTACCGCATCGTGGAGGAGCACGAGGGTCGCCTCACCGTGGAGAACGCCCCCGGCGGCGGCGCGGTGGCCACCCTCACCCTTCCGCGGTCGGCGGGGCGGAACGCGCGATGACGAGCGCTCCCTTCAACATCCTCTGGCTGCAGTCGGGCGGCTGCGGCGGCTGCACCATGTCGCTGCTCTGCGCCGAGGCGCCGGACCTGCTGACGACCCTGGCCGGGGCCGGCATCCGCATTCTCTGGCACCCCACCCTCTCGGAGGAGACGGGGACCGAGGCGGTGGCCCTGTTCGAGGCCATCCTGGCGGGCGAGGTCGTGCTCGATGCCCTGTGCGTGGAAGGCGCGCTGCTGCGCGGGCCGAACGGCACCGGGCGCTTCCACATCCTCGCCGGCACCGGCCGGCCCATGCTGGAGTGGGCGCGGGCGCTCGCCGGCGTGGCGCGCCACGTGGTGGCGGTGGGCACCTGCGCGGCCTATGGCGGGGTGACCGCCGCCGGGGTCAACCCCGCCGACGCCTGCGGCCTGCAATATGACGGGCGGCGGAAGGGCGGGGCGCTGGGGGCGGACTTCCGCGCCACCGGCGGGCTGCCAGTCGTGAACGTGGCGGGCTGCCCGACCCATCCCAACTGGGTCACGGAGACGCTGATGCTGCTGTCCGCCGGCCTCATGGGGCCTGATGATCTCGACGTTTACGGGCGGCCGCGCTTCTACGCCGATCACCTGGTGCACCATGGCTGCCCGCGCAACGAATATTACGAATACAAGGCCAGCGCCGAGAAGATGAGTGACCTCGGCTGCATGATGGAGCACCTGGGGTGCCTGGGCACCCAGGCCCACGCCGACTGCAACACCCGCCTGTGGAACGGCGAGGGCTCCTGCACGCGGGGCGGCTACGCCTGCATCAACTGCACGGCGCCGGAGTTCGAGGAGCCGGGCCACGCCTTCCTGGAGACGCCGAAGATCGGCGGCATCCCCGTGGGCCTGCCCACGGACATGCCGAAGGCGTGGTTCATCGCCCTCTCCTCCCTCGCCAAGGCCGCGACGCCCGAGCGCCTGCGCCGCAACGCCACGGCCGATCACGTGCTGACGCCGCCCATGGTGCGGGACATCAAGAAGAGATGAGAGACACGCTGACCCGTCTCGTCGTCGGTCCCTTCAACCGGGTGGAAGGCGACCTTGAGGTGCGCCTCGACATCGCCGATGGCGCCGTGCGCGCCGCCTATGTCTCCTCGCCCCTGTTCCGCGGCTTCGAGCGCATCCTGGAAGGGCGCGACCCGCGTGACGCGCTGGTGATCGCGCCGCGTATCTGCGGCATCTGCTCGGTGTCGCAGTCCCACGCGGCGGCGCTGGCACTGGCAGAGCTTCAGGGCCTCATGCCCACCCGCAACGGGCGCATCGCCACCAACCTCATGGTTGCCACCGAGAATTTGGCCGACCATCTCACCCATTTCCATGTCTTCTTCATGCCGGACTTCGCCCGCGCCATCTATGAGGACCGCCCCTGGTTCATGGAGGCGGAACGGCGCTTCAAGGCGGCGCGGGGGGCGAGCGTGGCGCGCGCGCTGCAGACCCGCGCGGGCCTGCTTCACGTGATGGGGCTCCTGGCCGGGCGTTGGCCGCACACCCTGGCGCTCCAGCCCGGCGGGGTGAGCCGCAGCGCCGATGCGCGCGACCAGATGCGCCTTCTCGCCACCCTCTCCGCCGTGCGCGCGGCCCTGGAGGAGCACCTGTTCGCCGCGCCGCTGGAGGAGGTCGCCGCCCTCTCCGGCGTCGAGGAGCTGGAGCGCTGGGCGGAAGGGCGGGCGGGGGACCTTGCCCTGTTCCTCACGATCTCCGCCGATCTCGGCCTCGACCGCATGGGCCGCGCCTACGACCGCTTCCTCTCCTACGGCGCCTACCCGCAGGACGAGGGGCGGCTCTATGCCGCCGGCACCTTCTCCGAGGGGCGGCCGGGCGCGCTCCACGTGGACGCCATCACCGAGGACCACACCTTCGCCCGCATGGAGGGGCGCGCGGCGCCCCATCCGCCGTTCGAGGGCTCCACCTTTCCCGATGCAGAGGACGAGACCGGCTACACCTGGTGCAAGGCGCCGCGCCTTTCCGGCCGGCCGTTCGAAACCGGCGCCCTCGCCCGGCAGGTGGTGGATGGCCATCCCCTCGCCCGCGCCCTCGTCGCGCGGGAGGGGGCGAGCGTGCGGGCGCGGGTGGTGGCCCGCCTGCTGGAGACCGCCCGCACCCTCCTCGCCATGGCGGACTGGGTGCGCGCGCTCGCGCCCACAGAGCCCTGGTGCGCGCTGGGGGCGCTGCCGCAGGAGGGCCGCGCCTTCGGCCTCACCGAGGCGGCGCGCGGCGCTCTCGGCCACTGGTTGGTGGTGGAGCGTGGCCGCATCGCCCGCTACCAGATCATCGCTCCCACCACCTGGAACTTCTCCCCGCGCGATGCCGCCGGCGTGCCCGGCCCGTTGGAGGCGGCGCTGGCGGGCGCGCCCGTGCGCCAGGGCGAGACCACGCCGGTGAGCGTGCAGCACATCGTGCGCTCGTTCGACCCCTGCATGGTCTGCACGGTGCATTGAGGTGGTGGACGTGCGCGGGCGGGAAGCGGAGGAGATCACCGTCTCCGGCATCGTCCAGGGGGTGGGCTTCCGCCCCTTCGTCTACCGCCTGGCGCGGCGCCTGGGGCTCGTCGGCCACGTGCGCAATGTGGGGGACCGGGTGGTGATCCAGGCGGCGGGAGCGCGCGCCGTGCTTGACGCCTTCGCTGCCGCGCTCAGGGCCGAGGCGCCGCCGCTGGCGCGGGTGGAGCAGCTCTCCCGCACGCCGGCGCCCCTGCCGGGGGAAGAGGACTTCCGCATTCTCACGAGCGGGGCCGGCACGGTTTCCGCCGGGGTGGCGCCGGATGTCGCCACCTGCCCGGCCTGCCTTGCCGAGATGGCTGATCCGAAGGCGCGCCGCTTCCGCTACGCCTTCACCAACTGCACCGATTGCGGGCCGCGCTTCTCCATCGTCGCCGGCCTGCCCTACGACCGGCCGGCGACCACCATGGCCGCCTTCGCCATGTGCGCGCAGTGCGCGGCGGAATATGAGAACCCGGCCGACCGGCGCTTCCACGCCCAGCCCATCGCCTGCCCCCGCTGCGGCCCGCGCGTGTGGCTGGAGGGGACGGAGGGCGCGCCGGGCGGCAATCCCGCAGGCGGGCGGGGCGGCGCCGTGCCGCTGTCTTATGGTGCTTCGGCCGCTCGCGGGGCGTCGGTCGGCACCGGCCCGGCCGCGGGGGGGCCTGATCTGGCCGCGGGGCCGCCATCGCCACATCGCCAGCCATCGGCACGCCGGCCGATCACGGGCGCAACAGTGCCTCCCGGGACCGGGCCGGAGGCGAGCGTGGCCGGACATGCGGGAGCGCGGGGAGCTCAGGGTCCACTTCCTGGCGTGATGCCGGAGGCTCTGCCGCGCACGCCGCTCGGCGCTCCCGTGCTTCCGGTTGCGGAACCGAGCGCCCGCCCGGCCGCCGCCACCGCGCATATTCGGGATGCGGACTCCATCAACGCCGCCGCTGCCCTGCTGCGCCGGGGCGCCATTCTCGCGGTGAAGGGCATCGGAGGCTTCCACATCGCCTGCGACGCCACCGATGCCGGGGCGGTGGCCGAGCTGCGCCGCCGCAAGCACCGCCCCGCGAAGCCGCTCGCGGTGATGGCCACGCGCGAGATGGCGGCCCGCATCTGCACCATCGGCCCGGCGGAGGCCGAGGCGCTCGCCGCGCCCTCCGCGCCCATCGTGCTGCTGGAGGTGAGGACCCCGGGGGCCTTGGCGCCCGCCATCGCGCCCGGCCAGCGGCATGTGGGGGTGATGCTGCCCTACAGCCCGCTCCACCATCTGCTGCTGGAGGCCGCGGGGCGGCCGCTGGTGATGACTTCCGGCAACAGGGCCGGCGCGCCGCAGGCGATCGAGACGGAGGACGCGCGCGCGGGCCTCGCCGGGATCGTGGACGGCTTCCTCATGCACGACCGGCCCATCGCCCGGCGGCTCGACGACAGCGTGGTGCGCCTCGTGGCCGGGCGCATGCGGGTGCTGCGCCGGGGGCGGGGACTCGCGCCTATGCCGCTCGCCCTGCCGGAGGATTTTGCCGGGGCGCCGCCGGTGCTCGCCCTCGGTGGCGAGCTGAAGAGCGCCATCTGCCTCACTCATGGGGCGAAGGCGCTGCTGTCTCACCATCTGGGTGATCTCGACGCGCCGGACACAATCGACGCCTTCGAGGTCGCCCTGCGCGACTATGCCGCCCTGTTCGCCCATGCCCCGGCCGCGGTGGCGGTGGACCTCCACCCGGGCTACCGCGCGACGCGGGTGGGCGCGGCGCGGGCCGAGGCGCTCGGCGTGCCGCTGGCGGGGGTGGCGCACCACCACGCCCACATGGCCGCCGCCATGGCCGAGGCCGGCTGGCGGCGCGGCGACGGGCCGGTGGTGGGTCTGGTGCTCGACGGGCTCGGCCTCGGCGCGGATGGGGTTCTGCGCGGGGCCGAGATCCTGGTGGGGGATTATGTCGCCGCACGGCGCGCGGGGAGCCTCTCGGCCATTCCGCTGATGGGGGGCGATGCCGCGAGCCGGGAGCCCTGGCGCGTGCTGCTCGCCCATCTCGATCGTGCCGTCGGCCGGCGTGCGGTGGATGGCGACCCTGCCCTTGCAGCCCTGTTCGGGGGGCGGCCGGCGGCCACCCTCAGGGCCATGGCGGACAAGGGGCTCAACGCGCCCCCGGCCCACTCCGCCGGCCGGCTGTTCGATGCGGTAGCGGCCCTGCTCGGCCTCGCGCCGGAGCGGCTCAGCCATGAGGGCGAGGCGGCCATGGCCCTGGAAGCCTGCGCCGACATCACGGCAGCGCCCTATCCCTTCGCCGTGCGCGCGCTGGAAGGTGTTCTGGAAATCGACCCAACGCCGCTGTGGCAGGCGCTGCTCGCGGACCATGCGGCCGGGCGGCCGGTGGGTGCCATGTCCGGCGCCTTCCATCGCGGCCTCGCCCAGGTCTTCACCGACATGGCGGCGCGGGAGGCGCGGCGGGCGGGTATCGGCGCGGTCGCCCTCTCGGGCGGGGTGTTCCAGAATGCCCTGCTGCTGGCGGAGGTGGAAGGGCGCCTCGCCGGCCACGGGCTGCGGGTGCTTTCGCCGGAGCAGGTGCCGGCGGGCGATGGCGGCCTGGCCCTGGGCCAGGCCGTGGTGGCGGCTGCGCGGCTCATGGCGTAGGGCATGTGGTGGCCGCAGGTATGAGTGCGTGGGCGACAGTATACGTGGAGTTTTCTGGCCGCACCCTGGGGACGCCCTATTGACGGGTGACGAAATGTATTTGAACGCGTAACGTCATGGCATTGCTGGCAACGGGCGGAGGGCATTGCTGGCCTCGCCGGGGAATAACGCTGCCGGTGGCCGGACTTCCTTCGGAGTGAATTGCATACAATGTATATGGTGTTGTGAGATCTGTGAAAATTCCAGGGTTGCAGTGAGCGGCAAGCGGGCTCCAGCGCACGAAGGGCGCGTCCTCATGATGAGTATCTCGCAGATGTCTTAGTGTTTCCTGCCGCTGCCCTGTGTGGCGACCGGAGGTTGCGTGCGTTCGGGTATCCCATTCGTGATGAGGGGGAAGTATAGGTCGCCATGGTCTGGCGGCTAAGCATATTGAAACGTCCGGAGGGTGTGCTAAGTTTATGCTTCCGCGCCTCATCATGTTTATTGCGTTGGCGCTGGAGTGTTTTGTTCTGCGCCGTGGTCCGTCTTGCGCCCGGCGTCGGGCAGTGTCGTGAATTGAAAGAAATCGTGTTTCGTTTTCCTGCCGGTGGTGAGGCGGGGTGAGGATTGATATGTCGTCCGATCTGAATATGCACGACAGGTTGAATTTCAATCTTATCGATGCAGAAACTGTCTCGTTGCTGAAGTCGTCAAAGGAAGAAGTTCTCCATCTCCTGGATGAAGTTCTCGACCGGTTTTACGCGCATGTGGGCGCCTTGCCCGAGACACGGCGCTTCTTCGGCGGTCCCGAGCAGATGAAGCGTGCGAAGAGTATGCAGATCACCCATTGGGGCGTGATCCTGGATGCGCGGTTCGACCAGGAGTACGAAGCTTCCGTTACGCGCATCGGCGAGATGCACAACAAGCTCGGCCTCGATCCCCATTGGTATATCGGCGGCTACAGCTTCCTCATCAGCCATCTGGTGGCGGCCATCGGCGGCGATATCGGCCGCACCCTGTTCGCGCGGCGCAAGGCGGAGCACGCTCTGAAGCTCCAGACTGCGGTGATCCGGGTGGCGATCCTCGACATGGATCTCGCCATCCACGTCTATCTGCAGGCCGGCCTGCGCGACCGGCAGGCGACCCTCACGCGCCTCGCCCAGTCGTTCGAGGCCTCCGTGGGCTCGGTGGTGTCGCTGGTGTCGTCCTCGGTGGCGGACCTGCACGCCACCGCTCAGGGCATGACGCGCTTCGTGGAGGAAACCTCCACCCGTTCCCAGTCGGTGGCGGTCGCTTCCGAGCAGGCCTCCAACAATGTGGCGACGGTTGCCGCCGCCACCGAGGAGCTGTCCGCATCGGTGCGGGAGATCAGCCGTCAGGTGGTCCAGTCCACCGAGGTCTCCTCCCGCGCGGTGGCCGACGTGGGTCAGGCGAGCGAGAAGGTGAAGACGCTGGCCGAGGCCACCGGCCGCATCGGCAGCATCGTCGGCCTCATCAGCGAGATCGCGGGCAAGACCAACCTGCTCGCTTTGAACGCCACCATCGAGGCCGCCCATGCCGGCGAGGCGGGGCGCGGCTTCGCCGTGGTGGCGGATGAGGTCAAGCAGCTCGCCGAGCAGACCGGCAAGGCCACCGCCGACATCCGTTCCCAGATCGAGACGGTCCAGGCTGACACGGACGCCACCCTCATCACCATCGAGGGTATTTCCAGCACCATCGGCACCATCGACAAGGTCACCGAATCCATCGCCGCCGCCGTGCGCCAGCAGGACAATGCCACCCGCGAGATCGCGCGGAACATCCATGACGCCTCCCAGGGCACCATGGAAGTGTCTTCCAGCATCAACCGCGTGACCCACGCCATGACCGAATCGAACAGCGCGGCCACGCGGGTGTTCGCGGCGGCCTCCGACCTCGCTCGCCAGCTCGACGTGCTGAACGGCGAGGTGCACAAGTTCCTCGCCGACATCAAGGTGGCCTGAGCGCGGGCGGGCGTACGTTGAGGATGTGTTCTGGCGAAACGGGCACGGTTCGCCAGAACAGGGGCGCTCGCAAGGATCGGGAGCGACGACCGTGCGCCGGAGTGTCGCGTGTGCGGAAAACGCCCTAACGTGCGTCGATGCCGTCGCGGATGGCGCGGAAGCGGGTATAGGCTTCCGGGAAGGCGTCGAGCTTGGCGATGCCTACCATGCGCATGTGGCCGGTCTGGCCGAAGCGCAGCCACTGCACGATTTTCACCGGCTCGCCGGTCTTGGCGTCCACCGCCTGGGCCATGACCTCGAAGCCGGGAATCTGCGAGATGCGCAGCGGCTCGGCCCGTTCCAGGCGCACGTCCTTCAGCCCCGAAAGGGTGGCGAGGGCGCGCAGGGCGAACTGGCGCCGCTCGTCCTCGCGCGGGGCGCCGGGGGCCACGGACACCACGAAATAGGGCTGCTCCGCCCCCTCGACCACATTCTTCGGGCCATCGGTGAGCATCACCGTGGCGCCGCCGAAGGTGCGCACCACGCGGAAGCCGGCGAGGTCGGTGAGGGTGAAGGGCAGCGCCGCCACCTGGGCCTCCGGCGAGCGGAAGGCAAGGGTGGCGAGGGCGGCGCGCACGTCGGCATCGGGAAAGGCGGCGGCGTCGGTCTCCGCCACCTGCGCGGTGACGAGGGCGGTGGCGATGTCATTGCCGGCCAGCAGGATCCACTTGCGCACACGGAAGGGGCCGGCGGTCTGCGTGCCGGTGACGAGGTAGCCCTTGGCGCCCTGGAGCGTGAGGGGCCCGCGGGATTCCACCGTGATGCCCTTGGCCGCGAGGGCCTCGTCGGTGAAGCCCTTCTCGAGCTGATCGTAGGCTTCCGCCGGCATGTCCACGATCAGGATGGAGGCGTTGCGGGCGCGGTCCTCGAAGCCGGAGAAGGTGGCGCTTTCCACCATGCCGGCGGGCGGGGCGAGCCCCACGACGGCGCCGCGCGGAAACAGCACCTCCCCCGCGAGAGCGGTCGCTGCGGTGAACGCGAGCATCAGGGCCGAGAGGCTGAGGGCGGCAAGCCCCTTGGGGCCACGGCGCAGCAGGCCACGAAGCATGGGAAAGGCTCCACTTCAGGCGGCCGGCCGCGCGGACGGGGCGAATCGGCCTGGCGGGATTTCGCGTCAGGGTGGCACGAATGGCGTGGGCCCGCCATCCGCCGGCCCCACGCGCCCGCCGCTCAGGCGGGGCAGGTGACGCGCCGCAGGGTGAGGTTGAAGCGCCCGCCCTCCGCCAGCAGCCGCGAAGAGCCGCCGAGGATACGGTCCACCCCATGGAAGGCGAGGCGGCTCTCCCCGGACAGCACGAACACGTCGCCCGAGGCGAGGCGGATGGAGCGCGTGGGCCCGGAGCGTGCGGCGCCGCCCAGGCGGAACAGGGCGGTATCGCCCAGGGAGATGGAGACCACGGGCGCGGTGAGGTCCGCCTCGTCGCGGTCCTGATGCAGACTCATGCGGGCGTCGGGGGCGTAGTAATTGATGAGGCAGGCCTCGGCCGGGGCGCGGTGGTCACCGAAGCGGGCATAGGCTTCCTGCAGCTGCGCGGGCAGGGGCGGCCAGGGGGCGCGGGTATCGGGGTGGAACGGCTGGTAGCGATAACCGGCCGCATCGGAGACCCAGCCGAGCGGCCCGCAATTGCTCATGCGCACGGAAAAGCCCTGGCCGGTGCGCGGCATGGTGGGCGTGAACAGCGGCGCCTGCGCCAGCACCGCGCGGACATCGGCCAGCAATGCTTCCTGCTCCGCCGGGCCGAAGGCGCCGGGAAACCAGAGCGCGCCGGGCGCGAGCGCGAGACCTGCAGCCACGGCGTCCTCCGGTGGGTGGGGCATCGACTGGCCGGGGAGCTTACACGTGCCCGTGGAGGCTCGAAATGGGGAGAAGCCGCCGGTGCCGCGATGCTGTAAAGAGGGGAATGGTCACAAGGAGGAACACGCCCATGGCCCAGCACGGCAAATTCTATTGGAACGAGCTGATGACCGACGACGTGGAGAAGGCCAAGGCCTTCTATTCCGCCACGCTCGGCTGGTCGTTCACCGAGATGCCGACCGACGGACCCCACAGCTATTACGTCGCCCACCTGGGCGAGGAGCCCGTGGCCGGCCTCATGGACAAGACCGATATCCTGCCGCCCGAGGTTCCGCCCCACTGGTTTCCCTACATCAACGTGGACAACCTCGACACCCGGCTGAAGCTGCTGGAGGAGAACGGCGGCCACGTGATCCGCCCGCCGTTCGAGATTCCCGGCGTGGGGCGCATCGCCATCGTCACCGATGCCACCGGCGCCGCCATGGGCTGGATGACCGCTGTCGAAATGTGATCGCGCCGGTACTCATGCCGGAGGCCCTTGCCTTTTCGAGGGGCCTTCGGTCAAGCCTGCGCGGCGTTCGGGCGATGCGGCCCCGCGGTTGAACACCACGCGGCGCCGGTCGGGGGCCGAGGACGTCAGGCCGCGATCTCGTCGAGGCGGACGCGCCTGACGCCGGCGTCGTTCATCTGCGCCCAGGCACGGGCGAGGGAGCCGTTCACGTCGATCGCCCGGCAGGCGTCCTCCACCACATAGGTGGTGAAGCCGTGCCGTGCCGCGTCCACTGCCGACCACGCCACGCAGAAATCGGTGGCAAGGCCCATGAGGTACACCGTGTCGATGCCCCGCTCGCGCAGGTAGCCGGTGAGGCCGGTGGGCGTGGTGCGGTCCGCCTCGTAGAAGGTGGAGTAGCTGTCGATGTCCCGGTGATGGCCCTTGCGGATGATGAGCTGGGCGTGGGGAATCTCCAGCCGGGTGGCGAAGCGGGCGCCGATGCTGTCCTGCACGCAGTGGACCGGCCACAGCATCTGCTCGCCATAGGGCAGGGCGATGGTGTCGCCGGGTGCCTTGCCGGGATGGCGGGCGGCGAAGGAGACATGGTCCGCCGGGTGCCAGTCCTGGGTCAGCACGACATTGCGGAAGGAGAGCGCGGCGTGATTGGCGAGGGGCACCACCTCGTGGCCGCCGGGCACCGCCAGGGCACCGCCCGGCAGGAAGTCCACCTGCAGGTCCACGGCGAGGAGAACGGAGCGGTCGGTGGCGGCGCGGGGCGGGATTCCGCCGGGGCGGGAAGCGGACGCGGGCGGCATCGGGGCATCATCCTCGCGGGAGCGTGAAAAAGGGCGCATCGGCCTGCTACCACGCCTTGCGGCGCCAAATCACCCCCCCTATATCCGCCTCGATCGTCGTTTTCGCGACGAACCCCAATTTCAAGCGAAAGGGGGCCGGCGGACTGGTTGCGGGAGGGGCCCGCGGCCGTCCCAGGCGGGTGCCGCAAGGGCCCGGCCGGTCTGCCGGCAAGGAGAAACTATATGGCCAAGATCATCGGTATCGACCTCGGCACCACCAATTCGTGCGTTGCGGTGATGGAGGGCTCGTCCCCGAAAGTCATCGAGAACGCCGAGGGCGCGCGCACCACGCCGTCCATCGTCGCCTTCACGGAGGATGGCGAGCGCCTCGTCGGCCAGCCCGCGAAGCGCCAGGGCGTCACCAATCCGGAGCGCACCTTCTTCGCGGTGAAGCGCCTCATCGGCCGCCGCTTCGATGATCCCACCGTGGCCAAGGACAAGGGCCTCGTGCCCTACCACATCGTGCGCGCCGACAATGGCGACGCGTGGGTGGAGGCCGACGGCAAGAAGTATTCGCCCTCGCAGATCTCCGCCTTCATCCTGCAGAAGATGAAGGAGACCGCCGAGTCGTACCTGGGCGAGAAGGTGGAGAAGGCGGTCATCACCGTCCCCGCTTACTTCAACGACGCTCAGCGCCAGGCCACCAAGGACGCCGGCAAGATCGCCGGCCTTGAGGTGCTGCGCATCATCAACGAGCCCACCGCGGCCGCGCTCGCCTATGGCCTCGACAAGAAGTCGGCCGGCACCATCGCGGTCTATGACCTCGGCGGCGGCACGTTCGACGTGTCGGTGCTGGAGATCGGCGATGGCGTGTTCGAGGTGAAGTCCACCAACGGCGACACCTTCCTCGGCGGCGAAGACTTCGACATGCGGCTGGTGAACTACCTGGCCGACGAGTTCAAGAAGGAGCAGGGCATCGACCTGCGCGGCGACAAGCTCGCCCTTCAGCGGCTGAAGGAAGCCGCCGAGAAGGCCAAGATCGAGCTCTCGTCCGCCGCGCAGACCGAGATCAACCTGCCCTTCATCACCGCCGACGCCTCCGGGCCGAAGCACCTGACCATGAAGCTCACCCGTGCCAAGTTCGAGGCGCTGGTGGAGGAGCTCATCCAGCGCACCATCGAGCCCTGCCGGCTCGCCCTCAAGGATGCCGGGCTTTCCGCCGGGCAGATCGACGAGGTGGTGCTGGTGGGTGGCATGACCCGCATGCCCAAGGTCCAGGAAGTGGTGAAGCAGTTCTTTGGCAAGGAGCCCCACAAGGGCGTCAACCCGGATGAGGTGGTCGCCATCGGCGCCGCCATCCAGGCGGGCGTGCTCCAGGGCGACGTGAAGGACGTGCTGCTGCTCGACGTGACCCCGCTGTCGCTGGGCATCGAGACCCTCGGCGGCGTGTTCACCCGCCTCATCGATCGCAACACCACCATCCCCACCAAGAAGAGCCAGGTGTTCTCCACGGCGGAAGATGGACAGACCGCGGTGACCATCCGCGTGTTCCAGGGTGAGCGCGAGATGGCGGCGGACAACAAGATCCTCGGCCAGTTCGACCTCGTCGGCATCCCGCCGGCGCCCCGCGGCGTGCCGCAGGTGGAGGTGACCTTCGACATCGATGCCAACGGCATCGTGCAGGTCTCCGCCAAGGACAAGGGCACCGGCAAGGAGCAGCAGATCCGCATCCAGGCCTCGGGCGGCCTGAATGACGCCGACATCGAGAAGATGGTGAAGGACGCCGAGGCCCACGCGGCCGACGACAAGAAGCGCAAGGCCCTGGCGGAAGCCAAGAACCACGGCGAGGCGCTGGTGCACTCCACCGAGAAGGCGCTCTCCGAGCACGGCACCAAGATCGGCGCCACCGAGAAGGGCGCCATCGAGAGCGCCATCGCGGACCTGAAGGGCGTGCTCTCGGGCGAGGATGTCGAGGCCATCGAGGCTAAGACCCAGACCCTGGCGCAGGCCTCCCTCAAGCTCGGCGAGGCCATGTATGCGGCCCAGCAGGGCGGTGGCGAGGAGGCGGGCGCCTCCAAGCCCCAGGACGACGTGGTGGACGCCGAGTTCACCGAGGTGGACGACGACAAGAAGAAGTCGGCCTGACGAAGGAAATGGCGGGCGCTCGCGCCCGCCACCGCCCCGCCCCTCGAAAGGGGCGGGGACTGTTGTTTCAACCGCTGCGGCAGGGCCCCTGTGCCGCCCCGTGCTTCGACCGGCGCCGGGCCGCAGCGACAGATGAGAACGTGACCGCCGGTTCGCGGCGCCCTGCTCCGGCGCCTGCCCGCCTCCGCCCCGCCCGCATCGCGGCTCGGCGGACCTGTGGGACGGACCGCGGCCCAGTGCCGGTTGCGGCGGGTGAAGAGTGAGCATGGCCAAGCGCGATTTTTACGAGATTCTCGGTTGCGACCGCGGCGCCGACGAAACGGTGCTCAAGGCCTCCTACCGCAAGCTGGCCATGAAGTGGCACCCGGACCGCAACCAGGACGATGCGGATGCGGAAATCCGCTTCAAGGAGGTCAACGAGGCCTACGAGATCCTCAAGGACCCGCAGAAGCGCGCAGCCTATGACCGCTTCGGCCATGCCGCCTTCGAGAACGGCGGCGGGGCGGGCCCCGGCTTCGGCTCCGATTTCGCCTCCTCCTTCGCAGACATCTTCGACGACCTGTTCGGCGGCGCCATGGGGCGCGGCGGCGGCGGTGGCGCGCGCTCCGGCCAGGCGCGCGGGCGCGGGGCGGACCTGCGCTACAATATGGAGATCACGCTGGAGGAGGCGTTCTCCGGCAAGGCCGCGCAGATCAAGATTCCCACCTCCATCACCTGCGAGGCGTGCAACGGCTCCGGCGCCAAGCCGGGCACCGCGCCCAAGGCCTGCCGCACCTGCGGCGGCGCCGGCAAGATCCGCCATGCCCAGGGCTTCTTCACCCTGGAGCGCACCTGCCCGAGCTGCCAGGGGCGCGGTTCCGTCATCGAGGACCCGTGCGGCGCCTGCGGCGGCGCGGGCCGCGTGACGCGCGAGCGCACGCTCTCGGTGCAGATCCCGGCCGGCGTCGAGGACGGCACCCGCATCCGCCTCGGCGGCGAGGGTGAGGCCGGCGTGCGCGGCGGGCCGGCGGGCGATCTCTACATCTTCCTCTCGCTGGAGCCGCACCCCTTCTTCCAGCGCGAGGGGGCGGACCTCTACTGCCGCGTGCCCATCTCCATGGTCACGGCCGCCCTCGGCGGGCAGGTGGAGGTGCCCACCATCGACGGCGACAAGACCAAGGTGAAGATCCCCGAGGGCACCCAGTCGCAGAAACGTTTCCGTCTCACCGGCAAGGGCATGCCCATCCTGCGCACGCGCAACTTCGGCGACATGTATGTGCAGGTGGTGGTGGAAACCCCGCAGAAGCTCACCAAGCGCCAGAAGGAGCTGCTCGCGGAGTTCGACCAGGAGTGCTCGGGCGAGACCCACCCGGAGTCCACCGGCTTCTTCGCCAAGGTGAAGGAGTTCTTCCAGGGCGCGACCGGCAGCGCCACCGGAACCACCGGCGAGGGCGCCTGAGCGCCTGTCAGGCCCGGCGCCGGGCGCGCCGGGCTTCGTCCATGGAGAGGGCGATCCCCTCCGCGTAGGACGTCTTGCGGATCGGCCCGATGCGCGCTTCGAGCGCGGTATCGTCGAAGATGACCGGGTCACTCACCAGGTAGTGCATCTCCACCAGCTCGCGCATCACGGGGTCGAACAGCCCGGCGAGGCGCAGCATGGTCTTGTTCGCCACGAACAGGCTGGGGTTGCGCCGCGCCAGCATGAATGCCTGCTCGGCGACTGCCCGCACTGTGATGGTCCCCGCCCCGCCGAGGTTGTAGGCGGGAGCGAGCGCGCCCCCGGTTTCCAGCAGCGCGCGCACCACCGGCCCCACGTCCGGCACGAAGACGAATTCATGGGGGCGGTCGATGGGCCCCACCACCTTGGCCCGGCGTCCGCTCGCGGCGGCGGCGAAGATATCGGCGAGGAAGCTGCGTTCCACCCCCGGCCCGTAGAAATCCGGCAGGCGCAGGATGGTGGTGGCGATGCGGCCGCGCGCGCCCGCCTCCATCACCAGATCCTCCTGTTCCCTGCGCATGCGCCCCTTGAAGGTGTGCGGCTCGCGCGGGTGGTTCTCGTCCACCCGCGCCGCGCGCGGACGTCCGAAGGGATAGGCGGTGCCGATGAGCAGCAGCCGGCGCACGCCCTCCGCCTCCGCCGCCTCCAGCGTGCGGCGCATCAGCTCGGGGTGGAGGTGGAAGGAGTCGTAGGGCACGCCCACGAGGTAGACGAGCGTGTCCATGCCGCGCACGGCGGCGCGGATGCCGGCCACGTCGGCGGGGTCCCAGGCCCGTGCCTCGGCGCCGGTGAAGCTGCCGAAGCGGGCGGCGAGGGCGGAAGCATCGCGGCCCACCGCGACGAAGGGCGTGCCGGCGGCGGACAGGGCCGCGGCGATGCTGGCGCCGATGGCTCCGGTGGCGCCCAGAAGGGCGGTGCGCGCGAGAGGGGCGGGAGCATCGGCTTGCATGAGGGCGGCGGCAGGCATAAACAGGCTCCTGAACAACGTTCACTGAACACTGTTCATAATATGAACGGCGTTCAAGTCAAGCTGCCCGAGGAGCCTTTTGTGAAGGAGAGCCTGCCGAAGGAGCCGGCGGCAAACGAAGCCCTGCCGAGCGAGCTTCCTGCGTGCGACCCGGCGGTAACGTGCCTGAGCCCGCGCGCCCGGCGTAAGGAAGACGCGCGTGCGCGTATCCTGGCGGCGGCGCGGCATATCGTGCTGGAGGAGGGGTTTCCTGCACTTACCATGCGGCGCATCGCCACCGAGGTGGGTTATTCGCCGGCGGCGCTCTACCTGCACTTCGAAAATCGGGAGGCCATCGCCCGCGAGCTGGGCGGGGCTGGCATGCGCTCCCTTCATGCCCGGCTCGAGCGCGCGGCGGCGGAGAAGGACCCGCTGGCGCGGCTCGGGGCGCTGGGGCGGGCCTATATCGCCTTCGGTCGCGAGGAGCCGGAAACCTACCGCCTGATCTTCATGGAGCCCGGTTTCGCGGCCAGCGCTCTCGGCGGCAAGGACGAGGCGGGGGCTTCCGCCTTCGCGCTTCTGGCTGGGGTGTTCGGTGAGCTGGCCGCGGCGGGACGCCTGCGCGCGGAAAGCGACGTGGCGGCGCTCACCATCAACCTGTGGGTGCTGCTGCACGGCATCGTCAGCCTCCGCCTCACCTGCTCGGCTTTCCTGCATCTGCCGGAGGAGCAGCTCCTGGAATCGGCGCTCGACAGCCTGCTTCATGGGGTGCTGCGCCGCGGGAGCCAGCCTTGACCATTGCCCCTTTCCCGTCTAATCGCCTGACATTCCTTCGATGACCGGGCGCCAGAGGTGCCACTGATGCTGCATTCCCGAGAGCCGCGCAAAACCGCCTTCAAGCCGGGACTGGACGGGGTACGCTTCCTGCAGTCGTGGTTTCGCAACCCGCTGAAGACCGGTGCGGTCTCCCCCTCCAGCCCCGGCCTCGCCAAGATGATGGTGAGCTATCTCGATCCCCGCCAGGACGGCCCGGTGATCGAACTCGGGCCGGGCACGGGGCCGGTCACCAAGGCGCTGCTCGCGCGCGGGTTCGCTCCCGAGCGGCTGTTCCTGATCGAGTACAATCCCGAGTTCTGCGCCCTGCTGCGCCGCCGCTACCCTGGCGTCACGGTCATTCACGGCGATGCCTACGCCATGCGCAAGACCCTGGGTGACCAGCTCCCCGGCAAGGCGGTGGGCACCATTTCCTCGCTGCCGCTGTTCACCATGCCCCAGCCCGAGCGCCACCGGATGGTCAACGAGGCGTTCGACCTTTCAGTGCCCGGCGCGCCCTTCGTCCAGTTCACCTATGCGGTGGTCACTCCCGTGCCGCTGGTGCCGGGGCGGATCGAGGGCAAGGTTTCGCCGCGGGTGTGGATGAACATCCCGCCGGCGCGCGTGTGGGTCTATCACCGGCCCTGAGGCCATGCGCGCCGGATTTCCGGCGTGGCACCTTGCCTCCCGCCGTTTCGGCGGCTACGCCTCCTGAAGCCGGTAGAAGGATCGGGCGACGCGGCGGCGTCCCGCCGCGCGGGGCCCGCCGGCGCCATTGAGGAGAGGCCATGAGCGCAGCGCTTTCAGGCGAGGATCAGCAGGGCGGCGGGGCCGGCCTCGCCGCGGCGCGCGAGCGCCTCATCGTGGCCCTCGACTATGCCAACGTGGGCGCCGCCGAAGCGCTGGTGTGGCAGCTCGGCGACGACGTCTCCTTCTACAAGATCGGGCTGGAGCTCACCATCGCCGGCGGGCTCGATCTCGCCGCCGACCTCATCGGCTCCGGCAAGAAAGTGTTCCTGGACCTGAAGCTGCACGACATCGGCAATACGGTGGAGCGCGCGACCGCTGCCGCCGCCGCGCGCGGCATCAGCCTCCTCACTGTTCACGCCTATCCGCAGACGCTGGCCGCCGCTGCCCGCGGGGCCGCCGGCAGCCCGCTGAAGGTGTTGGGCGTGACCGTTCTCACCTCCTATGACGACGCCGACCTCGCCGCCGCCGGCTATGCCGCCGGCGTGAGCGAGACCGTGCGCCGCCGCGCGGGTGACGCGCGCGCGGCCGGGGTAGCCGGCGTCATCTGCGCGCCTACAGATGCGGCCATGGTGCGCTCCGTGCTCGGGCCCGACGGCCTCGTCGTCACGCCGGGCGTGCGCCCGCGCGGGGCTGCCGTGGGCGACCAGAAGCGTATCGCGAGCCCGGCCGAGGCGGTGGCCGCCGGGGCGGACATGATCGTGGTCGGACGGCCGATCATCGCCGCGCCCGATCCGCGGGAAGCGGCGGTGCAGATCCTGTCCGAGCTCGCCGGGGCGTGATGAGGGAGAGGGGGCTAGGCATGGCCAAGGGATATTGGTTCATCAATGTGGACGTGATCGACCCGGTCGATTTCATCACTTATGCCCACGCCAACGTGACCTTCCTGGCCGGGCACAAGGCCCGGTTCCTGGTCGCGGGCGGCGATTTCGAGCACATGGAGGGCATCAAGCGCCACCGCAACGTGCTGGTGGAATGGCCCTCCTACGAGGAGGCGCTCGACGCCTACCGCTCTCCGGAATACCAGCGCGTCGCCGCGCTGCGGGGCGATTGCGCCATCACCGACCTCGCGATCGTCGAAGGCTATGACGGCGAGCAGCCGGGCGCCGAGCCGCCCGCCGAAAGCACCCCCCAGTTTCCCCGCGGCTACTGGATGGTGCGCATGGACGTGACCGACCCGGCCGCCTACGAGGCCTATCGCACCGCCAACGTGAAGGCGCTGGCCGAATTCGGCGGCTGGTTCCTGGCGCGCGGCGGCCGCAGCACCGTGGTCGAGGGCAAGGGGCGCTCTCAATACATTGTCATCGCCTTCCCCGACCTCGCCAGCGCGAAGGCGTGCTACCACTCCTTCGCCTATCAGCAGGCCTTCGCCCGCCGGAAGCTGGCGGCCGAGGGCGACCTCATCATCATTTCCGGCCATGCCGGCAAGCAGCCTTCGCTGTGAGCGTGCCGGCATTTTTCCTGGGAGCATGCCCGTGAGCGACCTGCGCATTGTCATCGCCGGAGCGGGCGGCCGCATGGGCCGCGCCCTGGTCAAGGCCATCAGCGAGCAGAAGGGGCTGGCGTTGGCCGGCGGCCTTGAGCACGCCGGCAGCGACCATATCGGTGCCGACCTGGGGGTGGTGGCGGGCCTGCCCGCCCTCGGCCTTCCGGTGGCGAGCGATGCCGAAGGCCTCGCCGCTGCGCTTGCCCATGCCGATGTGGTGGTGGATTTTTCCTCCCCCGCCGCCTCCGTGCGGCTCGCCGGCGCGGCGGCCCAGGCGGGGGTGGCCATGGTGATCGGTACCACCGGCTTTTCCGCCGCCGACCAGGCGGTGCTGGTGGAGGCCGCGCGGCGCATTCCGGTGGTGAAGTCCGGCAACATGAGTCTCGGCGTCAACCTGTTGGCGGCGCTCACCCGGCGGGTGGCGGCCACCCTCGACGAGAGCTTTGACATCGAGATCCTGGAGATGCACCACAACAAGAAGGTGGATGCTCCTTCCGGCACGGCTCTGCTGCTGGGCGAGGCCGCGGCCGCGGGCCGCCAGCGCGATCTCGACGCATGGTCCGAACGCGGCCGCGACGGGCAGACCGGCGCGCGCAAGAGCGGAGCCATCGGCTTCGCCAGCCTGCGCGGCGGCTCGGTGGTGGGCGAGCACGCGGTCATCTTCGCGGGGCCCGCCGAGCGCATCGAGCTGGTTCACAAGGCTGAGGATCGCATGATCTTCGCCCACGGCGCGCTGGTGGCGGCGCGCTGGGTGAAGGGACGCGCGCCGGGCCTTTATTCCATGGCCGACGTGCTCGGCCTTTCCGACTTCTGAACGCCTTCGGAGCTTTTGATGTCCGACCGTATCCTCGTGCTCGTCCGCCACGGACAGAGCGAGTGGAATCTCAAGAACCTGTTCACCGGCTGGCGCGATCCGGCGCTGACCGAGCAGGGCGTAATGGAAGCCAAGCGCGCCGGCGCCCTGCTCAAGGCGCAGGGCCTCGTGTTCGACGCCGCCTTCACCTCCGGCCTCACCCGCGCCCAGACCACCTGCGCCCTCATCCTGGGGGAGATGGGCCAGGGCGCGCTGGAGCCGGTGCGGAACCTCGCCCTCAACGAGCGCGACTATGGCGACCTCTCCGGCCTCAACAAGGACGACGCCCGCGCCAAGTGGGGCGAGGAGCAGGTGCGTGCCTGGCGCCGCTCCTACGACGTGCCCCCGCCCGGCGGCGAGAGCCTGCGCGACACGGTGGCCCGCGTGCTGCCTTATTACGTGCAGGAGATCCTGCCGAGCGTGCTGCGCGGCAACCGCACCCTGGTGACCGCCCATGGCAATTCGCTGCGCGCCCTCATCATGGTGCTGGAGCGGCACACGCCCGACAGCATCCTGAAGCGTGAGCTCGCCACCGGCGCGCCCATCGTCTACCGCCTCAACGCCGATTCCACGGTGGCCGAGAAGCAGGACCTCGTGGCCGCCTGAGGCCCGGGCGCGTTTCGCTGTCATGGTCATGTGCGTCCCCGCGCCTGCGTCAGGCGCGGGGACGTTTTCATTTCGGCCTCCCGTATCGCCGCCGGATGCCCTGACGGGGCTCAGTCGAGCGGCGGCGGGGAAGGATGGGTCCAGGTGGCGGGCCGGGGTTGCGGGCCGTCCGCCGGGGCGGCCCCCGCGGATGCGGCGACCGGGGGCGGGTAGCGGGCGGCGAGCGCCTCCGCCCGGCGCGTGTTGGCGCCAATGAGGCACAGGGCCCGCTCCTCGAAATTGCCGATCCCGCGCCGGCCCTCGAAGGGGGCGACGCTCTGGCAGTCGAAGTTGCGGTAGAGGCGAAAGCGCGACTGGGCCTCCTCCAGCAGGTCCTTCCAGCGGTTGCGCTGCACCGGGGCGAGATCCGAGCGCGCATCAATGGCGCGCAGGGCGCTTGCCATGCCAGCTTCCAGCGCCTGTTCACTGGCACGGATGGTTTCATGCAGGCAGCGGCTGCGCTGGTCCGCGGGAACGGCATCAGGCGGGCAGGGGCCGGCCGGCACGGCGGAGGAGGGCGTGGCTTCCGAAGAGGGGGGCGCCTCGGTCTCCAGCCCCACCGGCGCGGCCTGCCGGGCGATGACGCCGGGCGCCAGGGCGGGCGCTGGGCCAGTCGCCACCGGTGATCGCAGCGCAAGCGCCAGGAGCGGGCACGCCGCCAGGGCGATGGCGCCGAGGCCCAGGGCCCACCGCCGCCTTCCGCGCATGGCCCGGCGCCGGCCGGCGCTCTCGTCCATCGCAGCCCCGCTCATCGCGCCGCCAGTTCGGGGCCGGACGGCCCCAGCCACCGCTGCCATGTGGGGCCGGACAAGGGGAAGCAGGGCGGATGGTGCACGGCTTGTCCTCCCCCGTCCGGTGACGGCGCGCAGGCGCCGCTGCGGCCGAGCCGCGTGGATAGCATCATCGCGGCCGGGCGGGCGAGGGGGGCGGAGCGGAAACCGGGCGCGGGCACCAATGTGCTCGGCGCCCGTCGTCGTCGGGATCAGGCGGTGGCAAGGGCCGCGCGCGCGTGGCCTCGGATGCGCTCCACCATGGACCTCAGACCGTTGGAGCGCTGGGGCGTCAGGTGCCCTTCGAGCCCGATCTGGCGGAAGATGCCGAGTATGTCGGTTTCCAGGATCTCCTGGGGGCTGTGACCGGAAACGAGGGTGAGCAGCACCGCCACCAGGCCTTTGACGATATGGGCGTCGGAATCCCCCTGGAATTCCAGAACGGTGCCCTTGGGCGTCGTCTTCAGGGCGCCGATGAGCCACACCTGGCTGGCGCAGCCCTGCACCTTGTTGGTCTCGTTGCGCTCGGCTTCGGGGAAGGGCGGCAGCGCCTTGCCCAGCTCGATGACGTGGCGGTAGCGATCTTCCCAATTGTCCAGGAATTCGAAATCGGAGATCAGGTCGTCCTTGGTGGTCATGAAATCGGTCCCTTCGTCCAATGCGCCGGGCCTGTGGATGGTCGAGCAATGGGCGCCGCGGGGCGGCGTGCGATGCAATGCATCATCCAGCATATCGCGATGGCCCCGGCGGGGCAAAAGGAACCTCCGCGCGGCCTGCACCACGCGGCTATGGGAGAGGAGGGAAGGAAGGGCGCCGGACGTGGAGGGCAGGCGCGTCAGCTCGGCCGCTTGGCGGGCACGGGGACGCCCTGGGGCGCGGCCGCCGGCTGCACCTTCTCGCCGCCGCCCCAGCCGGGAGCAAGGTCCTGCGGCGTGAGGGCCTGCCCACTGGCGGCGGGCGCCTCGGCGGCGGGGACGGGGGCGCCCTCGTGCGCGGCCAGGGTGTCGGAGATCCACTTGGCACCCGCCTGCGCCTTCTCCGCGAGATGGGTCACCATCTGCCCGCCCACGGCACAGGCCTCGGGCTGGCGGTCGCAGAAGCCGCGGGCGTCGGCCACCAGGGCCTGCGCCGCGCCAAAGGCGTCGAACACGCTCACATCCTGCCCGCTGGTCCCCTTCAGGCCGAGAGGGAGCAGCAGGAGCACGAGGGAGATCCAGAAGGCCATACGCAGCAGGAAGAACATGGCGCCCTCTTCAGATCATGCGGTCCGATCCTATCGCCCGGCCGGCGGGCCGGAGCGGCGGAAGGCCGCCTCGCGGTCCCTTTCGTGCCCGATGCCGCACGCATGGCGAACATACCACCGCGCAGGCGGCCCGTGGCCCTTCGCGCCCCACGTCTTTTCAAGACATCGTTAACGCTCGGCCCGGCCGGCGCATCCGGGCTTAGCGTTCGCTTAAAGCCTCGCGTGCCAGAGTGCGTCCATTCCACGACACAACGGGGGGCCGTTCGCTCCCCTGCCGGCGGTTGAGAGGAACATGGTGCGGCCACGCGGTTTCGAGGGGTTTGGCGATATCGCTTTCGCGCCTGCCGCCGCGTCGCAGGCCGAGGCCGAGGGCCTGCCGCGCCTTGCGGTGCTCGGGCGGGTGATGGCGGTGGTGCTGGGCGTGCTCGGGACCGTGGCGCTGGCGAGCGCGGGCGTCGTGCTCGTCGCCCAGACCGCGGGCTTGTTCGCGGGCGAGCCGGGCGATGCCCTCTCCCTGCTGGCGGCGGGGCTCCTGTGCGGGGCGCTCGCGGCCATGGCGGCGGGCGTGGCGCGCGCCGCGCGCGGCGTTTCCGCGGCCGAGCTCAACGCCGGCGCGGTGCTGGTGAGCCTGCACGATGCCCAGGGCGACCTGGTGCGCGTGGAAAGCCAGAGCGGCGCATTCGCCCACACCCCGCGCGAGGCGCTGAAGGGGCCGGGCCTGTTCGGGCGGGTTCTGGTGGCGGACCGGCCGGCCTTCATGTCCGCGGTGCGGGTGGCGGCGCAGGAGCGCCGGCCCGTGGCCTGCGATGTGCGCCTGTGCTGCGCGGCCGAGGCCGCCGGCAGCGCCTTCCTGCCGCTGGAGCTGCGCTGCCTGCCGGCCCCCGAGGGCCGGGCGCGGCTCATCTGGCGGGAGATGAAGGTTTCCTCCCAGAAGGTGGAGGAGGAGGCCCGCGCCCGCGCCGACGCGGAGGAGGCGAACGCCGCCAAGAGCCGCTTCCTCGCCGCCATGAGCCACGAGCTGCGCACGCCCCTCAACGCCATCCTCGGCTTCTCCGAGCTGCTGGCGACCGACACCGGCGCGCCCCTCGACGAGGCGCGCAAGGCGGAATACGCGCGCATCATCCACGAGAGCGGCCAGCATCTGCTGGGGCTCGTCAACGACATCCTCGACCTCTCACGTGTCGAGGCCGGCGCCTATGCGCTGGAGCCGGAGTCCATCGACATGGCCGAGCTGGTGGCCGGTTGCGGCGAGATGGTGGGTCTCGACGCCGCGCGCAAGAGCGTGGCAGTGCGCACCCTGGTGGCCCCGGCGCTGCCGCAGGTGCGCGCCGACCGCCGCGCGCTGCGGCAGATCGTGCTCAATCTCCTGTCCAACGCCGTGAAGTTCACGCCCGAGGGCGGGCGGGTGCAGCTCACCGCCCGCCGCCGCGAGGGGCGCCTGTCGCTCCGCGTGCGCGACACCGGACCCGGCATGCGGCCGGAGGACGTGGCCCGCCTGGGCGAGCCCTTCTTCCAGACCGGCGAGGTGGCGCAGCGCGCCCGCGGCAGCGGCCTTGGCCTCGCGGTGGTGAAGGGGCTCGTGAAGCTGCATGACGGCACCTTCCGGGTGGACAGCGCGCCCGGACGGGGCACCACCGTCACCGTGACACTGCCGCTCGCGCCCGCCGGCGCCGCGGCCCAAGACCCCGCGCGCGGCGAGGGGCGGGAGGGGGAGGTGGTCGCCGCCTTCCCCGTGCGCCGCGCCGCCGAGTCCCGCGCCAGGAGGATGGCATGAAGCTCGATACCGCGCCGGCGCTTTCCGCCGCTCCTTCCCTCGGCGCCGCCTCCGGGCTGTTCGCGGCGCCGCCGCCGCGCGGCGGCAACCGGCTGCGGGTACTCGATGTCCTGGTGGCGGCGGTGGTGGTGGCGGCCGGCGGTGCCGTGGCGGCGAACGCCCTGCTGATGCAGGCGCCGCCGCAGCATGCCGCCCTCACGGCGCCGGGTGTGGCCGGTGCCGCCGCTGGTGGCGACAAGGGCAAGGCGGTGCACAGCACCTCCATCCCCCTCTCGGCACCGCTGCCGCAGGCGAACCCCGGCCCCCGCGGTGCCGGCGGCGAGACCAACGGCGCGCTGGGCTACCTCGCCTCCAAGACTTCCGTCACCGGAATGACCACCCAGCTCAAGCCCGTGAGCGCGGACGAGGCAGCGGCCGGTGCCATCGCCGCGCCGCGGCCGGTCTCGAGCCTGCGCCCGCCGCTGAAGGTTGGCCCGCTCGCCGCCACCGGCCCCATGACGGTGCCCGGCTCCGCCGATGCCATCCGCCCGCCGGCGGATGTGCCCGCCTCGGCGCGGGTGGCGGCCGTGCAGCGCGCGCTCTCGAAGCTCGGCTACGGCCCGCTCAAGGCCACCGGCGCGCTGAGCCTGGAGACGCGCGAGACCATCCGACGTTTCGAGCGCGACCGACGGCTGCCTGTGGACGGCGAGGTGAGCGAGGCCCTGGTGCGCGAGCTCAGCCTCATCTCCGGCCTTGCGATCAACTGAGCCATGCGTCTCAAGAGCGGCATCTTCGTTTCCGCCTTGCTGCGGCGTGCCCAGGTGGAGGGCGCGTTCGGCGTGATCGCGCGGCGCGGCGTCGAGGAGGCGGGCGCGGTATTCGTGAAGGTCACGCCCATGGACGGCACCGCCGCCCTCTACGGGCCCGCGCCCCAGACCGCCTTCGACGAGGCCATGCCCGCCGATCGCCTGTTCCGCGTGCTGGTGCCGCCCGGCAGCCCCGAGGCGGAGGCCGACGCGCGCATGGTCAAAGAGATTCGTTTCGACCCGGATCTCTGGCTGGTGGAGATCGAGGACCGCCAGGGCCGCCATTTCCTGGATCTCATGACGCCGTGAGGACGCTTTCGTCCTTGATCGCTATGCGGCTCCGGCTGGCGTCTGCAGGCTGATTCATGCCTGCGAGCCATGCGTCCGGATCTTCGACGGAGCCGCCGCAGGGGGATTGTTAACGAGCCGTTAAGCTTCGTGAAACCATAAGGGCGCGATCGACGTTGTGGTCATGGCTGTCGCACTGGAGGACCAGGGGCATGAGCACTGTCATAGCGTTTCCCTCGGCGCGGGACATGGCGGCGCGGGCCGCCACCGTAGGCCGAAGGGAAGAACTCTCCGGACCGAAGATCGTCATCCTGCCGGTGGTGCGGATTGAGCGCCACGCCGATGTTCCCGGCAATGCGCCACGGCCGGCGGGAGCCGGCGTACCGGTATGCCTCGATCTCGTCCGCTCCACTCGCGCGCCGCGCGGGGCGGGACCGGCCGGCCGCCGCCACTGAGACGTCGCCGGCGTGCCGGCACGGACGGGCGGCTGCGTGCATGAACGGGGCCGAGAGCGACGCATGGCGCGGCCGCGCGGGCGCGGCGCCTGTCGGCATAGGATCATTCCGCAGAGACATCACGCCGGGAGGCATCCCCCGCGGAGGCATTAGCCGGCCGGGGCGCAGCTCGCGGCTTCGAGCTGCCGGCGCACCATCTCGCGCATGCCGCGCTGGGGCACATGGGCCCGCACCAGCACGATGCCTTCCTCGGAGGGCGATTCGATCACCAGCCGGTCCGCCGCCGTGATTTCCTCGTCCTCGGGCAGGGCGGCTTTCTGGTCGGCGTTCATGAGGTCGAGCTCGATCACCTTGCCCGCGGCCTGGTCGGAGAGAGCGTAGAAGGCGAGCCCCTGGTCCGTATAGAAGGACACGGAGGTATAATCTGCCGTGGCCGGCACCCGCACCTTCAGCGGCTTGTCGTTGAGATCGTAGAGGCACACGGCAGAGATGAAGGCCGGGTCCTGCATGGGCAGAGCCGCCGCGCTGGGCGAGGGATCCGCCAGCAGTTTCATCTCATTGCTGTCGGCGATCTCGGACAGGCGCGCGAAGGCGTTGTTTTCCGCCAGCGACGGCATGGCGAGGATGGACACGATGTGCGCGATGCCCGCCAGCACCAGCGCCATGGCGATGGGCAGCAGCAGCCCCGCCGGCCACAGCCAGTTGACGCGCGCCAGCTGACGGGCGAGCCAGCCGCGGTTGCGCCGGCCCGCCGGGCCGCGCGGGGGCAGGCGCAGGCTGAAGGTATCGAACAGGCTCACGGGCAGGCCTCCTGCGCGATATGCGGCAGCACGGTGGTAGCATCCCCCGCGCCCGACGCGAAGGAGAACGGCGCGTCATAGAGCCGGAGCGCCACCTGCAGCCGTCCGCGCGCGCCCGTGGGCAGCCAGTTGCCCGGCCGCGCGCGGGGGGAAAGGCGCACCTCCAGCGTGCCGTCGGCATTGTAGAGCGCCTCGGCGCTGGTGAGGCCGTAGCGTTCCGCATCGTTGGGAATGAAGCGGCCTTCCTCGTCCATCAGAGAGAGGGTCCACAGCCGCGCCTGGGGCAGCCGGCCGGTGATGCGGGTCTCGCAGCGCCCGTCGATGGGCTGGCCCTTGTCGTCGGTGGTGGCGAGGAAGATGAGGCCATCCGCCAACTCCAGCGGCAGCTCGCCGGAGCGGGCGACGGCGGCGCGGGCATAGGGGTCGGCCTTCACGGTGCCGGAGCGCGGCCAGCCCCTCCAGGGCCCGGCCTCGACCATGTCCAGGCCGCGCGAATGGGTGACCATGAACAGGGTCACCCCCAGCCCGAGCACGATGGCGACGAGAAGGGTGAAGGCGAGAGGCAAAAGGCGCACGGCACCGTTCCGGCTACGCCTCCTTCCGGAGGAGGCACGACGCCCTTAAGTAGAGCACAATCGCGGCGGGGCAAAGGGCGCGCCGCCCGGCGGCCGCCTCCTCACATGTATTGCGACAGGAAGGCGCGGCTTTCCGGCGGCAGCTCCGCGGCGCGGCGGGCGAGCGGGTCGAACAGCACCAGCACGGTGTCGGCCGTGGCGACGCACTTGCCGTCCTGGAACAGCCCCTGGACGATGCCCGCCGAGCTGCGGCCGAGGCTGGACACGCGGGTGCCGATATCCACCGTGCCCGGCCAGATGATCTCGGCTCGGTAGTCCAGCACCAGGCGCACGATCACGAAGGAGAAGCCCTCCGGCGCCGCCCGGTGGCCGGGGCCGATGAGCATCTGCGAGCGGCCGGTCTCCAGGTAACTGGAGAAGACCGCGTTGTTCACGTGGCCCTGCTTGTCGGTGTCGCCGAAGCGGATGGTGTCGAACGACTTCAGGGGGAAGTCGTCGAGCGTGGGCAGCGGAGCCTTCCCGGGCGGGGGCGCGACGGTCATGGGGGCTCCGGCTCAGGGCTTGGGGTTCAGGGCGCGCCAGCCGATGTCGGAACGGTAGAAGCCGTCCGGCCAGTCGATGCGCGCGATGGCGGCGTAGGCGTGCGTCCGCGCTTCGGCCAGGGTGGCGCCGGTGGCCGTGACGTTCAGCACCCGCCCGCCGTTGGAGACGATGTCCGCTCCCTTGCGCCGGGTGCCCGCCTGGAACACCAGCACGTCGTCTCCCGCCGCCCGGTCGAGGCCGGAGATGACGCTGCCGGTCTGGTGCGGGCCGGGATAGCCGCGGCTGGCATAGACGACGGTCATGGCAGAGACGTCGCGCCACGTGGGGGTCACTTCCGCGAGGCGGCCGGTGGCGGTGGCGTGCAGCAGCACCAGGATGTCGCTGGCGAGGCGGGGCATCAGCACCTGGCACTCGGGATCACCGAAGCGGCAATTGTATTCCACCAGCTTCGGCCCGTCCTTGGTGAGCATGAGGCCGGCATAGAGCACGCCGCGATAGGGCGTGCCCGCCGCCGCCATGGCGCGGGCCGTGGGGCGGATGATCTCCTCGATGGCACGGCGCTCCAGCTCGGGGGTGAGCACCGGGGCGGGGGAATAGGCGCCCATGCCGCCGGTGTTGGGGCCGAGGTCGCCGTCGAAGGCGCGCTTGTGGTCCTGGGCGCTGCCGAAGGGCACCACCGTTTCCCCGTCCACGAGGGCGAACAGGCTCGCTTCCTCGCCCTCCATGAACTCCTCGACGAGCACTTCGGTGCCGCCGCCGGAGAACACCTGCTCCACCGCGTCCACCGCGTCGTCCACCGTGAGGGCCACCACGACGCCCTTGCCGGCCATGAGGCCATCGGCCTTCACCACGATGGGCGCGCCCTGCGCCTTCACGTAGGCGGCGGCGGCGGCGGCGTTGTCGAAGCGGGCGAAGGCGGCGGTGGGAATGCCGTTGGCCTTGCAAAGCTCCTTGGTGAAGAGCTTGGAGCCCTCCAGCCGCGCGGCGGCGGCGGTGGGGCCGAAGGCGGGGATGCCGGCGGCCTGGAGGCGATCCACCAGGCCCGCCACCAGCGGCGCCTCGGGGCCCACCACCACGAACTCGATGCCGTGGTCCCGGCACCAGGCGACGAGGGTGTCGTGGGCGGAGAGCGGGATGCCCTCGATCAGCTCCGCGTGCTCGGCGATGCCGGGATTGCCGGGCATGGCATAGAACTGGCCGATCTCGCGGCTCTGCGCCAGCTTCCAGGCGAGCGCATGCTCGCGGCCTCCCGAACCGAGCAGCAGGATGTTCATCGATCCTCCACGCCTTGCGTCTTGTTGTTGGTCGTTGGGGCAGTTCTTCGGGCCCTTGGCTATCGGCTCGGGCGCGCGCATACAAGACCCTCCGCTCTGCGCTCGCCGCATAGGGGCGTGGCGGGCTATGCTCGCGACCCGTATTTCCGGTTGAATGATTCGATGGTCGATGTCCCCGAAGCGCGCGGCAACGCGCCCGAATGGAGCGTGTCCGAGCTCTCCGCCGCCCTCCGGCGCACGGTGGAGGACGCCTACGGCCACGTGCGGGTGCGCGGCGAGATTTCAGGCTATCGCGGGCCGCATTCCTCCGGCCATGCCTATTTCTCGCTGAAGGACGCCGGCGCCCGGCTCGATGCCGTGATCTGGAAGGGCACCTTCCAGCGCCTGCGCGTGCGCCCGGAGGAGGGGCTGGAGGTGGTGGCCATCGGCCGGCTCACCACTTATCCCGGCAAGTCCGGCTACCAGATCGTCATCGAGGCGCTGGAGTTCGCCGGCGCCGGCGCCATCATGGCCATGCTGGAGGAGCGCAAGCGCCGGCTCGCGGCCGAGGGGCTGTTCGACCCCGCCCGCAAGCAGGAGCTGCCGTTCCTGCCGCAGGTGATCGGGGTCGTCACCTCGCCTACCGGCGCGGTGATCCGCGACATCCTGCACCGGCTGGCGGACCGCTTCCCCCGGCGGGTGGTGGTGTGGCCCGTGCGGGTGCAGGGCGAGACCTCCGGCGCGGAGGTGGCCGCCGCCATCCACGGCTTCAATGCCCTGCCGGAGGGCGGGCCGGTGCCGCGGCCCGACGTGATCGTGGTGGCGCGCGGCGGCGGCTCGCTGGAGGACCTGCTCGGCTTCTCCGAGGAGGCGGTGGTGCGGGCGGCGGCGGAAAGCGCCATTCCCCTCGTTTCCGCCGTGGGCCACGAAACGGACGTGACCCTCATCGATTTCGCCGCCGACGTGCGCGCGCCCACCCCCACCGCCGCCGCCGAGATGGTGGTGCCGGTGCGATCCGACCTCGTGGCGGGGGTGGAGGGCCTCGGTGCCCGGCTCGCCGCCGCGCCGGTGCGGATGCTGGAGCGCCGCCGGGCGGACCTGCGGGCCCTCGCGCGCCTGCTGCCCACGGCCGAGGACCTGTTCGCCATTCCCCGCCAGCGGCTCGATGCGGTGGGAGATCGCCTGCCGCGCGCGCTCAAGGCCAATGCGGCAGCTCATCGCCTGCGGCTGCTGGAGGCCGGCGCCCGGCTCTCGCCGCTCACCCTGCGGGGGCGCTTCGAGCGGGCGGGCGAGCGGGTCGAGAATCTCTCCGGCCGGCTGGAGCGGGCGTCCGTGGCGGCGCTGCGGCACGCGCGCGAGCGCCTGCGCGGCGCGGCGCAGGGCTTCGCCATGGCGCGCGGCGCCCACCTGCGCGCCCAGCGGGAGCTGAATGCCCGTCGGGCCGAATGGGTGGCCGCCTTCGGCCTGCGCGCCCGTCGCGCGGTGGAGGGCCGGTTGCGGGAAGAGGGGCGGCGGCTCGACGGCCTTGCCCAGCTCCTCGGTGCCCTGTCCTACCACGGGGTGCTGGAGCGCGGCTTTGCCCTGGTGCGCGATGCGCAGGGGCAGGCGGTGCGCCGCGCCGCCGGGCTCGGGCCCGCCGCGCGCATCGAGATCGAGTTCGCGGACGGACGCGTCGCCGCCGAAACCGTGGGCGGCGCCTCCCGCGCGGAGGTGCCTGCGGCTTCGGCCCCGGATGCTTCCGCCCGCCGCGCCCCGTCCCGCCGGCCGCGCAAGCCGGATCCGGGACCGACCCTGTTCGACTGAGGCGCACCATGGGCCGGACTTCCCAGCCGCAGCCGCCGTCGGGGTGGGCCTCTTTCGCGCGCGGGCGCGCCGCATTATGCTTTCGTCCTCTCTTGAGGACGTTTCGCAAAGTGATGAACCGATTCGAACGCTTCCCCGAACCCATCGGCGAGGCGGAGCTGCGCTATCTCGACGGGGAGTTCCGCATCGTGCGCCCCGGCAGCTTCGTGCGCTGCGCGGTGACGGGCCAGGCCATTCCGCTCGACGACCTGCGCTATTGGAGCGTGGACCTGCAGGAGGCCTATGCCAGCCCCGAGGCCGTGCTGACCCGCATGCAGGAACGCGGCCGCCCCGTGCCTTGAGCGGGGACTTCAGGCGGGCCTGTGCGCCGGGGTCGCACCCGCGCATACGGCGCCATGTCGCGCCAAAAGCCGCGCCCCTGTCTCATGGGTCAAAAGGCTGCGGCATTTGAATAAAACTGAACCGGTATCCCTCGGCCGCTGCTGATGGTGCGGGGCCTCGCGCGCGGATTTTGCAGCATGGGGAGCCCCGCGCGCGTGACGAGCCGGGGCAGCGAGTCTGGCCAGCCATCCGGTGAGGCTGTCTGGCACTGGCGGCGCCCGCGACATGCGGGCGTTCGCGTGCTGGCCGCGGCGTCGCAGCGGACGCCTGTTTCAGCCGTGCCCGCAGGGTTCTTCCAGCGCGGATGAGCGCGCCTCGCGGCGGATCGCCGTTCGACGCCAGGGCGTCACGCGGTGCGCACCCCTCTCCATCTGGATCTGGCGGAGGGCGGGACATTGCCGGATGGCGGCCGGGCGTTCGTGGCCGGAGCGGCGCCTGCGCCGGGGCCCGTCAGATCCCCATCGTTTTCCGCTCCTGCCCGGGGCCCGCCTCGCTGCTTCCCCGAAGACGGGAGGCTTCATGCCTCGCGATACCGTTTCGCGGCGGCCGGGGCCGGTGCGTAGCGTGATTTTCCCCAGCTCCTCCATCCCGCATGGACGCGAGCTCCTCCCTTCCGCTTCATTCGGCCCCTGTCCGCGCGCGGGCGCGAGCCTCGGCGCGCCGGAGCAGCTCTTCGAGCGCCTCCGGGTCCTCCGGCGCCAGGGTGACCGGCAGCACGGCGATGCCGGTCCTCAGGTCCCGAAGCTCGGGCGTGCCGAGGCGTGCCATGTCCTTGGCGGTGGTCACCAGCGTCGCCCCGGCGCGCGCGGCGTCCCGCAGGAGAGCTTCGATCTCGCCCCGGCGAAAGGGGTGGTGGTCGGGGAAGGGGGCGCGGGCCCGCAGGTCGAGCCCTTCCAGTTCCAGGGTCGAGAAGAACTTCTCCGGCCGGCCGATGCCGGCGAAGGCGTGGAGCGGGCGCCCACGCAGGGCCGCCACGGCTGAGGGCTCTGGCGTGAGGCGGGCGCGCAGCACGGTCCGGCCCCGGCGCACGGCCTCTCTTGCCACGACCTCGCCCGCGTCCCCCTCGCCCACCAGCAGCACCGCATCCGCCCGCGTGATCTGCGGCCCGAGCGGCGCGCGCAGGGGGCCGGCCGGCAGCACCGCGCCGTTGCCCACGCCCACCGCGGCGTCCACCACCAGCAGGCTTGCATCCTTGGCGAGGCGCGGATTCTGGAAGCCGTCGTCCATCACGATGTGGCTCGCGCCGGAGGCCACAGCGAGGCGCGCGCCACCCGCCCGGTCGCCGCCGGCGACGATGGTCGGCGCGTGCCGGGCCAGCAGCAGCGCCTCGTCGCCAACGGGGCGGGCGTCGTGCCGCGCGGGATCGACCAGGAGGGGGGTGGCGGCGGAGCCGCCATGGCCGCGCAGCAGGGCGAACGGCCGCATGCCCGCCGCCGCGAGGCGATCAAGGAACCACAGGGCTGTCGGCGTCTTGCCGGCGCCGCCCACGGTGGGGTTGCCGATGCAGAGCACCGGCACCGGCACCGTCTCGCCCCGGCCGCCCATGCGGGCGAGGGTGACCGCGCCCAGGACCGCGCCCACGGGCGATAGCAGCCCCGCCGCGAGCCCCGGCGGCCGCCACCAGAAGCCGGGAGCGCGGGCGGTCATCGGTGCTGCAGGCGGATGTGGATGAGGTAGGGCTCGATGGCGCGCAGGGTGTGTTCCAGCGCGCCGCCAAGGGCTTCCATGGTCTTCAGCCCCTGGGCCACGGCCTGGGCACGCAGGTCGGGATCGCGCATCAGCACGAAGGCGGTGCGGGCGAGGGTGGCCGCGTCGCTCACCGGCAGGGCGCCATACTGGGCGTCGAGGTGGGTGTAGGTCTCGGTGAAATTGTCCACATGGGGCCCATGCAGCACCACGCTGCCGAGCTTCACCGCCTCGATGGGGTTCTGGCCGCCACGGGGCACCAGGGAGCCGCCGACGAACGAAACCGGCGCCAGGCGGTAGAACAGGCCCAGCTCGCCCACCGTGTCGGCCACGTAGAAGTCGGCATCGGCGGCGGGCAGCTCGTCGCGGCTGCGCTGGGCGGCGGCCCAGCCGGCCGCCTCGGCCGCGGCGACGATGGCGCCCCCGCGCTCGGGATGGCGGGGCACGATCACGGTGAGCAGGTCGGTGATTTGTTCGGCAAGGATGGCGTGCGCCTCCATCACCACCTGGTCTTCGCCCGGATGGGTGGAGGCTGCCAGCAGCAGAGGCCGGTTGCCGATGGCCTGGGTGAACTCGGCGAAATCGGCCGGATCGGCGGCGGGCGGCGGCACGTCGAACTTCAGGTTGCCGCACACCTCCACCCGCTCGGCGCCGAGCGCACGGAAGCGCTGGGCGTCGTCCTCGCTCTGGGCAAGGCACAGGTCCACCCGGGAGAGCAGCGCCTGCGCGCTCCGCGGCAGCTTGCCCCAGCGCTCGGCGGAGCGGGTGGACAGGCGCCCGTTCACCAGCACCACCGGCGTCTCGCGCCGGTTCAGCTCGGAGAGGAGGTTGGGCCACAGCTCGGATTCGGCGAGCAGCACCAGGTCCGGCCGCCAGTGGTCGAGGAAGCGCCGCACGAAGGGGGCGGCATCGAGCGGGCAGAACTGGTGGATGACGCCCTCGGGCGCGCGGTGGGCGGCGACCTTGCTGGAGGTGAGGGTGCCGGAGGTGAGCAGCACCTCATAGCCGCGCGCGCGCAGGTTCTCGATCAGCGGCAGCACGCAGGTCACCTCGCCCACGCTGGCGCCGTGCACCCAGATGAGCGCGCCTTCCGGCCGCTCGGCGCTGGCATGGCCGCGCCGCTCGGCGAGGCGGCCGGGGTCTTCCTTGCCCTTGCGGACGCGATAGCCGAGCCAGGCCGGCGTGAGCAGGGCGGCGGCGGAGCTGGCGCCCCGGTAGAGCCGCAGCGTCACCGGCAACGCGCGGGATCTCTTCATGCGAGCCTCGACCGGGCGGCCTCGCCGCGCCCGCGCGCAAGCGCCTCGGCGCGCTTCGTCACAGCTTCCAGCCGTGCCTGCAGTTCGTCGCGGGCGGCGGCGAGCGCGGCTTCGTCGGCCTCGCGCGGCACGTAGAGCGGCTCCCCGACCACGGCCGCCCCGCGCCCGAACGGCAGGTTCAGGCTGGCGCGGTCCCAGCTCTTGAGGGTGATGCGATGTTGGGTGGCCATTGCGACGGGGATGATAGGCCGTCCCGAATACCGTGCAATAGTAACGACGCCGAGCCCCACGCGGCGGGCGATCTTGGGGACGTCGGCAGTCATGGCGACGGTGACGCCCGCTTCCAGCGTGGCGAGCATCTCATAGGTCGCGGAAACCGCGCCCTTGCGGTGGAAGTCGTTGCGCGAGGTGGCGCCCGAGCCGCGGATGGTGCCCACCCCGAGCTTCTCGGCCGCGATGGCGTTGATTTCCGCGTCGGCGTGACGGGAGATCAGCACCTTCGCCTGGTGGTGCGGCTTGCGCGCGAACGGCGTCAGGAAATGCTGGCCGTGCCAGAAGGTCAGGATGGCCGGCAGGCGCGCGTCGATGGTCTCGAAGACATCGGGCGGCTCGATGACGAACCGCGTGGTGTGCGCCACCAACTTGAAATAGGAAGCAAAGGTCGTCCCCGCCGCGAGTTGGAACGCGCGGTTGGTCCTCAGTCGCCGCCACATTGTTCTTTTTGCTCGCTGTGGTGAGAGGCACGCGGCCATGGACAGCCGCGCACGGCGCCATCCATAGCCTCTCTGCGGCTCCAGTCAAACGGCGGGAGCGGATCTGCCTCTTCCGGCGCGCCCCATGCGGCGGTGCCGCAAGGTCAGGCGCGCCTTTTTGCGCGCTGGCTCAGGCGCCCAGGGCCTTGCCGGTCTCCGGGTCCAGGAGGCGGTGCAGGTGGACCACGAAATAGCGCATCATGGCGTTGTCCACATTCTGCTGGGACTTCGCCTTCCAGGCCGCCGCCGCGCTCGCGTAGTCGGGGAAGATGCCGACGATGTCGAGCTTGGAGAGGTCCTTGAACTCGGTGCCGTCGAGGGCGGCGAGCTCGCCGCCGAAGACGAGGTGGGGCAGTTGCTTGCTGGAGCTGGTCATGGCGTGTCCGGAAAGAGGGTCACGGTCGGGGGTGGGGCGTCCCGGGTGGGACGGTGGAAGGGGGAAGGCCGTTGGCGGCGGCCAGCGCGGCCGGGTGCAGCGCGCGGCCGGCGCACACCAGCGGCGGATGGCGCGGCACCGCGCGATTGTAGGCGAGGGGCGCGGCGTCCAGCGTGGTGAGGCGCCCGCCGGCTTCCTCCACCAGAAGGTCCGCTGCGGCGAGGTCCCAGTCGTGGCTGTTGGCGCGGGAGAGGGCGATGTCCACCTCGTCGGTGGCCACGCGGGCAAGCCGCAGCGCCAGCGAGTGGCCGCGCGGCAGGCGGGTGATGGCGGCAGCGCGGGCGATGAGGTCGAGCGCATCCACCGGGCCGGCGGCACGGGCCCCCTCCAGCGTGGCGCGGGTCGTTGCGGTGATGGGCGCGCCGTTGCGTCGCGCGCCGGCGCCACGCATGGCGATGAACATCTCGTCCAGCACCGGTGCGAACAAAGCGGCGAGGCGCGGGCGCCCGTCCTCCACCAGCGCCACCGAAACCGCCCAATCGGGCGCGCCATGCATGTAGCCGCGGGTGCCGTCGATGGGGTCCACCACCCACACCCGGCGGGCCGAGAGGCGGGCCGCGTCGTCGGCGGTCTCTTCCGAAAGCCAGGCGCAATCGGGCGCGAGGGAGGTGAGGTGGCTGTGCAGGAACCGGTCGACGGCGATGTCGGCCTCGGTCACCGGGGAATTGTTGCCCTTGCTCCAGGACTTCACCCCGGCGGCGAACATGGAGCGCGCAAGCTCGCCCGCCTCCGCCACCACGTCCGTCAGGTGGCGGGCGAGGGTTTCGTCGTCCGGGCGCAGGGCGTTCCCCTCGCCGGCGGCGGCGCTGACTGGCTCGACGCTCATGGCCTCGCCACATAGGAGCAGGCTGAGCGGAAGGCAATGCGCCTTCCGTCTTCTAAGAGCCTGAAAAGCGGGCAGATGCAGGGTTTGGGAGGTGAAAACACAAAATAATTCATTGGTATACAAGCAAGAGTGATTTTACGCCGCACACGCTCTTTCGCTGCATTTTGATTGGGCAGTGCTCAGGGAAAGATCAGTCGCAGCACGCTCGGCACCAGCGTATCGAGGCTGAGGCCGGCGAACAGGATGAGCCCGGCGTCGCGGTTGGAGCGGAAAATGGCAAGGCAGCGCGCGGAATCGTCGATGTCGAGCCGCGTCACCTGCCAATAGAGATGGGCGGCGAAGCCGACAAGGCCCAGAATCGAGAACAGTCCCACCGGAACCAGCAGCAGCGCGCCGGCGAACAGCGCCACCACCGCCGTGTAGCACAGCGCCACCGCGACGCCCGTGCGGCGCCCGAACAGCAGCGCCGTGGAGCGCACGCCAACGATGGCGTCATCCTCCCGGTCCTGGTGGGCATAGATGGTGTCGTAGGCGAACACCCACAGCACCGCGCCGGCGAACAGCAGCAGGGCAGGGTCCGAGATGGTGTCGAACACGCTCGCCCAGCCCATCAGCGCGCCCCACGAGAAGGCGATGCCGAGAGTGAGCTGCGGCACCGAGGTGATGCGTTTCATGAGCGGATAGACCGCCACCACCCCCAGCGAGGCGAGGCCAGTGACGATGGCGAAGCGCGGCAGGCACAACAGTACCGCGAGGCCCACGAGGCACTGGAACACGAGAAAGGCGAGGGCGGCCGGCACGCTCACCGCGCCGGAAGCCACCGGCCGGGCGCGGGTGCGCGCCACCGCGCGGTCGATCTTGCGGTCGAGGATGTCGTTCCAGGTGCAGCCGGCGCCGCGCATGGCCACCGAGCCGATGGCGAACAGCACCAGCAGCCGCGGGTCGGGATAGGGTGCATCAGCCGCGACGGCGGCCAGCGCCGTGGACCACCAGCACGGCAGCAGCAGCAGCCAGGAGCCGATGGGCCGGTCGAGCCGCGCGAGATGGAGATAGGGCCGCACCAGGGCGGGGGCGTGGCGGTCGACCCAGTTGTCCGGCGGCGCATCCGCGACCGTGGGGCCGGCCATGCCTTCCTGTGTGCTCAAGCCGATGCCTATTTCTGGAGGACGTTGCCGCTCAGGGTGTCGAACACGCCGCTCTTGCCGTCCGCAGCCTTGCCGGTGGAATAGCCGGTGGTGATGCCGAGGGCACTGGACATGGAGCCCTGGGGCGGCGGCTTGGCCGGCCCACCCGTGGCGCCGCCGTTAGCGGCCACCTGGCACACCTTGTCACGGATCTCGTTGGTCTTCTTGTGGCTGGCGGCGGCCTGCTTGATGGCCTGGTCGGGAATCTGGCACCAGTCCTTGTTTTGGGTGAGGAATTCCACCCATTTCGCCTCGGCGCTGGAGAACGAGCGGAACAGCGGGCACAGGGTCTGCGGATCGGCTTTCCGCTTGCCGGCCTCGTTCAGGGCCTTGCCCTTCTGCTCCAGGTCGGCGCGCGCGGCGGCGACATCGCTCTGGCAGTCCGCCCGCGCGCTGGCGATGGACAGGGCGCTCACGACGGCGATGGCCGCGATCTTGAGCGTCGTCTTCTGCATCGAGCACTGCCCTTTCATTCTCCGCCCCCGGCTATCTCTTGATATACAGAGCGCAGACATGGGGCAATATCACGGCAAAGCCGGCATGACGGCCGGCGGACGTTGCGGCAGGTTGCCACGAGGGGCGTGAAGGTTCCGTTTCCGGGTGTCGGCGGCAGGCCGGCGGGAAGCTTCCATGCGCCGCCGGCCCTTGTCCTTCCGCCGGCCGTGTGGGAGAGGCAGGGCGAATGGGCCCCCTCGCGCGGCCCCTGGGACCCGGACGATGCCGATGAGCATGACGCAAGACCAGCCGGCCTCCGAGTCGGAGACAATGGCGCGCCCGGCGCCCTTCACGGATCTCGTGCCCGCGCTGCGAGCCCGCGTGCCCGGCCTGCGCGGCCGGCTCGAGGCGAACGCGCCGCTTGCCGAGCTGACATGGTTCCGCGCGGGCGGCCCGGCGCAGGCGCTGTTCCTGCCCGCCGATGCGGACGACCTTGCCGCGCTGCTGGCGGCGCTGCCGGCGGAGGTGCCGGTGACGGTCATCGGTCTTGGCTCCAACCTCATCGTTCGCGACGGCGGGGTGCCGGGGCTGGTGATCCGGCTGGCCAAGGGCTTCACGGAGATCGCCGTGGACGGCTGCCGCGTCGGCGCCGGCGCCGGCGTGCCGGATGTGAAGGTGGCGCGCGCGGCAGCCGAGGCGGGGCTCGATGGCTTCGCCTTCCTGCGCGGCATTCCCGGCGCGGTGGGCGGCGCCCTGCGCATGAACGCGGGCGCCTATGGCGGGGAGGTGAAGGACATCCTGGTCTCGGCCGAGGCGGTCAGCCGCGCCGGGGAGAAGCTGGAGCTGTCCGCCGCCGATATGGGCTTCACCTACCGCCATTGCGCAGCGCCGGCTGACCTGATCTTCACCCGCGCGGTGTTCGAGGGGCGGCCGGGCGACCGCGAGGCCATCGCCGCGCAGATGGCGCATATCACCCAGAGCCGGGAAGCCACCCAGCCCATCAAGAGCCGCACCGGCGGCTCCACCTTCAAGAATCCGCCGGGCACCAGCGCCTGGAAGCTGGTGGATGCTGCCGGGCTGCGTGGCTTCACCCTGGGTCGGGCGCAGGTGTCCGAGCTGCACACGAACTTCCTGGTCAACCTGGGCGGCGCCACCGCCGCCGAGATCGAGGCCCTGGGCGAGGAGGTCCGGCGGCGGGTGCTGGCCGCCACCGGCGTGAGCCTGGAATGGGAGATCAAGCGGATCGGCCTGCCCGCCTGATCCCTCTGCCTATTCGGCCGCCCGCAGGGCAGCAGGGGCGAGCCGCACCACATCGCCGATCTGCCCCGCTTGCGCGGCGGGCCGCGCCTGCACGATGACGCCATGCCAGCCGAGGCCGCGATAGGTCTCGTAGCCGGGGGTGAGGGCATAGCCTACCATGGCGCCCTGGGCGTCGGTGTAGTGGCCGCTGTCCCCTTCCGTCCGGAGGGGAAAGACCTCCGAGAGGATGCCCTTGCCGTCCGACGAGGCGATGACGCGATGGCGTGAATCGAGCAGCAGGCAGCGCGTGCGGGCCTGCTCCTCGGCGCTGCGCCGGCCGCCGCTGACCACGGCGGCGGCCTGGGGCTGCCAGTCGAAGAAGATGCCGAGCACCCCCATCGGCCGGCCCGCGGCCTCGCCGCCGGCGCGCACGGCGGTGGCGTAGGTGGCCGCCTGGGCCTGGCCCAAGGCGGGGATGGTCTCCACGTCGGCGACGGAGAAATCCTCACCGCTGCGGGTGGCCATGGCGGCGCGGAACCATTCCGTGCGCGAGACGTCGGCGCCCACGGCGCGGCGGTAGCGGTCGGGCCGGCCGTTGGCCACCACGCGCCCGTCGGCGTCGACGATCCAGAGGTCGAGATAGACCGTGTAGCTCTGGAGGATCACGCCCAGCCGCTCGGCCGCGTGGCGGGCGGTTTCGGGGCCGGGCGCCTCCAGGCAGTCCACCACGGCTTTGTCGGTGGCCCACCAGCGCACGTCGCACGAGCGCTCGTAGAGATTGCGATCGATGATCTCGATCATGTTCAGCGCCTGGTCGGCGAGGCGCTGCCCGCGCACCTGCTCGGCCATGCGGCGACCGATCTCGGTGAGCTCGACGATGGAACGCGAGAGGTCGGTGGAGAGGGCGCTCGAGATCTCCTGGATCCGTTGCGACACCGCCTTCACTTCGTTGGCGACCACCGAGAAGCCGCGTCCGGCGTCGCCGGCGCGGGCGGCCTCGATGAGCGCGTTGAGGGCAAGCGTGCGCGTCTCCCGCGTCACGCCGTTGATCAGGTCGATTTTCTCATGGGCAATGGCGCCGATCTGCTCGGAGAGCATCACGACGCGTTCCGGTTCAGCGCTCATGTGACTTCCTCATGAGGTGTGCTGCCTGCTTTTTCAGCTGAGCAAGAAATGAGCCATATTTGTCAGTGCCGGACGGCGGCAGCCGGTCTTCGGGCCGTTATCTTCGTACCGTTACGCTTCGGGCATGGCCAAGCTTGACGGGATATGTCGTTACCTCTCCTCCGGTATTTGCCCTCCATGACGGCCTGAGGAGCTCAGGGCAGGATGGCCACGGCTGGGGCGATTTTTCGTTGCCAACGCCACCCTTCAGGCCGCGGCGAAGTCCGCCGAGCGGTGTTTCGGGCCCCGCGGACGCGAAAAATGGAGGCAGGTGCCACAGGAACGGGCATCGGAATGCCCGTGCCCGGTGTGCCTTCCCGCGTGCGGCCCTTAGGGAATTGCACACCGGAGCCGGTCTTCACTGGCGGCGGCCTTTGCCCGGCGCCTCCCGTGGCGCCGGCGGGGCGATTTTCTGCTACATCCCGCCGCCTCTGGCGCGGGGGCTTCAGGAGCGGTGAGCGATATGGCGAAACATGTGGCGGTGCTGATGGGCGGCTGGTCGTCCGAGCGGGAGGTCTCGCTGCGTTCCGGCGCCGCCTGCGCCGCGGCGCTGGAGGGCGCGGGCTACCGGGTGACCCGGGTGGACGTGGGCCGCGACGTGGGCGAGGTGCTGGCGCGCCTGAGGCCGGACGCGGCGCTGAACGTGCTGCACGGCCACCCCGGCGAGGACGGCACCATCCAGGGCGTGCTGGAGATCCTGCGCATTCCCTATAGCCACTCGGGCGTGCTCGCCTCGGCCCTCGCCATGGACAAGGCCCAGGCGCGCATCACCCTGGCGGCGGCCGGGGTTCCCGTGGCTGCCGGCCGCACCGTCACCCGCGCCGAGGCGGCGCTGGGCCATGTGATGGCGCCGCCCTATGTGCTGAAGCCGGTGGCGGAGGGCTCCAGCGTGGGCGTCTTCATCGTGCGCGAGGGCCAGGCCCACCCGCCCCAGGAACTCCACAGGGAAGATTGGACCTTCGGCGAAACCCTGCTGGCGGAAGCCTTCATCCCCGGCCTGGAGCTGACCTGCGGGGTGATGGGCGACACGCCCCTGGGGGTCATCGAGATCGAGGCGGTGCAACCGTTTTACGACTACGAAAGCAAGTATGCGCCCGGCGGCTCGCGCCACATTCTTCCGGCGCGGATTTTACCTGAAATTTACGAGCGCGTGCAGATGTTAAGCCTAACGGCGCACCGAGCTCTCGGCTGCCGGGGGGTGTCTCGCGCGGATTTCCGCTTCGACGTTTCCAAGGGCGATGCCTCCGGGCTCGTCTGCCTGGAAGTGAACACCCAGCCCGGCATGACCGAGACGTCCCTGGTGCCCGACATGGCGGCCCACGCGGGCATTTCATTCGGCGAGCTTGTGACATGGATGGTGGAGGACGCGTCGCTGGATCGGTAAGGGCCCCCCGGGCGGAGGCGCCTCGGGGCGCGGCGCCGAAGGCCGGCCCGGTTCCGCCCGGCCGGCACAAGCGCCTGCCGGTGGAGGACCTCCGCCCGGCGAGCCGCACTGCGCTGCTCCTGCGCCGCTTCACCGTGTGGCTGGGCGCCTCCCGGCTCGGCCAGCGCGGCGCCGGCCTGCTCATGGTGGCGGTCATCGGCGGCTTCTCGGCCTACGGCGTCGTGCTCGGCGGCCATGTGGAGGAGGCGCGGGAGATCGGCGTCGACCTCGCGGACGCGGCCGCCAACGTGGCCGGGTTCAAGGTGCGCGAGGTCAACCTCTCCGGCTACAATCACATGTCGCCGGCGGAGATCCTCCAGGCCGCCGGCATCAAGGGCTCCACCTCCATCCTGTTCGTCAACGCCGACGACACGCGCGCCCGGCTGGAGCAGATGCCCTGGATCCGCGCGGCGAGCGTGCGCAAGCAGTTCCCCGACCGCATCGACATCGCCATCGTCGAGCGCGAGGCATTCGCGCTCTGGCAGGTCAACGGCGAGATCAAGGTCATCGCCCGCGACGGCACCGCCATCGCCCCCTATTCCGACGACCCGCGCTACGTGGACCTGCCCATCGTGGTGGGCGAGGGCGCGGAGAAGCGGGTGGAGGAGATCGTGGACGCCCTCGCCCGCCTGCCGGACCTCAAGAGCCAGGTACGCGCCGCCATCCTGGTGGCCGAGCGCCGCTGGACCCTGAAGACGCGCAACGGCATCGACGTGCGCCTGCCCGAGCGGGAGGTGGAGGGCGCGCTGATGCAGCTCGTCGCCCTCGACCGCGACAAGAAGCTTCTGTCCCGTGACATCACCATCGTCGACCTGCGTCTGCCCGATCGCGTGGCGGTGCGCCTGTCGGACGCCGCCGCCGCCGCTCGCGACGAGATGCTGAAGGCGAAGGCCAAGGCCAAGAAGGGAGGCCCCGCATGAGGTCCCGGCTCGCCCAGGGGTTCGCGCCGAAGATGCGCCCGCTGCCGCCGCGCAAGGGCGGCATCGTGGGGGTGCTGGATATCGGCACCAGCAAGGTGGTGTGCGCCATCGCCAAGCTGCGGCCCCGCGGCGCGTCGGACGTGCTGAGCCGACGCACCCATTCCATCGATGTCCTCGGCATCGGCCACACCCGCGCCTACGGCATCAAGGGCGGCGCGGTGGTGGACATGGCCAAGGCCGAGCTCGCCATCCGCCAGGCGGTGGACATGGCCGAGCGCGCCTCTGGCGTGCAGATCGCCTCGGTGGTCGTCGGCGTCTCCGGCGGCCGGCTCGCCTCCCAGCACTACGAGGCGGCGGTGCGGCTCACCGCGCCGTCGGTGGAGGAATTCGACATCCGCCGCGTGCTGGAGGCCGCCTCCACCTATGCGGTGAACGATGGCCGGGCCGTGATGCACGCGCTGCCGGTGGGCTATTCGCTCGACGGGCGCTCCGGCATCGGCGAGCCATGCGGCATGCTGGGCCAGGAGCTCGGCGCCGACATGCATGTCATCACCGCCGACCTTACGGCGCTGAAGAACCTCGTGCTGTGCGTGGAGCGCTGCCATCTCTCCATCGAGGCCATGGTGGCGGCGCCCTATGCGGCGGCGCTCTCCTCCCTCACCGATGACGAGATGGAGCTGGGCGTTACCCTCATCGACATGGGGGCGGGCACCACCACCTTCGCCATCGTGGACGGGGGGCACTGCGTCTATGTGGACGGGGTGGCGCTGGGTGGCCACCACATCACCAACGATGTCGCGCGCGGGCTGCCGGCGCGGCTCGCCGACGCGGAGCGCATGAAGGCCCTGCACGGCGCCGTGGTGGCGGTGTCCTCCGACGAGCATGACATGCTCACCGTGCCGCCGCTCTCGGGCGACACGCGCGACCAGCCGCAGATGGTACCGAAGTCGCGGCTCGTCACCATCGTGCGGCCGCGGGCGGAAGAAATCGTGGAGTTGATTCGCGATCGGCTGAAGTCTTCCGGCCATGCCGGCGACGCGGGCCGGCGCATCGTGCTCACGGGCGGCGCCGCGCAGCTCCAGGGGCTGGCGGACCTGGTGGCGCGGGTGATCGGGCCGCAGGTCCGCATCGGCCGTCCGTTAGGAGTTTCGCGCCTGCCGGAAGCGGCGCGCGGGGCGGCGTTCGCGGTCACCGCGGGCCTGCTGGTCTACCCGCAAGCCGCTGGCCTTGAACACTTCGAGCCGCGCCGCCGGCAGGCGGTGGGCGCCGAGCCGCAGGGCTATTTCGGCCGCGTGGGGCGCTGGCTGAAGGACAGCTTTTAGACATGGTTAACCAAATCAGCAGTAACAAGTTGGTCAACGGGATTCATCGACAGGCGGTCTGAGCCGAACGGGTTCGACGGAGCGAAAATATGACGATCAACCTTCAGATGCCCGACATTCGTGAGCTCCGTCCGCGGATCACGGTGTTCGGTGTGGGCGGCGCCGGTGGCAACGCCGTGAACAACATGATCTCCTCGGGCCTGAGCGGCGTCGAGTTCGTGGTTGCGAACACCGACGCCCAGGCGCTCACCCTCACCAAGGCCGAGCGCGTGGTGCAGATGGGCGTGGCGGTGACCGAGGGGCTCGGCGCCGGCTCCCAGCCGGAAGTGGGCCGCGCCGCGGCTGAGGAAGTCATCGACGAGATCCGCGACCACCTGTCCGGCTCGCACATGGTGTTCATCACCGCCGGCATGGGCGGCGGCACCGGCACGGGCGCTGCCGCCGTGGTGGCCCGCGCGGCCCGCGAGCTCGGCATCCTCACCGTGGGCGTGGTCACCAAGCCCTTCCACTTCGAGGGCCTGCGCCGCATGCGGGTGGCCGAGCACGGCATCACCGAGCTGCAGAAGAGCGTCGACACCCTCATCGTCATCCCGAACCAGAACCTGTTCCGGGTGGCCAATGAGAAGACCACCTTCGCCGACGCCTTCGCGATGGCCGATCAGGTGCTCTATTCGGGCGTCGCCTGCATCACCGATTTGATGGTGAAGGAAGGCCTCATCAACCTCGACTTCGCCGACGTGCGCGCCGTGATGCGCGACATGGGCAAGGCCATGATGGGCACCGGCGAGGCTTCCGGCGAGAAGCGCGCCCTGCAGGCCGCCGAGGCCGCCATCGCCAATCCGCTGCTGGACGAGACCTCCATGCAGGGCGCCCGCGGCCTGCTGATCTCCATCACCGGCGGCAAGGACATGACCCTGTTCGAGGTGGACGAGGCGGCGACCCGCATCCGCGAGGAAGTGGACCCCGACGCCAACATCATCCTCGGCGCCACCTTCGACGAGATGCTGGACGGCATCATCCGCGTGTCCGTGGTGGCCACCGGCATCGATCCGCTCTCCATCCCCGACCAGATCCAGCCCCCGGCCGACCTTGGCGGTCGCAAGATGTCCAACGCCGGCCGCGTCGCGGTGGAGACCGCCCGTGAGGCGCAGATCCACTCGGCCGTCGCCGCCATCTCCGCCGAGGACCTCATCGGCCTCGAGGATTTCGCGCCCGTCGCCCAGCAGCCGGCCCCCGCGCCGATGCCGGAGCAGCCGGTGGCCATCGACGACGTGACCATCCGCGCCGCGCAGCCGCGCCCGTCCTTCCTCGCCGAGCCGGAGCCCGCTCCCGCGCCGATGCCGGTGCAGGAGGAGGATGACTTCGCGCCCTACATTCCGCCGCAGAGCCAGCGCGTGCGCACCACGCGGATGCCGCGGGTGGACGAGCTGCCGCTGCCGGCCCAGAACCAGATCCGCGCTCAGCGCGGCGAGCCGCCGCTGGAGCAGGCCCAGCCGGACAAGAAGCGCATGACCCTCCTGCAGCGCCTCGCCCATGTGGGCCGCCGCGAGGAGCCCGAGCCCGAGCCGGCGCGCCGCGACCAGCCGAGCATGCGCGCCCCCGAGCGTCGCCAGCCCGAGCCCCGCTACCAGGACCAGCGCGGCTACCAGGACCCGCGCGGCTATCAGGACCAGCGCCCGACCATGGGCGGCCATCCCGGCGAGGCGGTTTCCGAGTTCGCCAAGCGCCCGCAGAGCCGGCCCGTGATGGAGGTTCCCTCCCGTCCCGCGCCGCAGCGTGGCGAGGAGGACGACCACCTGGAAATCCCCGCCTTCCTGCGCCGCCAGGCGAACTGAGTCGGGCCCGGTTCCCGTCGAAGGCTGTAACAATAGGCTTGAGGCCGACTGTCATGGTCGGCCTTAAGCATTTGTTAAATAATGGAAATCGTGTCGTTGGCCTTGGTAACAGGCGGTAAGCAAGCGTGATTTGGCGCAGCGCAGCCTGGAGACTAGGGTGCCCCCAATCCTGATCGGCCCACACGCATCGCGTTGACAGTTTTTTTGGACAACCGCGGCGAAAGTGGGAAGGCAAGGTGAAGCTTTGGGGGAGAGCCTTTGGCCATTCGATGGCCCCGGCTCCCCGAGCATGGGACGACACCGATTATGCAGACCACTCTGGCTCGCGAGATTGCCCTCAAGGGGGCCGGCGTTCACGCCGGGGTCGAGGCGACCCTCACTCTGAAGCCGGCAGCCGCGAACACTGGTATCGTCTTCGTCCGCTCCTTCGCCGACAGCGCCCCGCGCAAGGCCACCGTTTCTCATAAGTCCGTGCAGGCCACCGACCTCGCCACCGTGCTCGGCGACCGCTCCGGCGCCCTGGTGTCCACGGTCGAGCACCTGCTCGCCACCTTCAACGGCCTCGGCATCGACAACGCCGTGGTGGAGATCGACGGCCCCGAGGTTCCGATCCTCGACGGCAGCGCTGTCGAGTTCGTCGCGGCCATCGATGCCGCCGGTGTCACCACCCTGCGCGGCCGCCGCAAGTATCTCAAGGTTCTGAAGCCCGTGCGGGTCGAGAACGGCGCCGCCTTCGGCGAGCTTCTCCCCTATGACGCCGGCTTCCGCCTCGAAGTGGAGATCGATTTTTCCCACGAGGCCATCGGCCGCCAGCGTTTCGCCGCCACCCTTTCTCCCGCGGTCTTCCGCCGCGAGCTGGCGCAGGCCCGCACCTTCGGCTTCCTCAGGGATGTGGAGCGCCTGCGCACTGCCGGCTATGCCCGCGGCGCCGCCCTTGAGAACACCGTGTGCCTCGATGAGGCCGGCGTCATCAATCCCGACGGCCTGCGCTTCACCGACGAATTCGTGCGCCACAAGGCCCTCGACGCGGTGGGCGACCTCGCTCTCGCCGGCATGCCGCTGCTGGCCCGCTACCGCTCCTTCCGCGGCGGCCACAAGCTGAACTTCCAGATGGTCAATGCGCTGCTCGCCGACCGCTCCGCTTATGCGGTGGTGGAAGAGGCCCGCCCGGTGCGCGAGACCGTCGGTGCCGAGATCGCCGGCGCCACCCCGGTTCCGGTGTTCGCCCCCGAGCTGTGAGGCGGCCGCACGGCCGGATGTCGCAGTTCCCTTTTTGGGCTCATCGTTTCAAGACCCCGTCCGGCGCACCGCCCGGCGGGGTCTTTGCTTTTGGGGGCTTCTTCTTCACGCGAAGTGGGTGCCGGCGCGCATGCGAGAAATGTGCTGCCTTGATAGACTGGTCGCCTTCCACGCGCGCTGTGAGCGGAGGGCTTTCCAAGCCGGCCCGGGACGCCGTGTGAAATATCAGGCGCTGGACCCGGCATCGAACGCTTCCGGGAGGCACCTTCTTCGGCGCGCGCCGCCGTCCACCGGGTTCCTGCGCCGTGGGGCGGACAGGTGGCTCCCCGCGAAGGGCCGCGCCTGGGGTGTCTTCAAGCGAAGTGGCTACCGGTTCGCGTGAAGAACGCGCATCAACACAAGGGCCTGGAGCATTTGGTGTGAGCCCATACGAACGGAAAATGCTCTAGGCGCGCGGTGCTGCGGAGCGCCTTGGCTCAATAGCCCAGGGCGCGGTCCACCACATGCAGCAACGGCAAGCCCGCCTGATGGCGGCGGATGCCTTCGATCACGGTTGGTGCCGCCGTTTCCGGCTGGGTGGGCGCAGCCGCGTGGGGCATCACGATGACCCGCGGATGCGACCAGAAGGGGTACTCCGCCGGCAGCGGCTCCACATGGAACACGTCCAGTGTGGCACCGGCCATGTGGCCGCTTTCCAGCGCGGCGAGGAGATCCTCGTCCACCAGATGGCCGCCGCGGGCCGCATTGATGAGGCAGGCGCCACGCGGCAGGTGGGCGAAGGTGTCCGCGTTCAGGATGCCGCGGCTCTCGGGGGTGAGGGGCAGCAGGCACACAAGGATCTCGGTTCCCGAAAGGAAGGGGCCGAGCCCCTCCCGCCCGTGGAAGCAGGTGACACCGGGAATGTCGCGCGCCGAGCGCGCCCAGCCGCGCACGGAAAAGCCTACCCGCGCGAGGTTCTCCGCGCAGAAGCGGCCGAGCTCGCCGAGCCCCATGATACCCACGGTGCGGTGGCGGGCGAGGGGCACGTTCCGCTCCTTCCACTCCCGCCGCGCCTGCTGAGCGGCGAAGGCGGGCATCTCACGGTGATAATAGAGCGCCTGCATGAGCACGAACTCGTTCATGCCGTGCTTCAGGCCCGGATCCACCATGCGCACCAGCGGCAGATGCGCCGGCACCACGTCGGCGCCGATGATGCTGTCGACGCCGGCGCCGAGGGAAAAGACCGCCTTGAGGTGCGGCAAGGCGGCGAGCACGCCCGCCGGCACCTTCCAGGCGAAGGCGTAGTCGATGTCCTCGGCCACGCCGACATTCGGCCACTGGCGGACCTCCAGCTCCGGCATCTCGCGGGCGAAGGCGGCGAGCCAGGGCTCGGGCGCGATGCCGGGGCAGGCCCAGAGCAGGACGGGCGGGCGTGGCGTGGAGGAGATCATCGGGCTTTCCGAAACGGGAGGGCGCTATTGCCCCGCCGCGGAGCGGGGTCGCCTTCTATATCGGCTTTTCGAGTGTGCACGCGAGCGGGCGCATCGGCCGCGTTGCATTCGCGCGAGCGCCGTGCAAGAGCTTTCCCGATTTGGCCGAATGGCTTCCATGTGCAGGATTCGTCATGAAAAAAGCGTCTCTGTTCGCTGCCGTCGCCGCGCTTGCGCTCTGTGCGATGCCTCGCCTCGGCCTTGCCGACACGGCGAAGTTCGAATGCGCCTGGCTACCGGCGGGTCAGAAGCCCTCCGCCGAGGTAGCGGCGCTGCTCGCCGCCGGTGATCCGCTGGACCAGCCCAATGTGCTGAACGCTGCAGTGGACAAGCTGAAGGCCAGCGGCCTGCGTCCCGCCCTCATCATCGACGGCCTCGTCAGCGCCTATTGCCCGGTCGTGGCGGAGAATGCCAGCTACACCGACGCGCAGAAGACCGCCCGCATGCAGGCTTTCGCGGCCCGCACCGTGCGCCTCGTCTATTCGCTGGAGACGGCCGACAAGATCTTCCTCGACGTGGGGCTGCCGCCGGCGGTGGTGGACGCGGTGAACGCCAAGGCGCGCGCCGGGGGCGTGAGCCAGCAGGAGTGGCTGGCCGGCGTCGTCACCACTGCTGCCGACGCGAAGTAAGCGGCATCCGGGGCGGCGGTTCGCCGCTGCCCCGCCCGGCTGCACGGGGGCCTTGCGCCTCCTGCCGATGAAAGATGCCGCGAAGGTGGGCGTGGCCTCGCTGCTGCGCCCATGCTTGAAAGTCGCCCGGCAGGATGCTGCGGAAACCTGGGCTCTTCGAATGCGAGCTCCCGGCGGCAAAGTTGAGCGCGCGCGGGTGACGCCTCAGTTTTGCTCTCTCGTGATGGGCCGGCTCAGCGGCGCGTCGCTTTTCCGGCTGTCGCCGGCTTCCTACATTCGGCTGGCGAACCGCCGGTTCAGCGCGCCGTTGCCGGTGTGAGCCAGCTCTCTCCGCTTGCCGGAAAGAGCGCGCAAACCGCTCATGGCCTGGAGACGGCGGCGAAATGCGCGCAATCTCCATTGGGGGTGAACGGGCGCGTTTCGCGCCGGCCGCATCCAGGTCGTAAGGCGACAGAGCGCATCGCCGGCCGCTGTTTCGAATGCCGTTCGGTGAAGGGCCCGCGCGGAGCACGGGCCCTCAGGGATCAGGAGGCGGGAGCGAGGATGCCCTTCTCGGTCAGCAGCGCGGTGAGCTCGCCCGCCTGGAACATCTCGCGCACGATGTCGCAGCCGCCGACGAACTCGCCCTTGACGTAGAGCTGCGGAATGGTCGGCCAGTTGGAATAGGCCTTGATGCCCTCGCGGATGAAGGGGTCCTGCAGCACGTCCACGGCGGCATAGGGCACGCCGACCTGGCCGAGCACCTGGACCACCGCGGAGGAGAAGCCGCACTGCGGCGCCTGCGGCACGCCCTTCATGAAGAGCACGACGTCGTTGTTCTCGATGAGATCCTTGATGCGTTCGGCGGTGTTGGCCATCGGGGCAATCCTCGGCTGATCGGAAATTGACGGGTGGGGAAGAAGCGCGGGCGCGGGGGCCGGCGCCAATGAAACGATTTACTTGGGAATGATGGTCTCGAGCGCGAGGGCGTGCAGCACGCCGCCCATCTGCCCCTGGAGGGCGGCGTAGACCATCTGGTGCTGCTGCACCCGGCTTTTGCCCTTGAAGGACTCCGAGGTGACGCGCGCGGCATAGTGGTCGCCGTCGCCGGCAAGGTCCACGATCACAACGTGGGCGTCCGGAAGGGCGATCTTCACCAGCCGCTCGATTTCGGCTCCGTCCATGGCCATGGTCTTTGCTCCTCTTCTACGCGCCCCTCATGCAAGGTCGGCACCAAGCGGAGACGGCCGCCGCAAGTGGTTGAAATCCGGGCACGGGTGAGCGCCTTGGCGTCATGTGGACACGGATGGCGCCTTTCCCCCATGGGTCGAGCTGTCGGCTTTGCGACAGGGTCGCCGGCAGGCGGGCGCTGAAAGAACGGCGGGTGCGCTCTATACGAGAGGGAATAGCGTTAGCCCGGAAAATGCGGAGCCTCCCCCGAAATCGGCCCGGCTCTTGCTTGGCTGCGTCAGCCTCCGTGACGAGAGACGGAACATGAGAGAAACACGACATGAGGGCCGCCGCCGATCTCCGCCGTTCGCGGTGATCCTCGGAACCAACGAGATCGCCTCCGCGGTGGCGGTGCACCTGCATCGCTCCGGCTACGGCGTTGTTCTGTCTCATGATCCGATGCCGCCGGTGATCCGCCGCAAGATGGCGTTCCACGACGCCTTGTTCGACGACCTGGTGGAGGTGGACGGCGTGTTCGCGACGCTCGCGGATTCGAGCATGCAGATCCGCGCCGGCCTCGGCCGCCCCGAGGGCGTGATGGTCACCAACCTCGGCCTGCTGGACCTCATCGTCATCGGCGCCATCGACCTTCTGGTGGACGCGCGCATGAACAAGTACCAGGTGACGCCGGACCTGCGCCGCCTCGCCGGGCTCACCATCGGGCTTGGTCCGGGCTTCAGTGGCGGCGCCAACTGCGATGTCGCCATCGAGACGCGGCCGGGCAAGGAGGGGCGGATCATCCAGTATGGCCCCACCGATGCTGCCGACGGGATCGCGCGGCCGCTGGGCAACAGGCGCTCGGAACGCTTCATCCACACGGAAGTGCCGGGGCGCTGGCACACGGCCATCGAGATCGGCACCCGCGTCTACAAGGATTTCCTCATCGGCCATCTGGGCGGCGTGCCGGTGCGTGCCCCGTTCGACGGTGTGCTGCGGGGCGTCGCGCGCGACGGCACCGAGGTGCCTGCGGGCGTGAAGCTGCTGGAGCTGGACCCGCGCGGGCGCAATGCCAACTGGACCGGGCTCGATGCGCGGGCGCTCATCATCGCCAAGGCCGTCACCCGCGCCCTGTCGTTCCGGAAGGCGAAGCCGCCGGCACAGGGCGTCTCGGTGCCGGTAAGGTGAGGTGCCCGCCTGCCGGAGCGCATTGCGCCGGCGCGCGGGGATTTCGTTTCGCGTGAAGACTTCGCCGCAACCCGAAAGGCTGGGGCGGCTGCCGCGAGCTTCGGCCAGCGGGAGGCGCGCCTGGGGCCGACGCTCATGATCGAACTGTTTCCGAACACCGACGTCATCAATTTCGGTGACCTGCCGCCCGGCATCAACGCCCTACTCCAGCAGGGGGTCATCGCCTACCGGCGCGACCGCGCGCAGGCGGATCAGTTGTTCCGGCAGGCACTGGCGGCCGCGCCCCATGAGCTGCCCACCTATTTCTGCCTCTACAAGATCCACACCTACCAGGGCAATCTGGATGAGGCTCAGCGCGCCGCCGAGAGCGGGCTGAGGGAGGCCGCCATCCAGGCCGGCTGGAGCACGGACTGGCACGACTGGACGCCCGAGCATCCTTTTCCCGAGGGCGCGGGCCGGTTCGCCCTCTACACGTTGAAGGCGCTCGCCTTCATTCACCTGCGGCAGGACCGCCCCGATGCTGCCGCCGAGAAGCTCGACGCCCTGCGGGTGCTCGACCCCTCCGGCGCCGTGGGCTGGCCCGTGGTGGCGGCCCTGGCCGAGGGCCTCGCCTCCTGATCCTCTCCGTCTGGCACCGGCCTTGCACGGTGGGCCGGGTAAGGCGCCGCCCGGCGTCGGGATGAAGGAAAGCCGCAAATCGTGCGCAACTTCATGCGACATTTGCGTGACAACGCGGCGGCGCAGCACGTCACACGTACGGTTTCGCCGCTCCAGGCGGAGTGGGCGGCATCGCGTGTTCGTGCGCGGGCGGCGGCGGGGGAATGCGGCAGCGCCCCTGTCCGATCACCGCGCCGGCGCCTACATCAGCAAGGCGGATGCAGGCCGTGACTGGTTTGGTTGCTGGAGGCGACTGTCAGATGACGGAGAACATGGACTACGGCTTCGATTCACCCTCCGCGCCCGTGCTCTATGCGGACGGGGAGCAGAAGGCCCATGTGGACTTCGAGCCGAAGGATTTGACGCGCCTGGAAAGCATCGTCTGCGCGCTGCGCACGGTCAACGATCCCGAGATCCCCGTGAACATCTACGATCTCGGGCTCGTCTACCGCATCGACCTGAAGGCGGACGGCGTGGTGGAGATCGACATGACCCTCACCGCTCCCGGCTGCCCGGTGGCCGGCACCCTCACGGGCTGGGTGCAGGAGGCGGTGAGCGCGGTGGATGGCGTGCGCGACGTGAAAATGAACCTCGTGTTCGACCCGCCGTGGGACAAGTCGCGCATGTCGGAAGAGGTGCAGTTGGAGCTGGGCCTGCTCTGAGGCGAGCCCACGGGCTGCACCTCAGCGGCGCAGGCGGTTCGGGGGCACGTCCTCCACATCGACGAACATCACGCCGCCTTCGATCCGCGAGGGATATTCGGCGAGCGTGCACAAGGCGCCGACCGTGCACAGGCCGGTTGCGGCGTCGAACACCCAGTCGTGGGCCCGGCAGGTGATGCTGCGTCCGTCGAAGCGCGCGTCGATGAGCAGTTCGCCGGCGTGGGGGCAGAGGCCCTGAAACGCGCGCGGCGTTCCGCCCTGCGGCCACACCGCCAGCACCAGCGTGGTGCCGATGCCGACGGGCAGCATCGTGCCCTCCTCCAGCTCCGACAGGGCGCACAGTCTTACGAACATGGCCCGTCCCTCAGTTGAGGATGCGCGCCGCCCCGCCGAGGGTGGCAGGGTTGTAGCCCTCTTCCCGCAGCACCTGCAGCACAGCCGGGCGTTCCAGCAGCCGGCGGTAGTGGGCCGCGAGGTTGGGCGGCAGGGGGATCTGGGTCTTGTCGGCCCAGAATTCCACATAGAACAGGAAGGGATCAGCGACGGAAAAGGCGCCGGCCACGTAGTCGCGGCCCTCCAGCGCCTTGTCGAGGATGGAGAAGCCCTGGGTGACGATGTCGCGCCCGAGCGTCTTCATCTTCTCCTGGTCCACGCCGGTGCCGGTGAAGCTCGGGGTGGCGAAGATGCGGGCGAAGCCCTGGCCGTGCACGGTGTTCACCACATAGGTCATGGCTTCGAGGGCGCGGGTCTCGGCCTCCACGTCGGCGGGCCACAGGCCGGCGCGCGGGCGGCTCCTGCCGAGCCAGTAGCCGATGGCGACCATCTCCGTGAGTACGCTGCCGTCGCGCCGCACCAGGGCGGGGATGGTGGACTTTGGATTGACGGCCACATACTCGGGCTTGAAGTGATCCCCGGCCGGCAGGTTGACGATGTGGGCCTCGAACACCTCCTCCAGCTCTTCGAGGATGATGTGGATCGCGGTCGAGCACGATCCGGGGGTCATGTAGAACTTCATTTTGGCCATGCGCGACCTGTCTTTTCCGCCGGGCCCTGTGGGGATGGTGCGGCCCGCGCCTGTCCGCCCGCCGGGCGGCGGCATGCTTCATGCAATTATCGGGTCAATTCGGAGCTGGCGCAGGTTGTCGGGAACAGAACCCGACATCCCTGTGCCCTTCGCGACAAGATCGGGCGCCGGCGACGTGCGCGCACAAGAAGAAAAGCAGGACGGGCACCATGTCGGCTGACGAGATCGAGGTCTATGCCATCTGCGAGATCGAGGACATCGATCCGGGCGAGGCGAAAGCCTTCAGCCTGTCCCGCCTGGGCGAGGACGGCACGGCGCGCCCGTTCCGCATCCTCGTGGTCCGCACCGGCGCGCGGGAGGTGGTGGGCTATGTGAACGCCTGCCCCCACCAGGGCACCTGGCTCAATGTCGGCAGCGGGGAATTCTTCAACAAGGACGGCACCATGCTCCGGTGCGGCCGGCATGGCGCCCTGTTCGATATCGAGAGCGGTGCCTGCACTGAGGGGCCCTGCAAGGAGCAGAGCCTGGAGCCCGTCGCCCTCGTGGTGGTGGGCGAGGACGTATGTCTGTGCGGGGTGCCGCTGGTGGAGGAGGAGGGCCGGCCCTTCCCCTATGACGATCTCGACGACACCATGGAGATCATGATCTCTCCCGATTGAAGCGTCACCGAATGGCGCCCCATCGGCGCGGGGTTTCCTTTTCAACCGGCACGCAGGTTTTCATGACTTCTTTCGACGCGGCGGAGCAGGACGCTCCGGAAAGCGGCGCGTCCTGCCGCTTTTTCCTCACCTATACCGGCGTGAAGGTGCCCTTCAAGCTGGTGGAGCCCATCGAGGCGGAGCACCTGACGCACCGCAACACCTTCATCCGCGCCTATTTCGACGCCGCCGGCATGCTCACCGGCTTCGACAAGATGGTCTACGGAGAAGTGGAGCTGGCGCATCGCTACGACTACCACGCCAACGGCCGGCTGAGCCGGGCGGAGGTGACCATGGACGAGGAAACGGTGGTCCTTGCCTTCGACGAGGCGGGGGCGCCGGTGGCCGCCGGCTGACGGCGGCGCTACAGCACGCGGAGGAGCCCGGCATGACGGTCGCGCAGCTCATGGAGGCCCTGTCCCGCATGCCGGGGGAGGCGGTGGTGCTGATGGAGGCCGATGGTGGCCTCTCTCTTGTCAGTGCCCTTGATTTCGTGGAATCCCAGGGGCCGGGCGCGCCGGCGGAGGTGGTTCTCCTGCCCAGCATGGAGGAATAGCCCGCGGCGCCGGAGCCCGGCCGCTGCGGCGCGCGGACGCTGGCCGCGCTCTTGCAGGGAGAGCCCGCACCTGTTTTCGTCCGCCCGGCCGGGGCCTTGCCCCGCGCATGGTCTCCAGCGGGGGCGCCCCGCCAATGGTCGAGGAAAGAGATGTCCGACGCAGCCGACACCCCCAGCATGTACGAGCGCATCGGCGGCGCGGTGGCGATCGACCGGCTGGTGGAGGAATTTTACGCCCGCATGGACCACCTGCCGGAGGCCCGCGAGATCCGCCTGCTGCACGCCCCGGACCTCACGCCCCTGAAGGGCGACCTGAAGCGCTATCTTACCGAATGGACTGGCGGCCCCAAGCTCTATTCTCCGCAGAAGGGCCATCCGCGCATGCGCCAGCGGCACATGCATGTGCCCATCGGCGCGGCGGAGCGGGACGCGTGGCTGCTGTGCATGCGCGGCGCCCTCGACCAGACGGTGGCCGACCTGGCGGCGCGCGACGAGCTCTACGGCGCCATGGCCAAGCTCGCGGACTGGATGCGCAACACCGGCGACAATCCCCACGACACTGCCGGCCACGCCGCGCGTCCCTGAGCTGAGCGGACGGGGGGGGGGGCCGCTACAGCGGCACTCCGAAGAAATCTTCGTCTTCGCCGCCCCAGGCCTTGTGGAGCGCGAAGCCCTCCTGCCAGCGCGCCAATTCCGGCTCGGAGGCGCCGCGATGGGTGATCCTGCCATCGGGCCGACCCGCCAGCAGGTAGTCCCGTCCATTCTTGATGAAGCGGTTGAGGGCCTTCATGTCGTTGGGGCGCACCACGCAGCGGGGCGCCTCGTCGATGAGAATGGTCGTCGGCAGCATGTCTCACCTCTCGGCTCGGCGGTTTGCGGATGCGCCCCGGCCGTGGCCGGGACGCGGGGAGCGGGACGTGCGCCGTGGCGCCTCAGAAGCCGTCCCCCTTCTTGCCCCAGGGATGGGAGCCCGGCACCAGGCCGGCGCGGATACCGGCCTTCTCCACGTCCGCGACCGACCTGTAGAAGGTCGCCTCGTGCACCAGCGTGCCGGTTTTGGTGGTGATGGCGACATAACGGGCCACGGTGTCGGTTTCGCACAGGTAGCCGCCGCCCGGATCGCTCGTGCTGCGGAGATTTCCGTCCCAATCCACAAAGAAACCATCCGGGGTCGACATGCACCTTCTCCAGTGAAACGCCCACGCACGCGGGCCGGATGAGGAGCCTTCAGCAAGGTTCTTGCCAACCCGCCTTGTGCGCCTCACGCGCCGGATTCGGCGCCGTTCACTGGCATGAGAAAGTCTAGATCAAATCATCAGATTTGCGCCAAATCAATTTTTTGAACTTGCACGAGGTGACGCCTCGCCATAAATTTCGAGCATTCATTAGTCGTATATTGGACATGCGAGATGGCTGAATTGACTCAGCGAAAGGCCTCGCTCGCCGATGTGCAGGGCCTGTGGGGCCTGCTGCGCCGTGTCTCCGGCGACGTGCCCTTCATGCTTGAGGACGAGGGCGAGCAGGAAGCGATCCTGTCCGAGGTGGCGGCATGCTGCGCCTCTGGCCTTTCCCCCATTGCCATCGACAATGAGCGCGGCATCGTCGGCGCGCTGCTGGCGCGACGCGACGACCTGGAATGGGGCCTGCGCAACAATCCCGCGGTCCATGTGGCCTATGCGGCCATGGCGCCGGCCTTCCGCGGCACCGATCTCTTCGCCGGTCTGCTGGGGGAGGTGAAGGGGCTCGGCGTGGCGGTGCTCGCGAGCGTGAAGACCGGCGACCGCCAGGGCTTCGCGGAGGCGCTGGGCGCGCAGGGCTTCATTCATCAGATGCGGGCCGCGAGTGGCTGGGGCGATCTCTATCGCTGGACCCCCGCAGCGGCGCGGGGCAGGGGGCGTGCCCCCCGATGGTTTGTGGCGTAGCCGGATCTCGCGCGGCCCTTGCGGTCGTCGCGCTTATCCAATGCCCGGCCGGTTCACCGTCCGGGATGGCGCGCACCTTGCGGCTCGGAGCTCTCGATCGCGCTCCGAGCCGCCTTTTTCAAATTGCGGCCCGGGGCCATCCACTCTCCCACAGCGCGGCGAAATGGGCCTCGCCCATCGCCGCCGGCGCTGGGAGGCTTCAGAGGCTGTCCTCGTCATCCGCCGAGAAATGGGCGTGGGCCGCCTCGACCACCGCAAGCGTCGCCCGCAGCCGGCGATATTCGCCGGCATCGATGGTGACGGTGTCGGTTCCCGCTTCCTCGCCGGCGGCGGGGCGGCTTGCCAGCACGGCCTCGAACAGCGCCTTTTCCAGCTGGAAGATGCGCTCGCTGGCGCGTTCCAGATAGGGCAGCGGGTTCGCCTCCACATTGGTTTCGTGGAGTGCGTCCAGGCTCAGGAGTTTTCGGAAGCGCTGCTGGGTGCGACGCTTGTCGGCGCCGAAATCGTGCGTGATCACACTCATGTCAGGCCTCGTGAAGCGCATCGGGACGGGCGCGGCGCCGTGCGAAAGCTGCGCGGGAGCAGCAACGCGAAACCAAACACGAGCTTGTCGCGCAGACGATAAGGTAAAATCCGCCTCATCCGAAATCAAGCCGGCCAACGACCATGACGTGCCCGGCGCCGGAGGTTCGCCCCTCCTCCGTCAGCAGGGCTTGAGGCGCGCCCGCGCGAGCTCCGCGATCTCGGGGACGGGGTCCTCCGCAAGGGCGTTGAGGTCGGCTGCATCGGTTGTGCGCTCGGCCACGGCGAAGCGCACGCGCATGTCCGCATCGTCCCGCAGCAGCTTCAGCCGGCCCTGCGGCAGGCGCTCGGCCACCACCATCCGCACCAGCGGATCAGGATCGGCAGCCATGCGTTCAAGCTGCGGCCCCTCCACGCGGCGCGCCACCTCACGGCGCACCTCGCTTTCCGGGTCGCGCAGGCTGAACGCCAGGGCATCGGGCGGCGCGCGTCGGGCGGCGGCTACGCGCACGCGGTAGTCTTCGTCCGAAAGCAGGGGCACCACGGCCGCGCCCTCCAGCCGCCGTGCGACGGCGATCCGCACTTCCGGCTCGGGATCGGCCTTCAGCGCGGCGACGCGGCTCGCGGGCAGGCGCGCCACCACCTCGGCCCGCACGTCGGGCTCCGGGTCCGCCAATAAGGCGGGGATGGCGAAGAGGCTGGCGTGGCGGGCGGCGAGCACGCGGACCTCGAAATAGGGGTGCTTCAGATAGCGCGCGGCCAGCTCCTCGTTGCGTCGAAAGAAGTTATCGATGCGCTTGCGGCGGCGATCCGCCACGCACACCGCACCAAGGTCGCAGCGGCCTTCCGCGTGGATGTCCTCGTGCGGGCAATCCTGGCAACGCAGGGGGCGACCCTGCCAATCCAGGGCTTCGAGCTGAACTTCGCTGGTAGCGACCATGGACGAAACCTCCTCACCCGCGCGGGAAGGCGCCCCTTGCATGCGGCCTCCATTGCCCGGCGCCCTATTGCAAAGCTAGTGGCGGTTCGTGCGGATTGCCAGAGTTGCCGGCTTCCGATCGGATCGCGAAGGCGTGAGGTCCGGCGCCCCGCACCGGGAAGGCGGCGCGGGGCGGAGGTGGCTACGTAGTTGTCCGTATTGCTGCGGCCAAGGGGGTGCCGTAGTTACGTGAGGTGCAGTCACGCGGCCTTCGAGTCGAAGGGGGCCTTGAATTCCGCGAGCTGCGACGGTTCCAGGCGGAATACCCCGCGGCCACCGGCCAGAGCCTGATAGGCGTTGGCGGCGTGCTCTGCCAGGTAGTTGAACCAATCCTGGGGCGGCAGCGTCGAGGGCCGCTCGCCGATCTCGACAACGTTGCCGCTGGGCGAGAAGCGGGCGTGGATGATGACCTTCTGATTGTCCATCTGTGCTCTCCGTTTTGAAAACGCGTCTGCTGTAGACTTTCGGACAGGGCGCCGGTGATATCGGTGCCCGATGTTCTCATCCCGCCAACCGTGTCGGTTTTGCTTCGCCGCAGTTGCCTGCTCCGGTAGTTGAGCAGTCACAGAGTGGCGTTGGATGGGACGAAACTCGTCATTTCCGCGTGCGCGGATCTCTTCACTCCCAGAATTGTCGTGCTGTGGGCCTCTGCCGCATGGGGCTCGCGGCCGCAGCTCGCGTCATCTCGGTTGCCGGCCCTTCGGCCCCGAGGGGGCGGGGTGGCTGGGTCGGCGTCCGCACTGATTTTCCAAGCAAGTTCGATACCAGGGCGGCCGTGTGATCCAATCACGTCTTCGCCTTATGCCCGCGAATGCCGGTCGGCGGCTTTTACGTGTGGGCCGTTTCGCTCGGATCGCGCGCGGACTTCGTGGAACGCCGGCCGCGGGAGGTTCAGGGACATCGCTTGAAAAAGGGGGCCGCTTTCGCGCGACATAAGCGTGGCCCTGCGGCTCGTGCGGGACGGCCGGCGCGGCCAAAGGGCGGCGCCGGCCGTCGAGAGGCGCTCAGAGGCCGGCGTAATCGAAGCCCAGCAGCTCCACCGTGACATTCTCGGTGCCGAGCACGGTGATCATGGACGCGAGGCGCGACTTGGAGCCCACGCCGACGAGGGTATCCAGCTTCTCGTTCTCTTCCCGGCTGGTCTTCGAGAGGCCCTTGCGGCCTTCCTGGACGAAGACGTGGGAATAGCTGCCGTCCTTGTCGTCCTTCTGGCGGTCGAGCAGGCGCGGCTCCACCGAGGTCAGGATCTCGAACAGGTTCGCCCCTTCGGCGGCCTCGACGGTCTTTCCAACGGGAAGAACCTTAATGGTCACGGTGGACATCAACGACTCCTGTCATTTCCAAATATTATTGATGCGAATGTTCTTGGCGCGCCCAACCGCGGCGCGCTCCGCCCAGCAAGAGCATCCTCCCGCATGGCGACGGCCTAGTAGATGGCCGAGCCCGCCCCGACGTTGATCGAGGCATCCTTCATCGTGGCGACGATGAACTCGATTTCGTCTTCGGTCAGGTGGGTATGGAACGGCAGCGCAATGGCGCGGTCGGCCACCTTCTCCGTGACGAGATAGTCGCCGCGGCGATAGCCGAGGTCGAAATAGTGGCGCTGCAGGTGCAGCGGGTTGGCGTAGCCGGTGGATTCCACCTTCTCCACCTTCAGGTCGTCCACGATGGCGTCGCGGCTCGACTTGGAGAAGCGGGTGCCCAGGTGCACCACGTAGAGGAACCAGTGCACCTCGGTCACGTCCGGGCCGATGTAGGGGTCCTTGATGCCCTCGAACGACTGGACGTATTTGTAATAGAGGTGCTCCACATAGCGCCGCCGCTCCAGGATCTCCTCCAGGCGCTGCAGCTGCGCGAGGCCGAGCGCGGCGGTGACGTCGCTCATGGGCGCCTGGTAGGGCGCGGTCATGCTCACCACCACGGAGGAACGCTCGTCCAGCCGGTGGGAACGGAAGCGCCGCAGGGCCACCACCACGTCGATGTCGTTGGTCACCACCATGCCGCCCTCGCCGCAGGTGAGGGGCGAGGGCTGGGAAAAGTCGAACACCGCGGTGTCACCGAAGGTGCCCACCAGCGCGTCCTTGTAGCGCGAGCCGATGGCCTCGGTGGAATCCTCGATGAGGATGAGGTTGTGCGCCTTGGCGAGGGCGCGCAGGCCCTCCCACGCGGCCGGATGGCCGTTGTTGTTGCAGGCGACGATGGCCTTGGTCTTCTCGGTGATGCGCGTGGCCGCCTTGTCGGGCACGAGGGTTCCGGCCCAGTAGTCGATGTCGGCGAACACCGGGCGCGCCCCGCACAGGCTGATGGCGTGGGCGGTCTCGCGGAAGGAATAGGGGGAGGCGATCACCTCGTCTCCGGGCCCGATGCCATAGGCGTGGAGTGTGAGCAGCAGGCCCATGGTGCCGCTCGGCACCGCCACCGCATACTTGCGGCCGAGATAGGCGGCGAACGCCTCCTCGAAGGCCTCCACCGTGGGGCCGGCGGACAGGCGCGGCGCCTGCAGAGCGAGGTTCACCGCCTCCAGCTCGGCCACCGTCATGTCGGGGTCGGAGAGGGGGATGAAGGTGGCCTCGGCGGCATCCTCGCCGATGTCGTCCGTCAGGTCTGCGACAAGGTCGTCGTCGATCATCGCACAGCGCTCCCGTCTTCAGTTCTTCTTGGCGAGGATGACGCCGGTGGCGCGGGCGGGATCGGAGGTGATCTGCACGCAGTGATCGGAGGTGTCTATGAGGTGGATCTCGAACGCCGCAAAGCTGCGGAACGGCGCCTCGGTCATGTCGGAGGCGTCGCACTGGGTCCAGGAGAGCTTGGGCAGGCGGGCGCGCAGCGCGCTGAACACCGGCATGGCAAGATCCTGCGCCGTCAGCACATTTTCGATTTCCGACAGGTCGGTGTCGCTCAATGCCATGTCCGCTCAACTCCGCTTTGGCTGCGCAAGGCCGCCGGATGGCCGGGGAGGGCGCGCCGCGGCGGGCGCGCCTCACTGCCAGAACTTGCGTTCGCTATCGTCGTTCAGAAGCACCAGAAGCTCGGCGAGCCGCCCATGCGTGCTGTCGAACTCCCAGGACTTCGTCTTGTGGTTCTTGCGAAAAAGATGCCAAGTGCCGGCGTCCGCATCGAACCGCAGCAGGGCGATGTCCACCACGCCGCCTTCAGGGTCCACGTTGCGCGAGCAGCAGGCGCTCTCGATGCGGTAGCCGTCCGGGGCGGCCATCACGCGGGGCTCCACATAGCGATAGCGCTTGCGGCCCTTGAGCGTCCGCTCGATCCGCTTGCGGTCGAGATCATTGGGATGAGGGGGCGGTCTCATCGGCCTTCTCTCTCGCGCGGGTCCGCCGGCCGCGAGGTCCGTTCACACGGGCTCGATTTCTTCCTCGAGGCAGCCGATGACCATGCGCTCGCTGAACTCGACCAGGTAGATGGGGGTATTGGTCTCGGTGTGGGTGCCCACCTGCACGATCTCGCCGACCGTGCCAAGGCCCACCAGCAGCGCATCTTCGGGCGCCTCGGGAAAGGAGCCGTCATTGCGCAGCTCGATGAGAGTCTTCACCTTCATGCCCCAGTCGTACTTGGGGAGGCGGGGATCGAACATCATGCGCTGGGTGCTCCGGGCAGGGGAATATCTTCCTCGTCCCGCGGGTTCGCGGGATCGAGTTCCTTGCGCTTCATGCCGACGCGGTTGCCGCTCTCGGTGAATTCCACGCCGTAAATATAGAATTGCTGGAGGAAGGTGCCGATGGAGACCACGTAGCCGATCTCCCCCTTGCGCGCGAGGACTTCGCCGATCTCCTTGCCGGCATAGGTGCCGTCGTTGCGGATCACCCGCTTCGCCTTCACCTTCTCGCCGAAGGAGAAATAGGGCGGCTCGGTGATCTCGACGACATCGCTGTCGCGGACGATATTGCTCATCGCGGCATCTCCTTCACCAGGGGGGCGCCGCCGTCGCGGCGCGTGCGGGCCACCTCCCGCACGAACTCGTCGGCATCGTCCAGCAGCGGGTCGATATGGTCGAGGCCGATGCGGCCCGCCACCTCGTGGCGCACCCGCCAGTCCGGGTCGCGGATCAGGCCCGAGAGCAGGTCCGGCGGCAGGCGCTGGGCCACCTCCAGCCGCACGGTGGCGGCCGGGTCGGTCATCATGTTCGGCAGCCACTCGGCCGGCAGGCGCTGGGCCACCACCTTGCGCACCTGCTCCTCGGGGTCGTTGACGATGCGCGAGAGCAGGGGCGGGGCCACCCGGCGCGCCACCACGAGGCGCACGTAATAGTCCGGGTCCGCGAGCATGGGGATCAGCTCGGCGTCGTCGAGGAGGGAGACCATGCGGATGCGCACCTCGCGGTGCGGATCGGTGCGCAGGCGCAGGATGAGCCGCTTGGGCAGGCGCCGGGCGGCGTTCCAGCGCACGGTCTCCTCGGGGTCGTCGAGCAGCGGCGGCAGCACGAACACGTCCGCGTGCTTGGCGGCGATGGCGCGCACCTCGAAATGCTCGTGCCGCACATAGCCGCTGGCGAGCTCGGGGTTCCAGTTGAAGAAGCGGTCGATGCGCCGGGCGTAGCGGTCGTTGACGCAGGCGTGCTTCAGGCGGCACCGGCCGGTCGCCAGCATCTCCTGGTGGGCGCAGGTCGCGCAGTCGATGTCGTCACCGAGCCAGTTCTTCGCCTCGTCGATGTCGTCAGTCATCGTCCTGCTCCGCTCGGGCGGCTTCCGCCCGTTCCAGCACATCGATCAGCAGCCGGGCCCCGATCTTGTCGGACGGGTCGAGCTCGAGGAGCTTCGCCGCCGCGGCCCGGCCCTCCTCCAGCGCGCCCAGGCGCATGTGGAGATAGGCGTAACCCTTCAGGGTGAACATGAAGAAGCGGGGCATCAGCCGGTCGTAGCGGGAGAATTCCGCATCGCCCGGCTGCACGTCCCGCCAGTCCGCCGGCAGGTTGGTCTCCCGCTGCGCCTTGGCGAGGCACTCGCGGGCGACGGTGAGGCACTCCTCAAGCCGCCCCTTGTAGAAATAGAAGCGGTAGAGCCCGATCAGCACCGCCACATGGCCCGGCGCGATCTCCTGCGCGGCGCGCAGGTGGGCGAGCGCCACCTCCGACTGCTGGTAGGAGAGGCCCGCCTGTTCCAGGTGCGCCTCCGCCTGCGGCGGCAGCCCGCCGCCCATCACGGCGCTGGCCATCAGCGCCTCGGGGGTGAGAACGTCCGCGTCGCCGTCCGGAACGGTCGCCGTCATCCCCATTCTGGTCATGCCCTGGCGCTCCGCGCCCGCTCAGTGCGCGTGCGAGGCGCAGGTGCCGGTGGCCTTGGGGTCGTGGAACACGAGGCCGGTCTTGGCGGGGCTGTCGGTGAAGTCCACCGTCACGCCCTCCAGCAGCAGGCGGCTTTCCGCCGGCAGGAAGAACTTGAGGCCCTCGCGCTCCACCACTGCGTCGCCGGGCGTCGGCTCGGCCAGCACGGAGATGTCGGCGTTGAGGCCCGAGCAGCCGCCGGGCGAAACCGCAAGGCGAAAGCCGGCGCCGGGGCCACCGTCGCTCATGATCATGAGGCGGATGAAGCGCTTGGCGGCGGGAGTCAGGGTGAAGTTCATCTGCGCTGGTCCTACGCGGGCGGCTGGTAGCGGGGATAGGAAGTGTCGATGATGCAGGTGTCGTCCACCGGGCACACGGCGGCGCACTGGGGCACGTCGTAGTGGCCGATGCACTCGGTGCACTTCTTCGGGTCGATCACGAACGTGCCGTTCTTCTCGAAGATGGCGACGTTGGGGCATTCAGGCTCGCAGGCCGAGCAGCTCGTGCATTGCGAGGCGACGATCTTCAGCGCCATGGCTTTTGTCCTTCGTTGCTTGCGCGCTGCGCGCGGGAGCCGGGGCGGGCGGTTCTTGGCCCACCCCGGTCCGTGTTTCAGCCGCAGTTCAGGCGGCGCTGATGAGGGCGCCCTGGCGGATCTCGGCGTCGCCGCGCACCACGTGCTCGATCTCGCCGCTCTTCACCTTGCCGAGGTAGTCCTTGAACCAGGTGATGGCCGACTTCTCGATGAATTCGTGGGCGAACTGGTCCACGGGCTCGATGCCGGCCTTGATGAGGTCCGCCTTCGGGCAGCCGCCGATCTTCGCCACGAACACCGCGTGGCAATCGTTGATGGCGCGGATGATGGTCTCCAGCGAGTCCTCCTCGCCGTAGCCGCCCTGGCAGTAGAGGTCCACGCGGCGATGGCCGACGAACTTCGCCCCGGCGGTGGACAGCTCGTAGACCTGGAACTCCTTGGCGTGGCCGAAGTGCTCGTTGACGAGGCCCGAGCCCTTGGTGGCGACCGCGATCAGGAGCTTGATGTCGCTCTGCTCGCCGGCGAGGGAGGACAGCTCCTCCTGCTTGGCGGCGACCTTCGCGACGCGCTCCTCCTCCACCAGCGCCTGGTAGGCCTGGCGGCTCTCGAGGTCGTAATTGACCTCCATGGCCATGATCTTGTCGGTGGTGAACTCGGCCGAGCGATCTTCGCCCAGCAGGCCCACGGCGTCGGCGCGGCACTGGCGGCAGTGGCGCATCATGTTCATCTCGCCCTCGCACCGGTCCTGGAGCGCCTTCAGCTCCTGGGCGGTCGGGCCGCGCTGGCCGTTGAGGCCGAACACGGTGCCGTGCTCGGGCGAGGAGATGAGGGGCATGATGTTGTGCAGGAAGGCGCCGCGCGACTTCACCGCCCGGTTCACTTCAACCAGGTGGTTGTCGTTGATGCCGGGGATCATCACCGAGTTGACCTTGCACAGGATGCCGCGCTCGGTGAGCATCTCCAGGCCCTGGAGCTGGCGATCGGTGAGCAGCTTGGCGGCTTCATAGCCGGTGTAGCGCTTGTGCTTCCAAAACACCCACGGATAGATCTTCGCGCCGACTTCCGGGTCCACCATGTTGATGGTGATGGTGACGTGGTCGACGTTGAAATTGGCGATGGTCTCCACATGGTCCGGCAGCGCAAGGCCGTTGGTGGAGAGGCAGAGCTTGATGTCCGGGGCGGTCTTGGAGATCAGCTCGAAGGTCTTGAAGGTCTTCTCCGGGTTGGCGAGCGGGTCGCCGGGACCGGCGATGCCGAGCACCGTCATCTGCGGGATGGTGGAGGCGACCGCGAGCACCTTCTTTGCCGCCTGCTCGGGGGTCAGCTTCTCGGAAACCACGCCCGGACGGCTCTCGTTGGCGCAGTCATACTTGCGATTGCAGTAGTTGCACTGGATGTTGCAGGCCGGGGCCACCGCAACGTGCATGCGGGCGTAGTGGTGGTGCGCCTCTTCCGAATAGCAGGGATGGTTCTTCACCTTCTCCCAGATCTCGGTGGGCAGGTCGCCCTGGCCGGCCGAAGAGCCGCAGCTCGCCTTGCCGGAACCGCCCGAAGTGCCGCAGCCCTGGTGCTCGGCCTTCGCCTGCATGATATCCGCGAGCTGGTCGGAAATGCCGACGGCGTCTCCGTGCTGTGTCGTCGCGTCCATGGTTCTGCTCCTTGCTCTCAGCAGGATCCCAAAAAACCTATCCTGGAGGGAGTGGAGCAACTGGCGTGCCAGCTTTGAGCGCAGCAGAACTGGTATTGTTTTCAGTTGGTTGGCGTGAAGCGTCGCTGTCGCGTTCCCAACACGTCCACACGGCGCACATGACATGTTGGAAAAGTTACATGTGTGCGAAGAGAACAAAACCGCAGAACAGCTCACCCTCTATGCGATGTCGAGCAGGTCCGCCATTCCGGGAAAATACGGAGGTGGTCGGGGTGGGCGTCAGTGGTGGGCGCCTCCGAAACGCAGAAGGGGCCCGCCGCGCCGGCGGGCCCCTTCTCCATCGTGGCGTGCTCAGGCCTTTGCGTTCTCGAGGATGATCTCGATGGCGCGCGGCGTGGGAATCGCGATGGGCGTGATGGCGTGTTCCAGAAGGAACTTCAGCTCGTTCTTCGTGAGCTCGTCCGGGTCCACCAGCGCGAAGTGCGGGGTGGCGGAGCGCTTGCTGATCTGCCGCGCGTAGTTGCGCAGCATCTGGTCGTGGAAGCGACAGCCGAGGAACAGGAAGGAGCGTTCCGTCCGGCGGTGCTTTATGATGTCCGGGATCGGCGTTTGGATGTCGATCTCGGTCAGAACCTCCACATAGTCCGCATCGGAAATGAGGTAGTTCTTGGCGGGGGCCACGCTGCCGTGGGGCGTGTAGAGGATGGTGGTCCAGCCCTCCGCCGCCTCACGGGTGGTTTCGCCCCCGGCTGCGTCGTAGAAACGGTACCAGCGGTCCTCGCCGATGCCGGCACGGCTGATGCCCTGCGCCTCGCCCCAGTCGGCGCGGCCCTGAAGCGCGCTCCGCATGGTCCCATCGTACCAGGTATCCACGATCACCGGCAGCGGCAGCGACGCCAGCAGGCGATGGAGCGCAGTGGGCTCCAGCTTGGGCGTGAAGGCTTCGGTCATCAGGGCGACCACGGTGGCCCGGAGCTTCGTGCCCTCGATGTGCTGCGCCGCCGCCCAGGGATTGCCCTTGGCGCGCTTCGGCAGAGCCACCTTGGTGGCGAAGAAGGCCGCGAGCGCGTCCGGCGTCATGGGAACGGCCGGGTTCACGCCCGCGCTGACGGCGGGGCCGAGATAGGGAACGATCCGGCCCGAAGGCAGCGCGCGGGCCACGTCGGCGAGAACCGCCTCGGCGTCGGCGAGCTTGAGGACGTCCCCGGGGGAGAGGGGCAGGTTCATGGCATTTACTCGTCTTCGCCGCGCTTGCGGGCGTTCACGGTGATCGGCAGGGTGGTCTCGGGCGGCATCTCCGGCAGCTCCAGCACCCAGCCGTTGGCGATCTTGATCCAGCCGCCCCACAGGGTTTCGTGCTCGGTCTCCACGATCGGCTCCTCGAGGTCCTTCTTCGGGACATAGATCGACAGACCCATCTCCGGGGAACGGCGAAGCATGATTTTCATACGTTGGGCTCCTGGATCGCGTTCGACGCGCCACTGCGACCATGGCCGGGGCACCCTGGAGTCTCGGGACCCGCCTGCCGGTCATTTGGGAAGCGTGCGCGAGGCCCGTGGATGGGCCCGCGCACGAAAGAAGGGATGGCATCAGCCATGGGCGGCCGCCGGCTCGCCCTGGCGGTTCCGCCACGCCGGGGACATGTCCCGCAGCTTGGTGATGATGTCCGGCAGCGCCTCCAGCGCGCGGTCCACGTCCTCGGCGCTGTTCTCCCGCGAGAGGGAGAAGCGGATGGCGCCGTGCAGGGCGGTGGCCGGCAGGTCCATGGCGCGCAGCACATGGGAGGGCTCGGTGGAACCGGAGGTGCAGGCCGAGCCGGTGGAGGTGGCGATGCCGGCCCGGTTGAGATGGGTGAGCACCGCCTCGCCGTCGAGATACTCGAAGGCGATGTTGGCGGTGTTGGGCAGGCGGTTGTCGGGCTCGCCGTTGAGCAGCGTGTGGGGAATCTGCTGCAGCACGCCCTGCTCCAGGCGGTCGCGCAGGGCCTTCACCCGCGTGCCCTCCTCCTCCAGGTGTGCGAGCGCGAGGCCCGCCGCCGCGCCGAGGCCGATGATGCCCGGCACGTTCTCTGTGCCGCCGCGCCGGCCGCGCTCCTGGTGGCCGCCGCGGATGAGCGGCCGGAACTTCACGCCCTTGCGCACGTAGAGCGCGCCGATGCCCTTGGGCCCGTGCAGCTTGTGGCCGGAGAGGGAGAGCATGTCGATCTCCATGGACTTGAGGTCCATGGGCACCTTGCCCACCGCCTGCACGGCGTCGGTATGGAAGAGGGCGCCGGCGGCATGGGCCATCCGCGCCAGCTCGGCGACGGGAAACAGGGTGCCGGTCTCGTTGTTGGCCCACATCACCGAGGCGAGCGCCGTGCGCGGGCCGAGGGCGGCGGCGTAGGCGTCCATGTCGAGCCGGCCCTGGCGGTCCACGCCGATCTGGTGAACCTTGATGCCGCGGGTCTTCTCCAGGTACGCCACCACGGCCAGCACCGCCTGGTGCTCCACCCGCGTGGTGACGATCTCGGTGCGCGCGGGGTCGATGTCGCCCTGGCTCTCCAAGGCGGAGAGGATGGCGGCGTTGTCGGATTCCGTTCCGCCGGAGGTGAAGACGATCTCGTGGTCGTGGGCGGCGCCCAGCAGGGCCTGGAGCTGGCGGCGCGCGGCCCTCAGGGCCTCGCCCACCTTCTCGCCGAAAGCATGGGTGGAGGAGGCGTTGCCGAAATGCTCGCTGAAGAAGGGGAGCATGGCCTCGACCACCGCCGGATCGGTCCGGGTCGTCGCATTGTTGTCGAGATAGACGGGCGACACGGCAAATCCCCTCGTGATCCGGCGGGTGGACGGCCCGGCGCGGGACGCGCCGGGGCGCGGCCTCAGATGGATTTGGCCTTCAGGCTGATGAGCGGCTTGTTGAGGCTGCCGGCCACGGGAATGAGGCGCACCAGCTCGCCCAGACGCTCCACGATCTTGGACTGGATGCCCTCGATGGTCTCGCTGGCGAGCTTGCAGAACACGCAGGCGCCGGTCATCTTCACCATGACCTTGTTGCCGTCGATCTCCACCAGCTCGCAGTCGCCGCCGTCGCGCTTGAGGTTGGGGCGCACTTCCTCGATGACGGCGCGGATGATCGCCTCGCGCTCGGCCTGCCGGTCGGTGGCGGGCTTGCGCTGTTCGGTCTTGAGCTCCTCGGTCTCGGCCAACATCGCACTGTCCTTTATCTGAGGGGTTCGCTTCGTTCAGGCTCTGGTGAGATTGCCCGGCAAGCCTGCCGGGCTCGGTCTCAGCCGAAGGACTTGCCGCAGGAGCAGCTCGAGGTGGCGTTCGGATTGTCGAAGGTGAATCCGGAGCCTTCGAGGGCCACGACGAAGTCGATGGTGGTGCCGGCGAGCAGGTCGTGGCTGTTCATGTCCACGAATACCTTCACGCCGTCGTGCTCGATCACCGTGTCGTCGGGCTCGCCGTCGTTGACGAGGCCCATCATGTACTTGTATCCCGCACAGCCGCCGGCCTCGACCATGATGCGCAGACCACCCATGGGTTCCGGGGCGCTGCTGATGGCCTCGCGGACGGCATGCAGTGCGCTGTCGGTCAAATTGATCATCGGCTCGACCTTCGGTGCTGGGTACGCTTTGCTAAGGTCAAAGCAATCGGTGTGCCAAACGCCAAAGAACTGATTTATATCAATTTTTTGGGGTGTGGCTGTTGCGTTTCCGACGCGTGTTGGGTTTCGGACAGGTCTGCAGGCTTCTTTGCGTGCGGTCCGGTGGGCGAGATGTCGCAGCTGGGGCGCGTTCCGGCGCCGGGCCGAAAAGCGCGGGCGCCCAAGGGCTTGTGTCTTCGTGCAGGGGCGTCTGCGGGGCCATGACGCCGCGCGGTTTCGACCGCGCCGGCCTTTCGCTTTTGCGACATTGGCCTTCGGCAAAGCACTTGCATGAGCGATGCGCTTGCGCCCGCGCAGGCCGTGCGCCGCGCCACCTGTGCCAAGAAGCGTCGTGCGTGACCACTCGGAGACCTCATATGACCGCGATCGACGATACCCCCCTGGGCCGGCTGGATAAGGATGGCCGCCTGCTCAACGCCGTGCTCAAGCAGCAGACGAAGCCGGGCCGGTTCGGCTTCCGCGGGGACATCGCCCTGAAGTTCCAGACCCAGCTTGCCGACGAGAAGCGCCCGCCGGAATACACCATGGAGCAGGTGATCACCTTCGGCGAGGAAGGCAAGAGCACGATTCCGGTGCTCGCTGGCTACCTGCAGAACTTCGCCTTCCTGAAGGATGTGGCCGAAGTGCTCGGCGATGCGCTCAGCCCCGATGGAAAGTACATCATCTTCGCCAACAACATCGACTTCCTGAAGAAGTATCGTGTCAGCCTTGGTGACAAGCTGTTTTATGTGATGCCGTGCGATGAATCCACGGTGTGGAAGGAAATGACTGACCTTCTCAGCATCGACAAGAACGACATCAAAAAGCTCGACACCGGTGGCAAGACCGATGTGGTGCTCGATGCTGCCCTCGACTGGCACGAGGATTTCGAGCCGGTCACGTACGAGCAGGTCCTCGCGGTCATGGAGCCGGTGAAGAACCGCTACGCGGATCGCCCGGTCTGAGCTGAACGACGCGGTCTTCGAAACGGAACCTGCGGGGATGCGGCGCATCCCCGCCTTTTCGGGCGGCTGAGTCTTCCCGGTGGGATGTCCGGATATGGCCCGCCGAACCTCGATCCGGATGAGCCCGGCTCATCCGGATCCGGTGCCCGGCCCTCAGACGCCGCCGCCCTCGTCGGAGCAGGAGGTGATTTCCTCCTCCTCGTCGTCCTCATCCTCCGCGAGCGGCACGCCCACCACGCAAATGTCGTTGTCGAGCACGGCCAGCGGCACCGGGGTCAGCCCCTCGCCCTTGCAGGGCCCGTCGACACAGGCGCCGGTGCCGATCTCGAACAGCGCGCCGTGCTTGCCGCACATGATGCGGATGCCGTTCGGGTCCATGAATTGGTTGCGCTCCCAGTCCAGGTTCACCTGCTGGTGGGGGCAGATGTTCTCATAGCCGAACACCTGCTTGCCCCAGCGCACCACGACGATGTTGAACGGCTTCTCCTCGCCGTTCTCGTCCAGGCGCACCAGCTGAAACCCCCGCGCCCTCTGGCTCGGGATGTCGCTCATGCTGCAGATGGCGTAGGCGATGGTCTCGCCGGTGGCTTCTTCCTGTGCGACTTCGGTTTCCATTGCGTCCTCGTTCACGGCTCCAGAGGTTCCCCGCTCGCATCGGCGCGCGGAAATCGTTCGAGGTCATTCAGACCACGCATTTTCTTCACTGAATACGTTCTAAGACGGCGCGGCGGCCGGCGCCGCGCTGCTGTGTCACGACGCCAGCGCCGGGCCGGTGGCCGCGGGCTGGGCGCGTTCACGCTCGGCCTTCGCCAGCAGGCGCCGGTTGGCGGCCAGGGAGAAATCGCGCCACGCGGCGGCGATGTCCCTCAGGATCGTCTGCATGTATTCCTTCGACAGGTGGTGCTCGTCCGGGAAGTTGGACAGGGCGCACGAGGTGCGGTTGAACGCCACCACGTCGTCGACGAGGGTCTGGATGAAGTCCCGGAACGGCTGCTGCACCTGCGGCATCAGTGCCGAGCGGCCTTTCTCCACGGCCACGTCGCGCATGTCGAAGGGCAGGGTGTCGAGCATGTCGAGGGCGCGGTCGTAGATGTCCTCCACCGCGCCGAGAATGGCGCGCTGGGCGAGCTGGTCGCGCTGCTGGGCCGCCAGCGCCCGGTTGAGCCGGGCGCGGTAGGCGTCGAAGGCGGCGTCGTTCTGTCCGGCCACCCAGGCGGCGAACCGCGCGAGGCTCACGGCATTGACGGAGGCGCCCACCGTCGGCAGGCCGTCATCCTCGCTCTCCGCCGCGCGGAGGCGGGCAAGGGCGCGATCGATGCGCCGGGCCGCCTCCAGGGCGCCTTCAAGGTAGCCTGCGCCCTGGGCCGCCGTCTCCGAGCCGCCGAGGAGCAGGCGCCCGTCCCACAGGGCCCGGCGCAGCAGGGGGTTGGAGAAGGCCACGTGCTCGCCCGCCGGCTCGGCCCGGTCGCGGGCGCTGCAGGTGAGGGGCTCGCGCGCCCAGTCCTGGTAATGGAGCTCGCCGCCCCCCTCGAGGGCGGCACCGAACACCTGCGCCATCTGGTTCTTCATGAGCATGGGCAGCCCCACGGCGAAGGTCTCCCGCAACTCCGGCGGGAAGGCGAGGAAGCCGGCGAGCGCGGCCTTCGTGCCGGTGGCGTCGCAGGCGTCGAAGATCTCGCCCACTACCGCCTGCTCGTGAGTGGCGAAGGCGTTGCCGGACTGGCCCGCCGCGCGCCAGTGGGGCTGGTCGTAGGCGATGGCCACCTTGGCCTGGGCGGCCATCCAGGTGGGCGCGGCGCCCATGGCGTCGCGGGTGGCACCGTCGAGCTCCGGCTCGAAGCGCACGCCCTCGGCCACGAGGCGCGGGGGCAGGGCGATCACCACGTGGCGCGCCTCCACTTCCAGCAGCATGTCGTTCACGCGGAAGGCAAGGACCACGTGGTCACCGGCATCGCGCACCGCCGCCAGCACGTGGGAGAGGTGGATCCTCTCCTCCGGCAGCTCGTCCGCCAGCGCCGACACCAGCCGCGTCATGCCGCCGGCGACGCGGCGGGCGCCGCCGTGAACGCTCGGGCTCGCCAGCGGCTGGGCGCTCTTGTCCGCCTCGGCGAGGTGCAGCACCGTGCCCTCGTCGTGCTGGAGGAAGGTGGGCAGGCCGAGATCCGAGAGGAATGCGGTGACGAGGGGCTGGGTGTCGGGCCAGTACCAGGTGGGGCCGAGGTCCAGCGCCTCGCCGGTGGTGGCGGGGACGGCGGTGAGGATGCGCCCGCCGAGGCGGGGGCGCGCCTCGTAGATGGCGAAGTCGCGGCCCTGCCGCAACAGGTGCCGGGCCAGGGCAAGGCCGCAGAGTCCGCCGCCGATGATCGCTGTGTCGAGCATGGACTGTCCTCGCATGACTGCGTTTCCTGGAACCCTTGCAAGATTCGCGCTCACGCCCCCGTATCGGCGGCAAAGCCTTTGGCGACAAGGACGCGACGGCACCGCGGGCGATCGCGTTTGTCTCTCAAACTGGCGGATCGCGGCGGGTGAGGGCGGCAAGCGGACACGGACGACGTCGCATTCCTGCGCTGCGCGGCGGCTTCCCGACATGGCCGCACCGCCGGCCCGTGATTGCCCGTATCTATCGCCGTTCCGCCGTGAGCCTTGTCGGCGCAAGGGGCCGCGCCGCCTCGTTCTGCTGTTTTTCCGCCCGTGCGGGTGGCTGGCATGAAACTTGATGTTCGAAAGGCGAAGCGTTTGCCTTTGGAGAGCCAAGATGTACGTCGCGTCTGAATTCGCCCAGAAGTCGCTGGACGAGATCAAGGAGCTGCTGGCGGGGGCCACCCTCACGGTCTATTCCGTCGCCCGCCCTGCCTCGGCAGACCAGAAGGTGGATCGTTCGAGCAAGCTCGTCGCCTTCACCTTCGCCACCCCCGCCTTCGGCACGCCCTCCGAGGATGGCTCCGAGGTTCCGAGCTTCGTCGCCAATCCGGTGCCGGGGCTCGACGGCGGCACCCCCGGCTTCGCCCGCGCTACCAAGGAGGACGGCACCGTGATCGCCGACTTCTCCGCCGGCCCCGGCGACCGCGAGATCAAGTTCGCGGAGGTCAGCGTCTCCATCAACGCACCGGTGAAGGTGGCGAAATTCACGTTCAAGCCCGAAGGCGGCTGGCCGGAGCGTGTCGATTACTACGACAGCCACCCGCGCCCCGGCTACGAGCTGCCCAAGGTTCCCTGAGCCGCGCGGCCCGCGCCGCGGCCTTCGGGCTGGCGGCGCGGGCCTCGGGATCGTGACCTCCGGCGCGCGCCCGGCGCGGCGCCGGCCCGCCGAGAAGGAGCCCGTGATCTCATGACCACCACACTCCCCGGGGCCCTGGTCGGCACCGAATGGCTGACCGAGCATCTTTCGGACCCGGACCTCAGGATTCTCGACTGCACCTGGCACCACGAGAGCACCAATCTCGACGGGCGGACCCAGTATCGCGGCCGTCACCTGCCGGGCGCCGTGCATTTCGACATCGACCACGTGGCGGACAAGTCGACTGGCCTGCCCCATATGCTGCCCTCGGCCGCCGACTTCGCGAAGAAGGTGGGGCTGCTCGGCGTCGGCACCGGCGACCGGGTTGTGGTCTACGACCGCAACTGCGGCGGCTCAGCCGCGGCGCGGGTGTGGTGGATGTTCCGTGTGTTCGGCTACGACAACGTGGCGGTGCTGGACGGCGGATACGGCAAGTGGACCGCCGAGAAGCGGCCCACCGAGATGTCTCCGGTGCGGCCCGAGCCGAACACTTTCAGCGCCAGCTTCTCACCGGATCTGGTGCGGACCCTCACGCAGATGCGGGCGAACCTCGCCTCCGGCGCCGAGCAGGTGGTGGACGCGCGCGGCCCCGCCAAATTCGACGGCAGCCAGGAAGACCTGTTTCCCGCGCGCAAGCACGGGCACATCCCCGGCGCAGTGAACGTGCCCTGGGGCGACCTCGTGGTGGCCGAGACCGGCGTGCTCGTTCCGCCAGAGGCGATCCGGGCGCGCTTCTCGGCGGCGGGCATCGATCTTGCGAAGCCCATCGTTGTCACCTGCGCTTCGGCGACGGTGTCGTGCGTGCTGGCGCTGGCGCTTTACGTCGCCGGCATCGGGAATGTGGCGGTCTATGACGGCTCCTTCGCCGAATGGGGACTTGCCGAAGACACGCCGGTGGCCGCCTGAGGCGGGCGCCGTGGGAAAGAAGTGATCCGAGCCAGCGATGGGCGAGCCGGGAGCACCGAGATGAGTGGCGCGAGCGACGAGCCTCTGGAGACCCTCTGCGAAGGGCAGGACTATGCCCTTCAGGCCGGACGAGACGGAGCCCTGTTCGTGCTCCGCTTCAAGGCCGAGCAGATGACGGCGACCATTGAGGGCGAGGATTCAGAACGTTTTCGTTCGGATTTCGATGCGGTGAAGGCACAGTATCCGGACTGGACCTGCGATCAGCTGCTGGCGCAGCTCTGGGACCAGGGCGGTTACAGTTGGCTGGCCATTCAAGACGGGTGATCACCATGGCGACGACTTTGATCAAGACCACAGCCGATGGACGCAAGCTCGAGGTCGTGGGCCTCGCCATCATGCTCGACGGAAAACTGGAGGCCTTCGACCTCACGGAGGTGAAGCTTCATCCCAACCGCCGTAAGATCTGGGACGTGTCGCCCGACGCCAGCCACATGGCGGGCCGGGTGACCCTGACCCAGGAGGAGGCGGACAAGGTGACTGCGGCGTTCGCCCAGGCGGAGGCGGAGATCCTCGCCAGCCCCGCCGCCATAAACGAGCGCTTCCGCATCGCCATGATGTGGCGTGCGCGGCAGGAAGGCATCGAATAGGCTCGGCTTTTTCGCAGTTTCTCGAAGAAGGGCGCGACGGTGATGGCCGTCGCGCCCTTCTTTTTACTTCACGGCTATCAGTGTCATGAGGTGTCGGCGGGGAGCTTCGGCCGGTGCGGGCTGGATTTGTCCACCCGTCCCTCTGTCCCAACCGCACGCGAGAAGGGGTCTTTAGCCGCCGGCCTTGTGGCCCGGTACGGCGGAGCCTCCCATGGAAAATCAGCCGCACGGGGCGGCGGCCCCGTGCGGCTGAGACGATTCAAGAACGTCTTATGGCAATCGATGTGATCCGCCGGGCCGGAACTGAAATACCGGCGTTCGGCCCTGGATGACGGATCCGGCAAATATTCGCGCGGGTGATGGAGGGCAGGGGGCCGTGGAGGACCCCATGCCCGGCGTGCTCAGCCGAACTTGAACAGGACGCCGTAGCCGCCGCGCGGATAATTCCATTCGATGTCGCCGGAGGGCTCGCCGATGATGCGGCAGGTGCCGCATTCCACGCAGCCGTCGGCGGTGATTTCCACCTGGCCCTTGTCGTTCAGCTCGTAGCAGCGCGCCGGGCAGGCGGTGAGCAGCGCCTTCAGGGCCGGGGTCGGCTCGGTGTGGGCGCGAACCTTGATGTGGGCGCGGCCGGCGTCCACCAGGTAGCGGTTCTGGAAAAGCTTGTCCTCGACGCGGACCGCGGTTTCAGTGCTTGCCATGTCCATCTCCCTTGATTGTCCGCGCCGGAATGACCGTTCCGGCGCGGACGGGTGGTCCGATCAGCCCCGCCTCAGCGCCACGCCCGGGCGAGCTTGAAGGCATCGCCGAACAGGCCCGCCCAAGACCGCGCCGAGGTGAACGACTTCATCGTCAGCTTCTCCTTCTCCTTCTTCGGCGTGCCATCGACGCGCACGAAGTTCTGCATCGCCTTGTTGACGAGCTGGGGATAGGTAAGGAAGAAGTTCTGCGACTGGACATGCAGGAGCTGTGGCATGTCCTTGTACTTCTTGAGGTCCTTCATGACGAAGGAGTCTTCCAGCATCTTCTTGTACAGCGCGAGGTTCGCTGAGGTCATGGGGTCCTTGCGGGACTTGACCTGGAAGATGGCCTCGGCAGCGATGCGGCCGGAGGTCATGGCGAGGTTGGAGCCCTCGCGGTGGATGGCATTGTTGAGCTGGGCGGCATCGCCCACCACCACCCAGCCGTCGCCGAACAGCTGCGGGATCGCCTTGTAGCCGCCCTCGGGAATGAGGTGGGCGGCGTATTCCTTCACCTCGGAGCCCTCGAGGAGCGGCGCGATGGAGGGATGCTTCTTGAACTTTTCAAGCAGCGTATAGGGGCTCTCGCCGCCCTTCTCAAAGTCCGACACCAGGCAGCCGATGCCGACCGAGATGCATTCGCGGTTGGTATAGAGGAAGCCCATGCCGGTCATCCCCTTGGAGATGGTGCCGGCGGCCTCGATCACCGCGCCCTCGTCGCCCTTGATGTTGAAGCGCTCCTCGATGACTTCCTGCGGCAGGAAGTGCATTTCCTTCACGGCGAGGGCCACATCGGTGGGCTTGGGGATCTTGCGCAGGCCGGCGCGGGTGCCGAGCAGGCCGCTCACGCCTTCCGCCAGCACCACCACGTCGGCATGGATCTGGCCGCCGCCGCGATCGGTCTTGACGCCGATCACCTTGCCATAGGCGTCCTGCACCAGCTCGGTGACGGTGGTCTCGCAGACGACCAGGGCGCCGGCCTCCTGCACCTTCTTGTTGAACCACTTGTCGAACTGGGCGCGGATGATGGTGTAGCGGTTCGGCTTTTCTTCGTTGAAGTCTTCCGAACGGTAGTGCAGGCCCACGTGGGAGCTGTCGCCCATCATCCAGAAGCGCTGCTCGATGAGGTGGCGCTCCAGGGGCGCGTCCTCGCGGAAGTCGGGCACTATCTTCTCGAGCATGTCCGCGTACAGGATGGCGCCCTGCACGTTCTTGGAGCCGGAATACTCGCCCCGCTCCAGCTGGAGGACCTTCAGGCCGCGCTTGGCCAGGGTGTACGCGGCGGCATTGCCGGCCATGCCGGCGCCAACCACGATCGCGTCGAACTTTTCGTCGATCATAGGAGTATCCTCAGCTGGCCAGCTTGTCGCGCGAATGGGCGGACAGGCGCTTGCGGAAGGCTTCGGTCAACGCCGGCAGGAAGCGGATGGCGTCGGTGACGATGCCCACATGGGCGAAATCGAAGATGGGCGCGTTCTTGTCGGTGTTGATGGCGACGATCAGGTCCGCGCCCTCCACACCCACGCGATGCTGGATGGCGCCGGAGATGCCGGCGGCGATGTAGAGCCGCGGGCGAATGGTCTTGCCGGTCTGGCCGATCTGCCGGTCGGAGGTCACCCAGCCCTTCTGCACCAGAGGGCGCGAGCAGCCGTAATCGGCGCCGATGGCCTGGGCGAGCTGGCGCACCAGCTGGAAGTTCTCCGGCGAGCCGAGCCCGAGGCCGCCCGCCACCACCACGTCCGCATAAGCGAGGTTGGACTTGGAGGACTCGCGGTCGGGGATGAAGTTCAGCACCTTGGTGATGATGTCGGCCTCGTTCACGCCGAGGGGCAGCTCGATCACCTTGCCGATGGGCTTCTCGACCCGGTCCGGCATGGGCATCACGCGCGGACGGACGGTGGCCATCTGCGGGCGGAAGTTCAGGGTATAGATGGTGCAGAGCAGCGAGCCGCCGAAGGTGGGGCGGGTGGCGGCCAGCGAGCCGTCCGCGTCCACGTCCAGCTCGGTGGAGTCGGCGGTGAGGCCGGTGAGCAGGGTGGTGGCCACCGCGCCGGCGAGGTCGCGGCCGAGGGTGGTGGCGCCCAGCAGCAGGATCTCGGGCTTGTAGGTGTTGACGAGGTTCGTCATCGCGGCCGTGTAGGCCTCGTTGCGATAATCGGTGAGCACCGGGTCGGCGCACACATAGGCGAGGTCCGCGCCGTAGCAGAAGGACTCCGCGACCGCATTGCGCACGGTCTCTCCCTCGGGGCCGAGCACCACGGCGGCGAGCTCCACGCCGAGCTTGTCGGCGAGAATGCGGCCGGCGCCCATCAGTTCCCAGGACACGGGGTGCACCTGGCCGCGTTCCTGCTCCACGAACACCCAGACGTGCTTGTACGCCTTGAAGTGCTCCGGAAGCTCCTTCTTGGTGGATGCGCGGCCGCCGGCGGCGGGGGCGGGGGTTTTCTTCGGCTCACTCATGGGTGTCGCTTTCTTCCTGATGCCTCGTGTGCTTCCGGGACCGTCAGAAGCCGCGGGCGAGCGCGGTGAGGTCGGCCTCCAGGGCGGGCTGACGGGTGAAGATCTCCTCGATCAGCGCCTCGGGCAGCGAGCCGCCTTCGGGGATCTCGATGATCTTGGCCTTCTCGGCGCGCGCGCTGGGCGCGAACACGCGCTTCACGATGGTGGGCGAGCCCTTGAGGCCGCACTTGTTGAGATCCTCGACGCCGGCTTCCTTGGCGTTCCACTTGACGATCTCGGCGCGGGCGCCGCGCAGGGCGTCGGCCATGGTGCCGCGGCGAATCTCGTTGGTGCCCTCCAGCATGGCGACGAGGCAGGGCAGCTTGCTCTTCAGCACCTGCGTGCCGCCCTCGGCGCGGCGCTCCAGGGTCACTGTGCCCTCGGTTACGTCGTATTCGGTCACCCTGGCCACGTAGGTCACCTGCATCAGGCCGAGGCGTTTGGCGATGCCGGGACCGACCTGGGCGGTGTCGCCGTCGATGGTCTGCTTGCCGGTGAAGACGAGCTCCGGCGCGCCCCAGGTGTCGCTGATCTTCTTGATGGCGGTGGCAAGGGCGAACGAGGTCGCCAGCGTATCGGAGCCGGCGAAGAAGCGGTCGGTGAGCAGCACCGCACGGTCGGCACCGTAGGTGAGGGCCTTGCGCAGGCTATCCTCGGCGGAGGGCGGGCCCATGGTCAGCACGGTCACTTCGCCGCCGAACTTGTCGCGCAGGCGCATGGCTTCTTCGAGGGCGAAGAGATCGTACGGATTGATGATCGTCGGCACGCCCTGCCGCATGATCGTGTTGGTGACGGGGTGGACGCGGATCTGCGCCGAATCCGGGACTTGTTTGATGCAGACGACGATGTGCATGAGATTGCTCCGAGCCCTTCACCTTGGCTCCGCAAAGGACTGAGCAAGCACCGTGCCAATGTTTCGAAAACGAGAATTCCAATAATAAAACAAAGCATTGATGGGTGTTTGCAGAGGGGGTTGCGACATCGATGCGTCAGGCGTCGGCAGCCTCTGTCGGGAACGCGACAGATTCGCAGGGCCGGGACATGCGCGGCGATGGCCGTTGGCGCGGCGTGCTGGCGCGTGCGTGTCGCGAAGCGGCGTATGACGGGAAGGCGACAGATCTGCGCGGGGCGCGTGCCGTGTGTTGGGAAGGCCGGCTGGCGGTCGTCTCGCGCGGCGCGCCGGCGAAGTCGGGGGGTACCTAAAAAGTGTCCCCCGCCTTGCGGCGGGGGACCAAGCCTAATCGGGGGTAAATGAAAGGTCGAAATAAAACCAAAAGAACTCAACCAACGCTCCGGCCTGCCGACAAAGTCGAAAAGAAGAACAGGGGCCGGTGGAAATATCGCTCCGGGCGAAAAGGCCGCCCGGAGCGTTCATGCGCCTCAGCCGGCGGCGAGCTCGGCGGCGGTCTTGCCGACCTGGCTCTCGTCGACGGCGTTCAGGATGCCGTGCTCCATGAGCAGGTCT
>NZ_JBAFWH010000012.1:0-120894 GCF_043195015.1 Xanthobacter sediminis | reverse complement strand
AATGAACTTCACCGGTTTCGGCGAACGCCCGAGGGCGATTGCCGCGGTTGCTCCGATGCGCCCCCGTTGCCCGGGCGCACCCCTTGCACTCAGCGCCTCGGCGCAGATGCGGACCAGGCTCCCTGGCAGCCCACAAAGCCTGCAACCTGTTGCCCGAGAAGGGGATTGCAACGAGCGTGCCAGCGGGCCGCGCAGTCAAAAACTATTCAAATGTAGAGAGATAGCAGTGCGTGTCGGGAAGACGGGGGCGTGTTCAGAACCCGACACAGGCCGATGGGGCCCAACATCGCCCGAAGCCACTGTTCGAAATGAAACATGCCCCGGCGCGCGCCCTTGGGGCGATGCGCGCAGCGTCACGACGATACCGTGAGCGCGGCCCGCGCACGGGGCAGCGGGATGATCCGCCCGCCGCGGCTCGCGCCGCATCGCCTGGGCGCACGCGGCGCGGAAGAAAGGGGAAATGAAGACGGAGGCGAAGCGCCGCGCGGCAGGGCCTGAATGCCCCACGAGAAACTCGGCCGCCACGGCCTCCACGAGCGAGGAGCGACGCCGCCAAAACAAAAACGCCGGCGCTGGGCGCCGGCGTGGTCGTCATCAGCCGAAGAGGCTTTCCGCCTTCTTCAAGGCCTGGACGAAACGGTCCACCTCCTCGCGCGTGTTGTAGAGCCCGAACGAGGCCCGGCACGTGGCGGTGACGCCGAAACGGTCCATGAGCGGCATGGCGCAATGGGTGCCAGCGCGCACCGCAATGCCGTCGTGGTCGATCAGGGTGGCGAAGTCGTGGGCGTGGGCCCCCTTCATCTCGAACGAGATGATGGCGCCCTTCTCCTTCGCCGTGCCGATGATGCGGATAGAGTTCAGCTCGCGCAGCCGCTCCATGGCGTAGCCCAGCAGGTCCTGCTCGTGGGCGCGGATGCGTTCCTTGCCGATGGACTGGATATAGTCCAGCGCCGCGCCCAGGCCTGCCGCCTCCACGATGGCGGGGGTGCCGGCCTCGAAACGGTGGGGCGGGTCGCCATAGGTGACGGTGTCGAGATGCACCTCGCGGATCATTTCCCCGCCGCCCATGAAGGGCGGCATGCCCTCCAGCACCTCATACTTGCCGTAGAGCGCGCCGATGCCCGTGGGGCCATAAAGCTTGTGACCGGTGATGACGTAAAAGTCGCAGTCGATGTCCTGCACGTCCACGTCGAGATGCACCGCACCCTGGGAGCCGTCCACCAGCACGGGAATACCGCGCGCGTGGGCGATACGGGTCACCTCCTTCACCGGGACCGTCGTGCCGAGCACGTTGGACATCTGGGTGATGGCGACGATCTTGGTGCGGTCCGTGAGCAGCTTCTCGAACTCGTCGAGCAGGAAGTTGCCCTCGTCGTCCACCGGTGCCCATTTGATGACGGCACCCTTGCTCTCGCGCAGGAAGTGCCAGGGCACGATGTTGGCGTGATGCTCCATAATGGAGATCACGATCTCGTCACCCTCGTTGATGTGGGTGCGCCCGTAGCTGGCCGCCACCAGGTTGATGGCTTCGGTGGCGTTGCGGGTGAAGATGATCTCCTCGTTGCGGCGGGCATTGAGGAAGCGGGCAACGCGTTCGCGGCCGCCCTCATAGGCCTCGGTCGCCGCATTGGCGAGATAGTGCAGGCCCCGATGCACGTTGGCATATTCGGCCGTGTACACCTGGTTCATCCGGTCCAGCACCGCCTGGGGCTTCTGGGCCGACGCACCGTTGTCGAGATAGACGAGGGGCTTGCCGTTCACCTGGATGCCGAGGATGGGAAAATCCTCGCGCACCCGCATGACGTCGTAGCCGCCGTTGGTCACAGCGGGATGCATGGATCTCACTTCCGCTCGATGAGCCAGTTCCGGGTGGCGTCGGTCAGGGCGGCGCGCACCCCTTCATGACCGATAGCATCAATCACCTCGCCCACGAAAGCCTGGATCAGGAGCGCCTCGACCTCCTTCTCCGGAATACCGCGGGCCATCATGTAGAACTTGAGCTGCTGGTCGAGGGAGCCGGTGGTGCAGCCGTGGCCGCACTGCACGTCGTCCGCGAAGATCTCCAGCTCCGGCTTGTTGTCGGATTCCGCCGTGTCGGAAAGCAGCAGCGCGCGGCTCATCATGCGCGCGTCGGTCTTCTGCGCGCCGGGGCGCACCGAGATGCGGCCCTGGAAGATATCGCGGGCGCTCTCATCCACCACGGCGCGGAACTGCTCCCGGCTCTGGCCGTTGGGGGCGTTATGCTCCACCACCAGCGTGGTGTCCGCGTGCTGCTTGCCCGCCAGCAGGCTCACGCCCGAAAGGCTCGCGTCGATCTGCTCGCCGTCGAGCTGCACCATCATCTGGTTGCGGATGATGGCGCCGCCCACGGTGAAATTCGCGTTCGCGAGCTTCGCCCCGCCAGCCACCCGGGCCAGCAGAGTGGAAATGTGGAGCGCCTCTGCGCCCTCGGCGGTGATCTTCAGGCGCTCCAGGCTCGCCCCCTCGCCCACCACCGCCTCCAGCGCGGTGTTGACCTGATAGGCGGCGCCCTGCGGCCCCTCGTGGCTCTCGATGACCAGCGCCGAAGAGCCCTTGCCCATCACCACCAGCGAGCGGGTGAAGGTGGCGGTGGGCGCCGTGCCGCTGGTGACGAACACGAGGTGCAGCGGCCGCGACAGGCTGGCGCCATCGGCCAGCGCGATCACCAGACCGTCGCCCATGAAGGCGGTGTTGAGAGCGAGAGCGGCGTCGTCACTCGGCACGGTCCGGCCGATCTGAGACACCAGCTCGCCTCCCGCCGCCAGCGCCGTGGCAAGCGAAGTGACGGACAGGCCGGGCTCCAGGCCCGCGAGATCGGAGATATCGGGCGCAAAGGCGCCATCCACCACATAGAGCCGGCGCGCATCGATGCCGGCCAGCATGGGACAGGCGGCGACCGCGCGGGCCAGCGCTTCGGCGGCGGGGGCCGGCGCCAGGGGCGGCGCCTCGCGCACGAGAGCGCGCAGGTCCGTGTAGTGCCAGCTTTCCACGCGGCGGTGGGGCAGGCCCGTGCTCGCGAAGGTCTCGAAGGCGGCGGTGCGCCGGGCGGCGACGGTCGCGTCGCCCGGCAGGGTGGATTTCACGGCGGCGAAGGCATCGGCCAGGGCCAGCTCCGCGGCGGTCTTCATGAGGCGGACTTCGGCGGCCATGGCGTTCACGCCGCTTCGTTCTGGTACTGAGCGTAGCCGGTGGCCTCGAGCTCCAGCGCGAGCTCCTTGCCGCCGGTATGGACGATGCGGCCGGCCGCGAACACGTGCACCACATCCGGCACGATATAGTCGAGCAGGCGCTGGTAATGGGTGATGACCAGCATGGAGCGCTCGGGCGAGCGCATCAGGTTCACGCCGTTGGAGACCACCTTCAGCGCGTCTATGTCGAGGCCGGAGTCCGCCTCGTCGAGAATGCTCAGGTAGGGCTCCAGCAGCATCATCTGCAGGGTTTCGTTGCGCTTCTTCTCGCCGCCGGAGAAGCCCACGTTCACCGGGCGCTTCAGCATGTCGGTGTCGATGCCGAGCTTCTTGCCCAGCTCGCGGACCTTGCGCACCAGCTCGGGGGAAGTCAGCTCCGGCTCGCCGCGCTGCTTGCGCTGGCTGTTCGCCGCCGTGTGCAGGAACGCCATGTTCGAGACGCCGGGGATCTCCAGCGGATACTGGAAGCACAGGAACAGGCCCTGCGCGGCGCGCTGGTCGGGGGTCAGATCCAGCAGGTTCACGCCCCGGAAGATCACTTCCCCGCCCGTGACCTCGTAGCCCGGCTTGCCCGAGAGCACGTAGGACAGCGTGGACTTACCCGCCCCGTTCGGCCCCATGATGGCATGGACCTCGCCGGGATTGATGGTGAGGTTCATGCCGTTGATGATCTTTCGACCGCCGGTGATCTCGGCATGAAGATCGCGGATTTCCAGCAAGGGGGTCATGGCACGGATCCTCTGGTTCAAGATGTCGTCGGGCGGCCTCAGCCGACACTGCCTTCGAGGCTGATGGAGATCAGCTTCTGCGCCTCCACGGCGAACTCCATGGGCAGTTGCTGGAGCACGTCGCGCACGAAACCGTTCACCACCAGGGCCACGGCATCCTCCTGGGAAAGGCCGCGCTGCATGCAGTAGAACAGCATGTCCTCGGAGATCTTGGAGGTGGTCGCTTCGTGCTCGAACTGGGCCTTGGGGTTCTTGGCCTCGATATAGGGCACGGTGTGGGCGCCGCACTGGTCGCCGATCAGCAGCGAGTCGCAGTTGGTGAAGTTGCGCGCGCCCTCCGCCTTGCGGTGCGCGGAAACGAGGCCGCGATAGGTGTTGTTGGAACGGCCCGCCGAAATGCCCTTGGAGATGATGCGGCTGGTGGTGTTCTTCCCCAGGTGGATCATCTTGGTGCCGCTGTCGACCTGCTGGCGGCCGTTGGAGATGGCGATGGAGTAGAACTCACCCGAGGAGCCCTCCCCGCGCAGCACGCAGCTCGGATACTTCCAGGTGATGGCCGAGCCGGTCTCCACCTGGGTCCAGGAAATCTTGGAGTTCCTGCCGCGGCAGTCACCGCGCTTGGTCACGAAATTGTAGATGCCGCCCCTGCCCTCGGCGTCGCCAGGGTACCAGTTCTGCACCGTCGAATACTTGATCTCCGCATCGTCCATCACCACCAGCTCGACCACCGCGGCGTGAAGCTGGTTCTCGTCGCGCATGGGCGCCGTGCAGCCCTCGAGATAGGACACGTAGGAGCCCTTGTCGGCGACGATGAGGGTGCGCTCGAACTGTCCGGTGTTCTTCTCGTTGATGCGGAAGTAGGTGGACAATTCCATGGGGCAGCGTACGCCCGGCGGGATGTAGACAAAGGACCCGTCCGAGAACACCGCGGAATTGAGCGTGGCATAGAAGTTGTCGGTGGTGGGCACCACGGAGCCCAGATACTTCCGGACCAGATCGGGATGCTCGCGCAGCGCCTCGGAAATGGGCATGAAGATGACGCCCGCCGCCTTCAGCTCCGCCTTGAAGGTGGTGGCGACGGAGACGCTGTCGAACACAGCGTCCACCGCGATCCTCGGCCGCTCACCCTCGGGAATCTCGACGCCGGCGAGAATCTCCTGCTCGCGCAGCGGGATGCCGAGCTTCTCATAGGTCTTCAGGATCTCGGGATCGACCTCGTCCAGGGACTTGGGTGCCTTGAACTGCTTCGGTGCAGCGTAATAATAGAGATCCTGGAAGTCGATCTGCGGGAAGTCCACGCGCGCCCAGGTGGGCTCGGCCATGTTGAGCCACCGGCGATAGGCGTCGAGCCGCCACTCCAGCATCCACTCCGGCTCTTCCTTCTTGGCGGAGATGAAGCGAATGACATCCTCGGAAAGGCCCTTCGGGGCCTTTTCGGATTCGATCTGGGTCTCGAAGCCGTATTTGTACTGGTCGACGTCGATGGAGCGAACCTGTTCGACTGTTTCCTGTACGGCCGCCATGTCGTCCTCCGTTCAAATTCCCGGCGTTACGCGCACCCAAGCCTGGCGCACCGTGTTCGGACCCGGAGGGCAGCGGACGCAGACCGGATGGGTCGACGCGGCCCGCTCCGGGCATCGGCTATGAACTTCCGGACCGAAGCCCGCTCTTGGACCGAAGCCCGTCGGCGCTCGGCCCCCGCTTGCGGTCGGGGACGTATCCCCGCCCCGGCCGGCAGCCGGCAGGGGTCGCCGCCGGGCTGCCGGAAGCCCGGGCGACGCGCGGCACCACACCCGTAAGGGAAGGCCCGCGCCGTCGATGGGCAGAACAAAAGCGCCGCGGAAACCCCCGACGCCGGCCGGCCCACGGGCCGACGAGGCCGTCAGGCCGGAACGCAGGTGTTCTCCACCGGGCACACCACGGCGCACTGGGGGGTGTCGTAGCTCCCCTCGCACTCGGTGCACTTCTTGGGGTCGATCACGTAGGTGTCGCGCTTCAGGCTGATGGCGGCGTTGGGGCACTCGAACTCGCAAGCGCCGCACACGGTGCATTGAGAGGTAATGATCTTGTAGGCCATGGGCTAGCTCCGCATGTGCAGATGATGGCAGGCAAGCTCCCCTTTCAAGCGCCGTGCCAGACCACAATCCCTTGATCTGCAATCCGTATTTTCCCGGAAGCGGGCCCATGACGCTGTCGGGCACCCGACACCGTGTCGCGAGTGCGACACCTGCCACACATTCCGGAGGCCGCCAAACTATTGCAAATCATACGCAATTGCGGAGGTGGAGGAAAAAAGAAGGCCGGCAGGACAACCCACCGGCCTTCTCAAATGCCCTTGCGCGGCGCTCAGAAGCGCTTGATCTCCACGCCATGCTTCTTCAGCGCGTAGCCGATCTGCCGGGGGGTGAGGCCCAGCAGGCGGGCGGCCTTGGCCTGCACCCAGCCGGCCCGCTCCATGGCATCCACCAGCCGCTCGCGCTCGGAGGGGTCATCCTCCTCGCCCAGGGGCCGCGCCACCGCCACCGAGGAGGCCGGCGGCAGGGCGACGGGCATGGCCGGAGGCGTGCGCGGCGCCATGTTGGAATTCGCCGCCTCACTGGCCGCGGCGGGCGGCGGCGCGGCGACTACCGGCAGCGGAATGTCCACGCCCCGGTGGTGGGGCCCCGCCTCCGCCGGATTGCGCCATAGCAGGGCCGAAAGGCACTCGTTGTGGCGACAGGCGAAGTCATCGCGGTGGATGGCATCGCCCTGGGCGAGGGTGGCGGTGCGCTGCACGCAGTTCTCCAGCTCGCGCACGTTGCCCGGGAAACCGCAGTGCGTGAGAACCTCCAGGGCGTCGCGCCCGAACAGCAGGTCGCGCCCATTCTCGCGGTTGAAACGCTCCAGGAACTCGTTGGCGAGCAGGGGAATATCGCTGCGCCGGTCGCGCAGCGAGGGCACCAGCACCGGGATCACCGAGATGCGGTAGTAGAGATCGGCGCGGAACTCGTTGCGCGCCACCGCCTCCTCGAGGTTCCGGTTGGTGGCGGCGACCACCCGCACATTCACCTTGAGGGTATGGCTGCCGCCGACCCGCTCGAACTCCTGCTCCTGCAGCACGCGCAGCAGCTTGGCCTGGAAGGCGGGCGAGATCTCGCCGATCTCGTCCAGGAAGAGCGTGCCCTTGTCGGCCAGCTCGAAGCGGCCCTTGCGGGCCCCCACGGCGCCGGTGAAGGCGCCCTTTTCATGGCCGAACAGCTCGGATTCCAGTACCGATTCCGGCAGCGCCGCGCAGTTGAGCTTGATGAAGGGCCCCTTGGCCCGGTTCGAAAGCTCGTGGATCGCCTTGGCGATCAGCTCCTTGCCGGTACCGGATTCGCCGCGCAAAAGCACTGGCGAATGGGACTTGGCGACGATGGTGATCTTCTCCAGCAGCGCCCGGATCTCCGGGCTCTCGCCCACGATGCCGTCCACGAACACCTTGCGCCGTTCGCGGGTGGTCGGCTTCAGCTCCAGCAGTTCTTTCTGCAGCCGCCCGCTCTCCGCCATCAGTCGCTCGCGGTCGCGCGAAACCACGCGGTGCAGCTGCACGGTCTGGCCGATGAGGTTCGCCACCATGGTGAGGAAGCGCACGTCCGAATCGAGGCGGAACACGGAACGCCCGTCCCACACGCGGTCGATGGTCAGGGTGCCGATCACCCGCGAGGCGACGCGGATGGGCACGCCGATGAAGGAGACGCGGCTGTCCGCGCTGGCGCCGAGCGCCTCCGCATCAGCGGCGCTGAAGGCGGGATGGCTCGCCACGTTCTCGGCGATCAGCGGCACCGCCGTGGCGATGACCTGGCCGATGGCCTTCTCCGGCAGGCGGGCGCGATAGCGCGCATCCGTTCCCTCGTTCCAGCCGACACCCACGGTGATGTCAGGAATGCCATCATCCTCGAGCAATGAAATGACGCCATGGCGCATCTGCAGGAAGGAAGAAAGCAGGTTCACCACGCTCGACAGCGTCGTTTCCAGGCGGTTCGGCCCCGTCAGGATCTTCGAGATCTCGTAGATTCCCGTGAGCGCGACGTCGCTCAACGACACAAGAGGCATGTGCGCGGACGCGGCATCGTGCTGTGGATGCACCGCGTCCAGATGAGCTGCTTCCGGGTGAACCGCTTCTTCAATGGCCATGGTGTTGTCTCCGTCACCTCGGACCGCCCCCCGTTATCTTTGTCTGTTTAGCGACATTTTGAGTTAGATTTATTCTGATGTCGTGCACAACCTGCAGGCAAAGTTGCCTATTTGATAGGCATGCCTCAATAAGTATCTGCGATATCAGGCGGAATGCAGCCCCTGCGGCGGAATGTACTTCTGGTCACATCCGCGACATCGCGCAGATCGCCATAAGTATAATTTGTTTCCTTACAAGAAATAAGGAGACCAAGGAGTCCGCCAGAATATCTCTGTACACCACTCGTCTTCACGCGCGCCGACCTCGGCCGGCGGCCGCGCAGAAACAACCGGGAGCGGCAAGCATTCAATCAATAGATGCAAGCAACCTCAGGACCCGCAGGAGCCCGCCCCGTTCCGCCGCTCACATGAAGAGATCGAGCCGCGCCTTCGCGGCCTGCGCGTTCTCGGCCCGCAGCAGGGCCGGCACGTCCTGGCTCGGCAGCGGCCGAAAGAACAGGAAGCCCTGGGCGAACTGGCAGCCCCGCTCGCGCAGGAACCGGGCCTGGCCCGCGGTTTCCACCCCCTCCGCCACCACCCGCATGCCGAGATTGCGGCCGAGCTCAATCACCGCACAGACGATGGCGGTGTCGAAGGCGTCCTGTTCGATGTCCTTCACGAACCCGCGGTCGATCTTGATGGTGTCGATGGGCAGCTGCTTCAGATGGATGAGCGCGGCGTATCCGGTGCCGAAGTCGTCCAGCGCCACCCGCACCCCCGCGCGGTAGAGTTCATCGAGGATCGGCGCCACATGGTCGGAATTGCGACCGAGGAAGACGGTTTCGGTGATCTCGACATCGAACCGTTCGGGCTCCACGCCGGCGGCGTGGAACTGGCGCAGCAGCGTCTCGCCGAGGTCACGGTGGGTGAACTCCGCCGCCGAGAGGTTGATGGCGACGCGGCCGCAGTCGTAGCCCGCCTCGATCCAGCCGCGCACATCGCTGGTGACCCGGCGCACCATCCGCTCGCCGATCATCACCGCCATCTCCCGGTCCATGAGCGCGAGCTCGAACGCGGCCGGGGCCAGCACCACATGATCGGAACGGCGCCAGCGCACCAGCGCCTCGAACCCCGCCAGCCGCCCGGTGGAGAGGCACACCTTTGGCTGGTAGAATGGCTCTATCTGGTCCTCGGCCAGCGCGGCGGCGATGTCGCGCAGCAGGGTCACACGCTCCTGCACCGCCTGCCGCATGCCGGGCGCATAGATCATCAGCCGGTTGCGGCCCTGCTGCTTGGCGGCGTAGAGAGCGAGGTCCGCGTCCTTCATCAGCTCGCCATAGGTGCAGTCGTGCTCCGGGCAGGCCGCGATGCCCACGCTGGCGCGGGTGGAGAGCTGGCGCCCCTGGAGCATCAGCGGCCGCCTGAGGTCGGCAAGCACGCGCTGCGCCAGCCGCCGGCCGGCCTCCATAGCCTCCGGCGCCACCAGCAGCACCACGAATTCGTCGCCGCCAAGCCGCGCGACGGTGCCAAGCCCATCGGTCAGCGCGGCGAGCCGCTGCGCGGTCTCCGCAAGCACCATGTCGCCGGCGTCATGGCCAAGCGAATCGTTGACGTCCTTCAGCCCGTCGAGGTCGATGAGCAGCAGGCAGACGCCCTCCGCCGGCCGCCGCGTGCCGAAGGCCGCCTCCAGCCGCGCGTGGAAGGCGGCGCGGTTGGGCAGGCCGGTGAGCGAATCGTGGGTCGCCGCGTAGCGCACCTGCTGCTCCACCGCCGCCCGCTCGGTGATGTCGATCACCGCCGCCACCATGCCCGGCTCTCCGCCGAACTCCACCCGCGAGGCGGCCAGCAGCACGTCGCGCCGGCCCCCGTCCGCAAGGCGGATGGCGGTGGAGAAGTCAGTCACCGCCCCCTCCTCCTGGAGGCGTTGCAGGAGCAGCGCCCGCTCGTGAGGAGAAAGATAGATGTCGGTGGTCTTCACCCGCAGGGCAGCGTCCCGCGAGATGCCGTAGAAGCGCAGGGCGGCCTCGTTGCACTTCAGCACGCGGCCGTCCGCGAGCGTGCTCGCCACCAGCGGCACGGGCACCGCCTGGAAGGTCTTCTCCAGCAGGTTCTCGCTCTCGCGCAGGCGCGCATTGGCCCGCTTCCCGGCCATCACCGCCGCCCATTGCAGCCGGTCCAGCCTGTTGGCCCGCGAGACCACGATCATCATGGCGGCGTTCAGCGTCGCCACCGCCACCGCGAGGCCCGCCGACAGGCGCCAGGGCTCGGCCAGGTCCACGAAGCCCGCCAGCAGCAGCGCGCTGACTCCGACCCCGTTGAACACGCACAGCCAGAAGGGCAGCGGCACGGTGAGATAATATATCGTGGGCAGAAGCACGACCACGAACAGCGCCAACTCGCTGCGCGTGCCCACGAGCACCGCCACCCCTGCGCCCGCGACCCATTGCCAGAGGGTCTCCACCGCGTCGAGTTCCCGCACCCGGCGGGCCAGATGCCCGGCCACGAGGCAAAACAGGGAAATAAAGATGACGCTGAAGCGCGCCGAGAGCGCCACCTCGAAGTGCGCGGTGCCCTCGAATCGCCAGTCGCTCAGCAGGAAGAAGGCATTGAGCACCGCCGACAAGGCGAACAGCAGCCGCGCGTGGCCCTTGGCCACGTCGAGCCGGTCGGCACGGAAGGCGGCTTCCACCGCCCGCTCCTTGAATTCGCCACCGAAGGCCGTGAGGCGTGGCTCATCGGTCGCGTTCTCCTGCACCATGCTCGCCCCCGCCTCACGACGCAATACGCCCTGATAACGGACGCAAAAGACCAAGTCCTGTCAACTTTCTAAGCGGCACGCCACCGCCGGAAGCCGCGGGTCGCTCGCCCCCGCCGGCTGATGCCACCCTCAAGCGGCAGCCGCGCTCGCGCAGGAGAGGCACCCGCGCTATATGCCTTCGGGCCGCCTTGCCGCCGAGGCGGGGCGGCGTTCCCGTGGCCATTCCGGAGCCCGCCGATGCTCGCCGAGCAGCGCATTCTCCTTATCATCGGTGGCGGGATCGCCGCCTACAAGTGCCTCGACCTCATCCGCCGCCTGAAAGAGCGCGGCGCGCAGGTGCGGGCCATCCTCACGCCGGCGGCGCAACAATTCGTCACCCCCCTCTCGGTGGGCGCGCTCACCGGCGAGCGGGTGTTCTGCGACCTGTTCGACCTCACCGCCGAGCACGACATCGGCCACATCCGGCTCTCTCGGGAGGCGGACCTCGTGGTGGTCGCCCCGGCCACGGCGGACCTCCTGGCCAAGATGGCGGGCGGCCTCGCCGACGACCTCGCCTCCACCGCCCTGCTGGCCACCGACAAGCCGGTGCTGGTCGCCCCCGCCATGAACCCGCGCATGTGGGCGCACCCCGCCACCCGGCGCAACCTCGCCACCCTGCGCGGTGACGGCATCGGCGTGGTCGGGCCGAACGCGGGCGCCATGGCGGAGCGCGGCGAGTTCGGCGAAGGCCGCATGGCCGAGCCCATGGAGATCCTCGACGCCATCGCCGAACACCTCGCGCAGGCGGACGGCGCCGGACGGCCGCTCGCCGGACGACGCCTGCTCGTCACCTCCGGCCCCACCCACGAGCCCATCGATCCCGTGCGCTACATCGCCAACCGCTCGTCCGGCAAGCAGGGGCACGCCATCGCCGCGGCGGCCGCGCGCGCGGGTGCCGAGGTGGTGCTCGTCAGCGGCCCCGCCGAGGCCATGGACCCTGCAGGAGTGCGGGTGATCCATGTGGAAAGCGCGCGCGAGATGCTGGACGCGGTGGAGGCCGAGCTGCCGGCGGATGCGGCCGTCTTCGCCGCCGCCGTCGCCGACTGGCGGGTGGCCGGCGCGGCAGAGCAGAAGATCAAGAAGGACGGCGGCGGCCCGCCCGTCCTGACCCTGGTGGAAAATCCCGACATCCTCGCCACGATCTCGCGCCACCCCACCCTGAGGCCGCGCCTTGTGGTGGGCTTCGCGGCGGAGACGCAGGCGGTCATCGCCCATGCCGAGGCCAAGCGCGCCCGCAAGGGCTGCGACTGGATCGTCGCCAACGACGTCTCCCCCGCCACCGGCATCATGGGCGGCGACAGCAACACCGTGCACATCGTGAGCGCGGATGGAGTGGAGCACTGGCCGCCCGCCTCCAAGGCCGAGGTGGCCGCCCGCCTGGTGGCGCGCATCGCGCAGACGCTCCCGGCGGCGGAGGACAAGGCATGAGCCGGCCCGTCGTCCCCATCGTGCGCCTGCCCCACGGCGCCGGCCTGCCCCTGCCGGCCTACGCCACCGCCGGCGCCGCCGGCCTCGACCTGCCGAGCGCGGTGGCGGAGGACGCGCCGCTCGTCCTCGTGCCCGGCGCCATCGCCGCCGTGCCCACCGGCTTCGCCCTCGCCTTGCCCGAAGGCTACGAGGGCCAGGTGCGGCCGCGCTCCGGCCTCGCGCTGAAGCACGGCATCACCGTGCTCAACAGCCCCGGCACCATCGACTGGGACTATCGCGGCGAGGTGAAGGTGATCCTCATCAACCTGGGGCCCGAGCCGTTCGCCTTCACGCGCGGCATGCGCATCGCCCAGCTGGTGGTGGCGCCGGTGACGCAAATAATGCTGGCAGAATCCGGAGAATTAGTGGAAAGTGCACGCGGCGTCGGTGGTTTTGGATCAACAGGGCTTTCCGGCGCGTGATTGAGAGATAGCCACACGGAAATGCCGCGCTTATCCGACAAGAGCCTTCTGGCCATCGCCGCCGTGGTGGATGTCGCCGTGCATGCGCGCGGGACTCCGGTCGCCGCCAAGGCCCTCGCCGCCCGGCACGGCCTGCCGCCCCGGCGGCTGGAGCCGGTGCTCCAGGCCCTGGTTCATGCCGGTGTGCTGAAGGGCGTGCGCGGTCCGCGCGGGGGCTACGAGCTGGCGCGCGAGCGCCGGCGCGTGTCGGTGGCGGAGATCGTGCGCGTCGTCGAGGGCGCCGAGGAAGAAAACGAGATCATCCTGCCGCCCCTCGTGACCGACGTGGTGCAGCCGGCCGTCGCCTCCGCCGAGACCACCTTCGACACCGCCCTCGACGCCGTGACCCTCGAGGATCTCTGCCGCGCCGCCGACCACACGGGGCATGGGCCCGACCGCACCGACATCGATTTCACCATCTGAACTTTCTAAAGGGCCCGCCGCACCCCGCGCGAGGCCCCAACATTGACCAATCCAGGAGCCGACCATGGCCGAATCCGCCAAAGTCATTCCCGCCAAGCTCCCGCGCCCCGGCCGCGGCGTGGTCTATGATTCCATCACCGAGATCATCGGCAATACGCCCCTGGTGCGCCTGAAGCGCCTGCCGCAGCTGCGCGGCGCCCGGGCGGACATCCTCGCCAAGCTGGAGTTCTTCAACCCCATCAACAGCGTGAAGGACCGCATCGGCGTCGCCATGATCGAGGCGATGGAGAAGGAAGGCGTGCTGGACGCCGACACCGTGCTGGTGGAGCCCACCTCCGGCAACACCGGCATCGCGCTCGCTTTCGTGGCGGCGGCGCGCGGCTACCGCCTCATCCTGGTGATGCCGGAGAGCATGTCGATGGAGCGCCGCAAGATGGTGGCCCTGCTCGGCGCCGAGCTGGTGCTCACCCCCGCCAACCTGGGCATGAAGGGCGCCGTGGCCAAGGCCGAGCAGCTCATCCAGGAGCTGCCCAAGGCGGTGATGCCCCAGCAGTTCAAGAACAAGGCCAACCCCGAGGTGCACCGGCACACCACTGCCGAAGAGATCTGGAACGACACCGAGGGCAAGGTGGACGTGGTGGTGGCCGGCGTCGGCACCGGCGGCACCATCACCGGCATCGGCCAGGTGCTGAAGGCCTACAAGCCCTCGGTCCGCATCGTCGCGGTGGAGCCCGAGGATTCTCCGGTGCTGTCCGGCGGCGCGCCCGGCCCGCACAAAATCCAGGGCATTGGCGCCGGCTTCGTCCCCGACGTGCTCGACCGCTCCATCATCGACGAGGTGGTGACGGTGGGCAACCAGACCGCCTTCGACACCGCCCGCGCGCTCGCCCGCTACGAGGGCATTCCCGGCGGCATCTCCTCCGGCGCCGCCATCGCCGCCGCGCTGGAGATCGCGGGACGGGAGGAGCTCGCCGGCAAGACCATCGTCGCCATCGTCCCCTCCTTCGCCGAGCGCTACCTCTCCACGGCCCTGTTCGAAGGGCTCTGAGGCCGCCTGCCATCCTCGTGGCCGGGCCCGGCGCCCGGCCGCCTGCGGGGGCGGAGCATGCCGCCCCCCTTTTCCCCCGGCCCCGTGGGCATGGCAGCGTGCCGTGCATCCGCGCCACCTTCCGCATGCGGCCCGCATCCGGCGCCACGCCGGCCCAGGCCACGCTCTCCTTCGCGATCGCCCGTCACAGCCCCCGCGATACCCGCGCCCTGCGCCCTCCACAAACGCGCAAGGGCGGCATGACGGGCGGGATCATAATGGAGGGCGCCCGTGCGCCCGGCCCGCCGCGCGTCCCGCAGCGCGCGCTCGATGTCCCCTGGATCCGTGAAAAGCAGGGCCAGCGCCGCCAGCCGCCGCTCCACCTGCGCCTCCGCCTCCTCGCAGCGAAACGCCCTGATGCGCCCCGCGCGCCGCTTGCTCTCCATCGCATCCTTCCCCTGCCGCCGAACACCACCAGGGTGAGGGCATGCGCGGGATATGGGGATAAAATCCTATTACAACGCCGCAGGCCTGATGTCTCACGTGGCTGGAATTACGCGATATTGTAATAGATTAACCCATTCTTGAGGGCGCCCTCGCGCGGAAGATGCCGTCCCCTCGGCTTTGCAACGCGGCATGATGAGTGTAGGATTATAAACCTACATCCACGAGGTTGCGATGTCCCACACCGATGCGCCGTCCCCCCTTCCCGCACGCGGGGGGGATACCCCCATTGTCCACCGCACCTTGCCGCCCGAGCGCCGGGAACCCGATGTACGGGCAAGGATCACCATCGCGCTGGTCTGTGCCGCTGCAGGCGTGGAGGTGGTGCACCTGCTGGCGCTCCACCGCTCCCCGGCCCAGGTGGCCGCCGCGCGCCAGCTCGCCATGTACCTCGCCCACGTGGTGCTGGGCCTCTCGCAAGCGGAGGTGGCGCGCACCTTCGGGCGCGACCGGACCACGGTGGCCTACGCCTGCCGGCGCATCGAGGACCAACGCGACGAGGCCGGGTTCGACCAGCACGTCACTGCGCTGGAAACCTGCCTGCGCTGGGCTGCGGAGCGCTGAGCCCATGGCGCGCCCCGCTTCCAACCGCCCCCGCGTGACGCGGCCGGCCGCAACCGCCAAGCCCCTGCGCAACCTCTCGGAAAGCCCCCTCACCTGGCTCGCCCGCCGCGCCGGACGGGACGGCCGCCCGCTGGTGGACGCGGCACAGCTCGCCGCCGGCGAACGCCTGCGCGCCGATTTCACCCGCGCCAACCTCACGCCCCGCGTCACCAGCCGCTGGGAACCGACGCCCGGCGCCGGCGGAGGGCCGGAGGCGTTCACCGACATGGTGCTCACGGCCAAATCCCGGTTCGACCGCGCGCTCGGCGCCGTGGGGCCGGAGCTGTCCGGCGTGCTGGTGGACGTCTGCTGCTTCCTGAAGGGGCTGGAGGAGGTGGAGGGCGACCGGCGCTGGCCCGCCCGCACCGCCAAGGTGGTGCTGGGGCTCGCCCTCGACCGGCTCGCCGCCCACTACGGCCTTTCCGCCGCCGCGCGGGGCCGGGACCATGCGCCCATGCGCGCCTGGACCGCGCCGGAAGCTGACCCGCCGCCGTAACACCCACGGCGGCGGGCGTTTTGAAATGATTTCACTTCGCCCGAATTCGCTCTAAGACAGCCGGCACAATCTTGCGCCTGGAGCGCCGGTCGCGCACGAAGGTGTCGGCGACCCCAGGGCGCCCCAGGCGGCCACGCGAAAAGTCCCGCACGAGAAGGCGAAGAGGAAGATGCCCCAATACCGCTCCCGCACCTCCACCCACGGCCGCAACATGGCCGGCGCCCGCGGCCTGTGGCGCGCCACAGGCATGAAGGACGCGGACTTCGGCAAGCCCATCATCGCCGTGGTGAATTCCTTCACCCAGTTCGTGCCCGGCCATGTGCACCTGAAGGATCTCGGCCAGCTCGTCGCGCACGAGATCGAGAAGGCGGGCGGCGTCGCCAAGGAGTTCAACACCATCGCAGTGGATGACGGCATCGCCATGGGCCATGATGGCATGCTCTATTCCCTGCCCTCGCGCGAGATCATCGCCGATAGCGTGGAATACATGGTGAACGCCCATTGCGCCGACGCCATGGTGTGCATTTCCAATTGCGACAAGATCACCCCGGGCATGCTGATGGCGGCGCTGCGCCTCAACATTCCCGCCGTGTTCGTTTCCGGCGGGCCCATGGAGGCGGGCAAGGTGCTGCTCTCCACCGGGCCGAAGAAGGTGGACCTGATCGACGCCATGATCGCGGCCGCGGACGACAAGGTGTCCGATGCCGACGTGCAGGTGATGGAGCGCTCCGCCTGCCCCACCTGCGGGTCGTGCTCGGGCATGTTCACCGCCAATTCCATGAACTGCCTGACCGAGGCGCTGGGCCTGTCGCTGCCGGGCAATGGCTCCATCCTCGCCACCCATGCCGATCGCAAGCGCCTGTTCGTGGAAGCCGGCCACCTCGTGGTGGACCTTGCCCGCCGCTATTACGAGCAGGACGATGCAAGCGTGCTGCCGCGCTCCATCGCCACCTTCAAGGCGTTCGAGAACGCCATGACCCTCGACATCTCCATGGGCGGCTCCACCAACACGGTACTGCACCTGCTCGCCGCCGCCAACGAGGGCGAGGTGCCCTTCACCATGGCCGACATCGACCGCCTCTCGCGCAAGGTGCCGGTGCTGTGCAAGGTCGCCCCCGCCGTGGCCGACATCCACATGGAGGATGTGCACCGGGCCGGCGGCATCATGGGCATCATGGGCGAGCTCGACCGCGCGGGCCTCATCCACACCGAGCTGCCCACCGTCCACGCCCCGAGCCTGAAGGACGCGCTCGACCGCTGGGACGTGAAGCGCACCACGGCCGAGAGCGTCACCACCTTCTATCGCGCGGCCCCCGGCGGCGTTCCCACCCAGGTCGCCTTCAGCCAGGCGAGCCGCTGGGACACCCTGGACACGGACCGGCAGAAAGGCGTCATCCGCGACCTCGAGCACGCTTATTCCAGGGACGGCGGCCTTGCGGTGCTGTTCGGCAACATCGCGCTCGATGGCTGCATCGTGAAGACGGCCGGTGTGGATGCCTCCATCCTCACCTTCAAGGGGCCGGCCCGCATCTTCGAGAGCCAGGATGCCGCCGTGGAAGCCATCCTCTCCACGGGGCGCATCCAGGCGGGCGACGTGGTGCTGATCCGCTATGAGGGTCCGCGCGGCGGGCCGGGCATGCAGGAAATGCTCTATCCCACCTCCTACCTGAAGTCGAAGGGCCTGGGGAAAGCCTGCGCCCTGGTCACTGACGGACGCTTCTCCGGCGGCTCCTCGGGCCTGTCCATCGGGCACGTCTCGCCGGAAGCGGCGGAAGGCGGCGCCATCGGGCTGGTGGAGGAAGGGGACATGATCGAGATCGACATCCCCAACCGCATCATGCGCGTGGCGGTGAGCGACGAGGTGCTGGCCACCCGCCGCGCCGCCATGGAGGCCAAGGGCGAGGCCGCCTGGCAGCCGCAGACCCGCAAGCGTGTCGTTTCCCAGGCGCTGCAGGCCTATGCCGCGCTCACCACCTCCGCCGCCCGCGGCGCGGTGCGCGACGTGCGCGGCATCCGGCGCCGGTAATCGTCGCGCCGGCGGACATCCTCGAGCAAAAAAAGGGGGCGCCGCAAGCGCCCCCTTTTCCACGTTGGGTTCCGTTCAGCGGCAGACCAGAGCGCCGTTGAAGTTCACGATGTTGGAGCGCGGCCCGCAGGTCTGCAGGTTGAGCCGCGCATCGCGCCAGCGGCCGTTCATGTCGCGGCAGTCGGCGCCCAGCCACAGGCCGATCACGCGCACGTTGCGGCAGGTCTGCAGGTAGGGGCCGGGTGGGATCGGGCCCGACTGCGGGCCGGGGCCCGGACCGGGACGGGGACCAGGGCCAGGGCCCGGGCCGAAGCCAGGGCCGCCGGGCGGCGGGCCGCGGCGGCGCTCGCACCACAGGTTGCCGTCCTGGTTGGAGATGTCGCCCCGGCACGAGTTGAAATCGGAGAGCGTGGTCGGGTTGAAGAAACCACGGCGGGTCGGGCACATGGCCTGCAAGTCGCGGCCGTGGTGGCGCACGCGCACGTCGCGGCACGTGGAGAGGTAGCTGCCCGGAGGCACCGGCTGCGCCTGCGCCGGCTCGGCGGCTCCGGCAAACAGGATCACCAGCAGCGTGAGGAGACCCGCCCAGCCTCCGCACGGATTCACAAGTCGTTTCATGTCAACTCCCAGCCCGAGCCGCGTGAAAACCAACGATGCCCCTCCCCGTCCGGCGGCGAAGCCGGCCGGCGCGGGATGCAGACGACGAAAATGGCGGGCACTGCGGCGCCGCGACGAATCGCAGCAATGCCCGGCGCGGCGCGGCCCCGCCCGAGCGGAAGCGCCGGCGGCGCGCCGACGCGGCGCACCACGGCCGCGCTCTTAGCACGGTAGCGGAAAGCCCGCGACATTCGCTTGCGCTTCCACCCGCCACGCGCGTAGCTGTCGGCGACGCCGCGCCGGACCGGGGCGCCGCCTCCCTTGAACCCTCCGGGTAACGAGAACGCACCGCCCATGACCATCCGCCTGCACCAGGGCGACCTGCCCGCCGACTTCGTGGCCGCGCCCGTGGTCGCCATCGACACCGAGACCATGGGGCTCAACCCCTTCCGCGACCGGCTCTGCCTGGTGCAGCTCTCCAACGGCGACGGCAGCGCCGATCTCGTGCAGATCCCCCAGGACGCCAGCGCCCAGACGGCGCCCAACCTGGTGCGGCTGCTCACCGATCCCTCGGTCACCAAGCTGTTCCACTTCGGCCGGTTCGACATCGCCATCCTGCAGCACACCTTCCGGGTGATGCCGCAGCCGGTGTGGTGCACCAAGATCGCCTCGCGCCTCGTGCGCACCTATACCGACCGCCACGGCCTGAAGGAGCTGGTGCGCGAGCTGCTCGGAGTGGACATCTCCAAGCAGCAGCAGAGCTCGGACTGGGGCTCGGGAGACCTCACCGACGCCCAGCTCACCTATGCCGCCTCCGACGTGCTCCATCTGCACGCGCTGAAGGCGCGGCTGGAGGAGATGCTGGCCCGCGAGGGGCGCACCGCCCTCGCGGCGGCCTGCTTCGCCTTCCTGCCGGCGCGCGCCGCCCTCGACATCGCCGGGTGGGCGGAAGAGGACATCTTCTCCCACTCCTGACCGCGAGCTGAAGCGAAATGTGCGCTGCAGCAATGCCTTATCGGGTGCCCTTGCGCGCGGCGCGCATTTCGGACAATTTGGCCGCCCGGCACGCGGGGCGACGCGTTGCGCGGGCTGCCGGTGCGCGCGGGCGTCCAGTCCCGTAGTCGATCCTGTGCCGGAGGCCTGTGGCGCGGGCCGGAATTCACCTTGCCGCCGGAAGGGGAAGATGAACCGACACGTGCCGCCACGCGATCTCGACAGGCCGGAGGCCTCCGCCTTCACCCCGCCCCCGCCCCCCGACTTCGTCCGGGCGCAGCGCCACAGCGCGCGCGTGCGCTGGATCCGCCGGCTGCTGCCCCTTTCGGTCGCGGCGGCGGTGGTGGTGATCGGCGCCGGCGCGCTCGTCAACAGCCTCCAGGTGAAGATCGAGCTGCCGTTCGAGATCGGGCGGCTCAGCCTCTCCGGCTCACGGCTCACCATGGAGCTGCCCAAGCTTTCCGGCTTCACCGACGACAACCGCGGCTATTCGGTCACCGCCAAGACGGCCACGCAGGACATCACCCAGCCCGACGTCATCGACCTCACCGACATCAACGCCCGCCTGGAGATGGCCGACAACGGCTGGGCCACGGTGCAGGCGCACAAGGGCAGCCTCGACACCAAGAAGCAGTTCATTGTGCTCGACGACGGGGTGGAGCTCGCCATGAAGGGCGGCTATGGCGGCCACCTCCAGAACGCCGACGTGGACGTGAAGGCCGGCACCATCACCAGCCAGAAACCGGTGGTGTTCACCTATCTCGACGGCAAGCTGGTGGCGGATTCGCTAAAGGTGACCGACCGCGGCCAGAAGGCGCTGTTCGTGGGCAACGTGCAGCTCGACTTCCGTCTCTCCGAGATTTCCAAGGCCCGCGCCGAAGAGGCCAAGGAGGCGAAGGCGGCGGAGGAAGCCAAGGCCGCCGCCGCCCGCGCCAGGACCCGCCCGCCCGAACCGCCAGCCGCCAGCCACCCCGCGCCCTCCCCCACGGGGGCCGCAGGCGGGGAAGCCGACAACGTGCCCCTCATCACCTCTCCACGACCGGTGCCCCACCCATGATCTCGACGACCCGCCGCACCCTCGGCGCGCTGATGCTGGCCACGACGGCGCTGGTCGCCGGCGCGCTCCTGATGGACGCCGCGGCGCTGGCACAGGGGCAGAACGTGCCCAACGCCCTGCAGGGCTTCGCCCGCAACCGCGACGAGCCGGTGCGCGTGAACGCCGATTCGCTGGAAGTGCGCGACAAGGACAAGGTGGCGGTCTTCTCCGGCAACGTGGTGGTGGTGCAGGGCGACACCACGCTGAACTCCAAGGATCTCCAGGTCTATTACGACGGCTCGGTGGCGGCGCCGGAGCAGGGCTCCGAGATGAAACAGGGGCAGATCCGCAAGCTGGAGGCCACCGGCGGCGTGGTGGTGCGCACCAAGGACCAGACCGCCACCGGCGACACCGGCGTGTTCGAGATGAAGTCCAACACCGTCACCCTCACCGGCAAGCCGGTGGTGCTCACCCAGGGGCCGAACGTGATCCGCGGCCAGAAGCTGGTGGTGAACCTCGTCTCCGGCGTGTCGCGCTTCGAGGGCGGGCGCGTGGAGAGCCTCATCGTCCCCGGCAGCCTGAAGAACCAGGCGCCGCCGGCGCCCGCCCCCGCGCAGAGACGCTGACCGGGGAAGAAGGAAGCGGCGGAACCCGGCTGGGGTGCGCCCGGCCGCCGCAGCCACCCGCCAGCCGCCATGGCTGGCGGATCAGCTTGTTGCGGCGGGATGCGACACTTCCGCGACACACCGGCTCGGGGCCTTCACCGCCCCCGGCGGCGCACACGCCCCTCCCCGGCCCATTTTTTGCATGTAACGTTGCATCCCTGACCCGGACGTTCTAAACCTAACTCCCTAGGGGCCGTGGGCCGGAGGTAGACTTGAACGTCCTTTCCCTATTCGGCAGGGGCGCTGAGAAGCGCCGCACCAGCAAGATTCAGCCGCGCGCCGTCCACGACGCCGCGCTGGACGACGACATCGAGGGGCTGGACGACCACTTCTTCCCCCAGGAGACGGCCGCGCGGCGCGCGGCGCCCGCGGCCGGGCCGGCCCATTCCGGTGAAGGCTTTGCCACACGCGCACCCCACCTGCCCGCCGGGCAGGACTGGGACGACGACTTCACAGACGACGCGCTGCCCCCCTATGACGAGCCGGACGACCCCTACGCCCGTGCGGGAGCGGGCTCGCTCGCGGCCTACGGCCTCGCCAAGACCTACGGCGGCCGCAAGGTGGTGCGCGACGTCTCCATGTATGTGCGTCGGGGCGAGGCGGTGGGGCTGCTCGGCCCCAACGGCGCCGGCAAGACCACCTGCTTCTACATGGTCACCGGCCTCGTGAAGGCCGACGCCGGCCGCATCGAGCTCGACGGCCACGACGTGACGCCCATGCCCATGTACCGCCGGGCGCGGCTCGGCATCGGCTACCTGCCCCAGGAGGCCTCCATCTTCCGTGGCCTCACGGTGGAGGGCAACATCATGGGCGTGCTGGAGGTGACCGAGCCCAGCCGCCGCAAGCGGCAGGAGGAGATGGAGCAACTCCTGGAGGAGTTCAAGATCACCCACGTGCGCAAGTCGCCCTCCATCGCCCTTTCCGGCGGCGAGCGGCGACGCGTGGAGATCGCCCGCGCGCTGGCGAGCCGCCCCTCCTTCATGCTGCTGGACGAGCCCTTCGCCGGCATCGACCCCATCGCGGTGGGCGACATCCAGGCCCTGGTGCGCCATCTCACCACCCGCGGCATCGGCGTGCTCATCACCGATCACAACGTGCGCGAGACGCTGGGCCTCATCGACCGTGCCTACATCATCCATTCCGGCGCGGTGCTGATGGAGGGCGACCCCGACTCCATCGTCTCCAACCCGGACGTGCGGCGGCTCTACCTCGGCGAGGAGTTCCGCCTGTGATCCATCGCCCTCTTCACGCCAGGGAGGGCCGCGGATGGCGCTGACCCCCAAGCTCGAGTTCCGGCAAAGCCAGTCTTTGGTGATGACGCCGCAGCTGATGCAGGCCATCAAGCTGCTGCAGCTCTCCAACATGGAGCTGGTGGCCTATGTGGAGGCCGAGCTGGAGCGCAACCCGCTTCTGGAGCGGGCGAGCGAGGATGGCGGCCCGGCCGAAAGCCCGGAGATCGAAGCGCCCGAGCCCGCGGCCGGCGACCGCGACGCCCAGTCCGGCGACTGGATGGAGCGCGACATGGAGCCGAGCCGGGCGGAGATGGAAACCCGCCTCGACACCGATCTCGGCAATGTGTTCCCCGACGACGCCCCCGCCGAGCGCGCGGCGGCCACGACACCCTCCGGCCCCTCCTCCTCCACCGACTGGAGTGGCAGCGGCGGCGGCGAGCGGAGCGAGGACTACAACCCCGAAGCCTTCCTCACCGCTGAGACCACCCTTGCCGACCACCTGGAAGCCCAGCTCGCGGTGGCAGAGGCAAATCCGGCCCGCCGGCTCATCGGCATGCATCTCATCGGGCTGATCGACGAGACCGGCTACTTCGCCGGCGATCTCGACCAGGTGGCCGAGCAGCTCGCCGCCAGCCGCGATGAGGTGGAGGATATGCTCAGGCTCATCCAGAGCTTCGAGCCCACGGGCGTCGGCGCGCGCAGCCTCGCCGAGTGCCTCGCCCTCCAGCTTCGGGAACGCGACCGCTACGACCCCGCCATGCAGGCACTGGTCGAGAACCTGGAGCTGCTGGCGAAGCACGACCGCAATGCGCTGAAACGCGTGTGCGGCGTGGACGCCGCCGACATCGCCGACATGATCGGCGAGATCCGCCGGCTCGATCCCAAGCCCGGCCTCGCCTTCGGCTCGGGCGTGGTGCACCCGCTGGTGCCGGACGTCTATGTGCGGCCCGGCCCGGACGGCGCCTGGCTGGTGGAGCTCAACTCCGAGACCCTGCCGCGGGTGCTGGTGAACCAGACCTACCACGCGACCGTGGCGAAGGTGGCCAAATCGGCGGAGGACAAGAGCTTCCTGGCTGAATGCCTGCAGAGCGCAAGCTGGCTCACCCGCTCGCTGGACCAGCGGGCGCGCACCATCCTGAAGGTGGCGAGCGAGATCGTGCGCCAGCAGGATGCCTTCCTGCTGCACGGCGTGCGCCACCTGCGGCCGCTGAACCTGCGCACGGTCGCCGACGCCATCGGCATGCATGAGTCCACCGTCTCGCGCGTCACGTCCAACAAATACATCTCCACCCCGCGCGGCGTGGTGGAGATGAAGTTCTTCTTTTCCTCGGCCATCTCCGCCTCCGGCGGGGGCGAGGCCCATTCGGCGGAGGCGGTGCGCCACCGCATCAAGACCCTCATCGAGGCCGAGGCGCCGACCGACATCCTCTCCGACGACACGCTGGTGCAGAAGCTGAAGGAAGAGGGCGTGGACATCGCCCGCCGCACGGTAGCGAAGTATCGGGAGGGCATGAACATCCCCTCCTCCGTCCAGCGCCGTCGCGAGAAGATGGCCCTGCGCAGCGAGGCGGGCTGAGCCGGCGCCCGGCGCAGGGCCGGGCACCTTTCCAGGCCCGAGACAGGTCACACCAGGCTGAGCGCCACGTTCACATTGCCGCGGGTCGCGTTCGAGTAGGGGCACACGATGTGCGCCTTCTCGATGAGCGCCTGCGCGGCGGCCTTCTCCACCCCCGGCAGGTCGATCGCCAAGGCGATGTCGAGCCCGAAGCCGCCGCCATCCGAGCGGGGGCCGATGCCCACGGTGGCGGTAACGCTCGCATCCGCCGGCACCTTCGCGCCGCCGCCCTGGGACGCCACGAACTTCATGGCACCGAGGAAGCAGGCCGCATAGCCGGTGGCGAACAGCTGCTCGGGGTTCACGCCCTCCCCGCCGGGGCCGCCCAGCTCCTTGGGAACAACCAGCTTCACATTGAGATTGCCATCCAGCGTGCCGGACTGGCCATCCCGGCCACCGGTGGCGCGCGCGGAGGTGCGATAGAGGACGTTGACGGACATGGCTTTTCCTTTCGTGGGCTCTCGCTCAAGCGCTCAGGGAGACGCTTACGATTAAATCGTGCACGATACATCTTCCAACCCAGCCGGATTGTCAAGCGCTTGCGATTTGATCGTGCGCTATTTATTTTCGAGGACATGATCCACCACCCCTCCCGCCGGCGCCTGGAGCGACCATGACCGCCGACATGCCCTCGCCCGCCGGTCCGGCCGCCGGCACACCCGCGCCCGGCCTGCCGCCTTTGGACAACTTCCTGTGCTTCGCCATCTATGCGGCGGGCCACGCCTTCAACCGCGTCTACAAGCCGCTGCTAGAGGCCATCGGCCTCACCTATCCGCAATATCTCGTGATGGTGGCACTGTGGGAGCAGGACGACCAGACGGTGGGCGCCCTCGGCGGGCGGCTCTCCCTCGAATCAAGCACGCTCACGCCGCTGCTGAAGCGCCTGGAAGCCATGGGCCACGTCTCCCGCGCCCGCGACACCAAAGACGAGCGCGTGGTGCGGGTACGCCTCACGCACCAGGGGCGGGCCTTGAAAGAGGAAGCGAAGCGCATCCCCGGCTGCATCCTCGCCGCCACCGGCCTCGACATAAAGCATCTCACGCGGCTCCAAGAAGAGATCAGCTTGCTCCGGAGCAGACTGGAGGAGGCCGCGTCCGACGCCGGCGCCTGATCGCGCGACCTGGGCGGAGCGCCGATCCGCACGGCCCATCTTGCGTATCGCGAGATTCCAGCTATATTTGTGCTGTCCCCGGATGGGGATGCCTCAGCGCCATCGCAGTCGAAGGTGATGAGAGTGGGTCCCCTCGGGGGTCCGCTCCGTTTCTGTTTATCTCATCCCGACAACGGACGCTCCGGCGCAGAATCATTCCGGCGGCCCGCGCTTTCGACCAGCGCCGCCCGCCTCAGCCGTCCCGGAGGGACATGACCGACACCCGCATCGTGCGCGACGATCCGAACGAGCCGCGCCTCATCACCGAAACCGGAGTGGCCGCCCGCGTGGCCGCCATCGCCGACGGCGTGCTCGGTGCGCTCGGCTTCCGCCTGGTGCGCGTGAAGGTGACCAATCGCGACGGCGGCACGGTGCAGATCATGGCCGAGCGCCCCGACGGCACCATGACCATCGACGATTGCGAGACCGCCTCCCGCGCCCTCTCTCCGGTGCTCGACGTGGACGACCCCATCGCCGGCGCCTACCGGCTGGAGATGTCCTCCCCCGGCATCGACCGCCCGCTGGTGCGCCGCTCCGATTTCGAGCGCTGGGCCGGGCATGAGGTGAAGGTGGAGATGAGCGTTCCGGTCGCCGGCCGCAAGCGCTTCCGCGGCCATCTCGAAGGTGTCGAGGGCGCCGCCGCCGTGGTGCGACGCGACGATGCCCGCGCCGACGAAGAAGCCGTCGTCCAGCTGCCCCTCACCGACATCCACGACGCCCGGCTCGTGCTGACGGATGCGCTCATCACCGCCGCGCTGCGCGCCGCCAAGGCGGCCGGCCACGCGCTGGACGAGGATGAGGAAGCCTTCCTGGAAGGCGAGGACGGCGCGCTCGCGTTCGACGACGAGGTCGCCAACGACAATCTGGCGGAGGACGAGGCCCCGGCCGCGCCCGCGCGCAAGCCCGTGGCCAACAAGGGCGCCACCGGCAAGGTGGCGGGCAAGAAGGCCAAGGGCAAGAAGGCCCCGGCCAAGAAATCCAACGCCAAGAAAACCAGTTTCGAGATCACCAGCACCGTGAAGGAGACGCACTGATGGTGGCCGTCAGCGCAAACCGGCTGGAGCTTCTGCAGATCGCCGACGCGGTCGCGCGGGAGAAGTCCATCGATCGCTCCATCGTCATCGCCGCCATGGAAGATGCCATCGCCAAGGCCGCGCGCTCGCGCTACGGCCAGGAGACGGACATCCACGCGGACATCAACCCGCGCACCGGCGAGCTGCGCCTTGCCCGCCACCTGCTGGTGGTGGACGACGTGGAGAACACCGCCACCGAGATCACCCTGGACGGCGCCCGCCGCCACAACCCCGCCGCCCAGGTGGGTGACACCATCGCCGACACCCTGCCCCCCTTCGACTTCGGCCGCATCGCCGCCCAGAGCGCCAAGCAGGTCATCGTGCAGAAGGTCCGCGAGGCCGAGCGCGACCGGCAGTATGATGAATACAAGGACCGCATCGGCGAGGTGGTGAACGGCCTCGTCAAGCGCGTGGAATACGGTAACGTGGTGGTGGACCTCGGCCGCGGCGAGGGCATCCTGCGCCGCGACGAACTGCTCCCGCGCGAGACGGTGAAGACCGGCGACCGCATCCGTGCCTACATCTACGACGTGCGCCGCGAGCCGCGCGGCCCGCAGATCTTCCTGTCGCGCACCCATCCCCAGTTCATGGCGAAGCTGTTCGCCCAGGAAGTGCCGGAGATCTATGACGGCGTGGTCGAGATCAAGGCGGTCGCCCGCGACCCCGGCTCCCGCGCCAAGATCGCCGTCATCTCCCGCGATTCTTCCGTCGATCCCGTGGGCGCCTGCGTCGGCATGCGCGGCTCGCGCGTGCAGGCGGTGGTGAACGAGCTGCAGGGCGAGAAGATCGACATCATCCCCTGGAACAACGACATCGCGACTTTCATCGTGAATGCGCTGGCCCCGGCGGAAGTGGTCAAGGTGGTGCTCGACGAGGATCGCGAGCGCATCGAGGTGGTGGTGCCCGACGCCCAGCTCTCGCTGGCCATCGGCCGCCGCGGCCAGAACGTGCGCCTCGCCACCCAGCTCACCGGCTGGGACATCGACATCATGACCGAGCAGGAGGAGAGCGAGCGGCGGCAGAAGGAATTCGCCGAGCGCACCAAGATGTTCTCCGAGGCGCTCGATCTCGACGAGATGATGGGCCAGCTGCTCGCATCCGAGGGCTTCAGCTCGGTGGAGGAGATCGCCTACGTGCCGGTGTCGGAGCTCGCCTCCATCGAGGGCTTCGACGAGGACACCGCCGCCGAGCTCCAGGCCCGCGCCCAGAAGCATCTGGCGGAGGTGGAGGAAGCCCTCGACGACCGCCGCAAGGAGCTGGGCGTCGAGGACGACCTGAAAACCCTGCCCGGCGTCACCACCAAGATGCTGGTGGCATTCGGCGAGAACGACATCAAGAGTGTCGAGGACCTCGCCGGCTGCGCCACCGACGACCTCATCGGCTGGTCGGAGCGCAAGGACGGCGAGACCGTCCGCCATGCCGGCGCCCTGGACGGCTTCGAATTCTCCCGCGAGGACGCCGAGCAGCTCATCATGCATGCCCGTGTCGCCGCCGGCTGGATCGAGGCGCCGGAGGACGACGAGGCGGTGGAAGACGAGGCGGAAGACGCCTCCCAGGCCGACGCCTGAGAGCCAAGGGAGATGACCCGCAGTGCTTGCCGAGATGGTCGAGATGGAGACGGACGAGGGACCGCGCGGGCTGAGCTCGCCGCGGGCACCCCTGTCGCGCCTGTGCCTCGCCACCCGGCAGGTCACGCCGGTCAGCGAGATGCTGCGCTTCGTGGTGGGGCCGGACGGGCACATCGTCCCGGACCTCACCCGTAGGCTGCCCGGGCGCGGCGCGTGGGTTCGAGCCACACGCGCCGACCTGGAAACGGCCCTGAAGCGCAAGGCTTTCGGCCGCGCCTTCAAGGGCAAAGGGCAGCCCGCTCCCGGCCTGGCGGCGCTGGTGGACGGTCTTCTCGACAAGGACATGCGCGGCGCCCTGTCCCTCGCCAACAAGGCGGGACAGGTGGTGACCGGTGCCATGAAGGTGGAGCAGGCGCTCGCCTCGGGCACGGTCCAGGTGCTGCTCCACGCTGCCGACGCGCGCCCCGACGGGGTGCGCAAGCTCGACGCCCTCGCCCGCCAGATTGCCCGCGCGGAAGCGGGTACGGCGCGCAAGGCGCCCGAGATCGTCGATTGCTTACCCGGCGTTGATTTGGACTTGGCGTTGGGGCGGTCAAATGTGGTACATGCGGCCCTGCTTGCGCATCCGACGACTGCGGGATTTCTCGCGCGCTGCCGCAGGCTCGAACGCTGGCGGATGGGGATACCCTCCAGCGACGAGCAGGCGGCACCCGTGAGCAGGGACCTTATGGCTCTGGCTCCTTCAGCAGAGCACCAGAGCGCCGAAGACGAGGACAGCAGCCGAGCGCCCGGCCGGATGCAAGGAACGGATACGGAATGAACGACACGAAGACACCCGGCGACAAGACGCTCCATCCCGCCCCCGGCAGCAAGACGCTCACCCTGAAGCGCCCGGTGGAGCAGGGCACGGTGCGCCAGAGCTTCAGCCATGGCCGTTCGAAGGCGGTCGTGGTGGAGAAGGTGAAGCGCCGCGTCATCCCCGGTGAGGCCGGCCATGCCCCGGCCGCGGCGGCGCCTGCGACCGCGCCGGCCGCCCCCGCGCGTCCCGCGGCTCCGGTTGCGGCGGCGGCCCCGAAGGCTGCGCCCGCAGTGACCCCGGCCGCGCCGGCCCCTGTTTCGGCGGCGCCGAGCGCACCCCAGCCGGCGGCGCCCGTTGTCGCCCCCGCTCCGGTGGAAGCCAAGGCTCCCGTGGAAACCAAGGCTCCCGAGCCGGCTCCCGCCGCTCCTGAGGCGCCCAAGGCACCGGCCCCCGCGGCTCCCGTTCCGAGCGAGCCCGTCGCGGCCGCGCCGGCGCCCCAGCCGACCGAGCCCGCGCCGGTGGCCAAGCCGGCGGTGCCCGCCGAGCCTGCGCGCCCGGCTGCTGCTGCAGCTCCCGCCGCCCCGCGTCCCGCCGCCCCCAGCCAGGGCGCCGCGAGCCACGGCGCTGCGCGGACGTCCGGCGGCGCGCAGCAGCGCTCCGGCACCGGTGGCCCGCAGCGTTCGGGTGCGCCCCAGTCCAATCGTCCCGGCCAGGGCCACGGCGCCGCTCAGGGCCAGGGCCAGCGTGCCGGCGGCGGTCCCGATCGCCGCTCCGGCGGCCCGCAGGGCCGGCCCGGCTCTCAGCGCCAGGGCGGCTCCGGCGTGGTGCTGCGCACCCTGACCGACGAGGAGCGCAACGCCCGCGCCACCGCCCTTGCCGATGCGCGCGCCCGCGCCGTCGAAGAGGCGCGCATGGCGGAAGAACGTCGCATCGCGGAGGAGGAAGCCCGCCGCCGTGCCGAGCGCGAGCGCGCCGAGCGCGCCGAGCGTGAGGCCGCCGAGGCGCGCAAGCGCGAGGAGGACGCGCGCCGCGCTGCCGAAGAAGACAAGAAGCGCAAGGCCGAGCAGGAAGCGCGCAAGCGCTTTGGCGAGGAGCAGGGCACGGGCGCGCGTCCGGCCGGCGCCTCTGCCGGCGCGGCCGCCCCGCGGACTGCGACGCCCCGTCCTGCCGGCACGGCCGCCGAGTCCGAGGAAGAGCGCCGCACCGCCCGCAAGGGTCCGGGCGCGCGCATCGCCACCCCGGTGAAGGTGCCCCGCGCTCCGGCCGGCCCGGAGAAGCAGCGCGGCCGCCTCACCGTCGTCACCGCCCTGTCGAGCGACGAGGAGCGCCAGCGCTCGGTGGCGTCCTTCCGCCGCCGCACCCAGCGCATGACCGGCAACCGCGCCCAGGAGAGCAAGGAAAAGATCTCCCGCGAGGTCATCCTGCCCGAAACCATCACCATCCAGGAGCTCGCCAACCGCATGTCGGAGCGCGGCGTGGATGTGATCCGGCTGCTGATGAAGCAGGGGCAGATGCTGAAGATCACCGACGTGATCGACGCCGACACCGCCGAGCTGATCGCCGAGGAGATGGGCCACACCGTGCGCCGCGTCTCGGAATCCGACGTGGAAGAGGGCCTGTTCGACACGCCCGACGCCCCGGAGACCCTGCTGCCGCGTCCGGCCGTCGTGACCATCATGGGCCACGTCGACCACGGCAAGACCTCGCTCCTCGATGCCATCCGCAAGGCGAACGTGGTTTCCGGCGAGGCCGGCGGCATCACCCAGCACATCGGTGCCTATCAGGTGACGTCGCCGTCCGGCAGCAAGATCACCTTCATCGACACCCCCGGCCACGCCGCGTTCACCGCCATGCGCGCCCGCGGCGCCAAGGTGACGGACATCGTGGTGCTGGTGGTGGCCGCCGATGACGGCGTGATGCCGCAGACGGTGGAGGCCATCAACCACGCCCGCGCGGCGGGCGTGCCGATCATCGTGGCCATCAACAAGATCGACAAGCCCGGCGCCAAGCCCGAGCGCGTGCGCACCGAGCTCCTCCAGCACGAGGTGCAGGTGGAGAGCATGGGCGGCGAGACGCTCGAGGTGGAGGTCTCCGCCAAGGAGCGCCTCAACCTCGACAAGCTGCTGGAAGCGATCGCCCTGCAGTCCGAGCTGCTGGACCTCAAGGCCAGCCCGGACCGCGATGCCGAAGGCACCGTGGTGGAAGCCAAGCTCGATCGCGGCCGCGGCCCGGTGGCGACAGTGCTGGTGCAGCGCGGCACCCTGAAGGTCGGCGACATCGTCGTCGCCGGCGCCGAATGGGGTCGCGTGCGCGCCCTGATCTCCGACACCGGCGCCAACGTGGAGACCGCCGGTCCCTCGTTCCCGGCGGAAGTGCTCGGCTTCAACGGCACCCCGGAGGCGGGTGACCGCCTCGCGGTGGTGGAGAACGAAGCCCGCGCCCGCGAGATCACCGACTACCGCCAGCGCCAGAAGCGCGAGAAGGCGGCGGCGCGTTCCGCCACCATGCGCGGCTCGCTCGAGCAGATGATGAGCCAGGTCAAGGCGACCGGGCGCAAGGAATTCCCCCTCATCATCAAGGGCGACGTGTCCGGCTCGGTGGAGGCCATCATCGACGCCCTCGAGAAGGTCGGCAACGACGAGGTGCAGGCCCGCATCATCCATTCGGGTGCCGGCGGCATCAACGAAAGCGACGTGACCCTCGCCGAGACTTCCGGCGCGGCCATCATCGCCTTCAACGTCCGCGCCAACAAGGAAGCGCGCGACGCGGCCGAGCGGGCGGGCATCGAGATCCGCTACTACAACATCATCTACGACCTCGTGGATGACGTGAAGAAGGCCATGAGCGGCCTGCTCGCTCCGGTCATCCGCGAGACCATGCTCGGCAACGCGCTCATCAAGGAGATCTTCGCGGTCTCCAAGGTCGGCAAGGTGGCGGGCTGCCAGGTCACCGACGGCGTCGTGGAACGCGGACAGCATGTCCGCCTCATCCGCGACAACGTGGTGATCCACGAAGGCAAGCTCGCGACCCTGAACCGCTTCAAGGATGCGGTAAACACCGTGCACGCCGGCCAGGATTGCGGCATGTCCTTCGAGAACTACCAGGACATGCGCGCGGGCGACGTCATCGAGTGCTTCCGCGTGGAGACGGTGCAGCGCTCGCTGTGAGGCGGGCCGGCCGCAAGCGCCGGGACGCGCCCCCGTCCGCTGGGAAAAACGGGAGGAGGCCGCGCCGGCATCGGCGCCGGCCCTTCGCGCCGTTGTCTCTGGCTGACGCATCGCGCCTTCCCCAGGCTCGCCCCCGCCGGACGCGGGGCGGGCCCGGGCGCCGGAGTCCCGAGGGGCGAGGCGGCGCGCAGCGAGGAACCATCACCGGAGCGGCACGGTCCAAGCCCGTCCGCTCCCCCGAAAGAGAAGGTGCCCGGCCCGCCGCGGCGCCGCTGAGGCTTTTAGATCCATGAGACAAGAGACCCGCACGGGAGGCGGCCCCTCCCAGCGCATGCTGCGCGTCGGCGAGCTGGTGCGCCATGCTCTCGCCGACGTGCTCTCGCGCGGCGACCATATCGACCCGGCTCTTTCCGGCCACATCATCACGGTGCCGGAAGTGCGCATGTCGCCGGACCTGAAGATCGCCACCTGCTTCGTGATGCCGCTGGGCGGCAAGGACCTGAAGGCGGTGCTGAAGGCGCTCGACGACAACCGCCGCCACCTGCGTGCCGAAGTGGCCCGCCGGGTGGAGCTGAAATCCGTGCCCGAGCTGCGCTTCCGCGAGGACACCTCGTTTGACGAGGGTGCCCGCATGGACCAGCTCCTGCGCTCTCCCGAGGTCGTGCGCGACCTCGACACCGACAGCGACGACGAAGAGACCAACCGCGAATGACCTCCGCCTCTGCCGCCCCCGCCCCGCAGCCCGCCGAGGAAGGCGCAGCCGGCGCCCCGCGCGAGCGCGCGCCCCGCGCCCCCCGCGAGCAGGACAACCGCCCCCGCGCGCCCAAGCGCGACCTCGACGGCTGGGTGCTCCTGGACAAGCCCGTGGGCCTCACCTCCACCCAGGCGGTGACGGTGGTGAAGCGCCTGTTCGGCGCCAAGAAGGCCGGCCACGCCGGCACGCTCGATCCGCTGGCATCCGGCTGCCTGCCCATCGCCTTCGGCGAGGCCACCAAGACCGTCCCCTACGTGATGGATGGCCGCAAGACCTACCGCTTCACCGTGCGCTTCGGCATCGAGACCGACACCGACGACGCGGAAGGCAAGGAGGTCGCGGCCTCCGACCTGCGCCCCGCGGACGAGGAGATCGTCGCCGCCCTCGCCCATTTCCAGGGCGAGATCATGCAGGTGCCGCCGGCCTATTCCGCCCTCAAGATCGGCGGCGAGCGCGCCTATGACCTTGCCCGCGAGGGCGAGGAGGTGAAGCTCCAGGCCCGGCCCGTCACCATCTTCAGCATCCGGCTGGTGGAGCGGCCCGACGCCGACCATGCGGTGCTGGAAGCCCAGTGCGGCAAGGGCACCTATGTGCGCGCCATCGCCCGCGACCTCGGCCGCATGCTGGGCGCGAAGGGGCATGTCTCGGCCCTGCGCCGCACCTCCGTGGGCCCGTTCCTGGAGGAGGACCTCGTGCCCCTCGACGAGCTGCGCGCCCGCGCCGACGCCGGGGAAGAGCCGCTGATGGAGGCGCTCGACCCCGTGGAATTCGCCCTGGAGGAGCTGCCGCAGATCGCGGTGACCCCGCCGGACGCCCACCGCCTGCGCTGCGGGCAGAGCGTGATCCTGCGCGGGCGCGACGCGCCCATCGTGGACGGCCACGCCGCGGTGTTCTGCCAGAACGCACTGATCGCCATCGGCGACGTGGAGGCGGGCGAGATCTACCCGCACCGTGTGTTCAACTGGGCCCGCAAGAGCCCCGCCCGCGCCAGGCCCCAGCGCCCGCCCGAGACGCAGGACTGACACGCCCCGGAGGCCGGCGGCCAAACATTCCGCTGGTCCCGCCGACAAAAGCCGCTATAGTCCGCCCCGCGCGGACGGTGCCTTCGGGTGCCGCTTTTCGCGTTGCTGTTTCGACCGTGCTGGACGACATCCCGGCCCGGCCGCCCCACGCCCGCCCCGTCATTTCCGGCCATGCCGCGGAGGGGGAGCGGGCGCGTTTCTCCACATCGTCTGAAAGGAAAATACGATGTCGATCACTGCCGAGCGCAAGCAGGCGCTCATCAAGGAATATGGGGCCAAGGAAGGCGACACCGGTTCGCCCGAGGTGCAGGTGGCTGTGCTCACGGAGCGCATCGTGAACCTCACCGAGCACTTCAAGTCCCACCACAAGGACAACCACTCCCGCCGCGGCCTGCTCAAGCTGGTGTCGCAGCGCCGGAGCCTCCTCGACTATCTGAAGAAGAAGGACGAGGGCCGCTACAAGAGCCTGATCGGGCGCCTCGGCCTGCGCCGCTGATGCCTGTGCCGGATCCGGGCCTGCCCCGGATCCGCTGGCGCCCCCGCGGGCGCGGATAAACCGGAGCCCGGCGCCAAGGCCGGGTGCCGCAAGCATAAGAAGGCCCGGCTCTCCGCCGAGGCCGCGCGCCGCGAAAGGCGCGCCGTCGCCGCAGGCATGAGGCCTGCCGCGCAGATATGAACGCAAGGGACGAGTCATGGCAGGATCGCCGGACGCTACCGTCGGGGCCCCTTCGTGAGAGGGGCAGCCTCGCGCGGCGCGTCCGGCCGTCTTGCTCATGGCTCTCCCCGTCTGCCATAGAGAAAGACAAGACAACATGTTCGACATTCACAGCGAGACGCTGGACTGGGGTGGCACGCCCCTGACCCTCGAGACGGGCAAGATGGCCCGCCAGGCGGATGGCTCCGTGCTCGCCACCTACGGCGACACCAAGGTGCTGGCCACCGTCGTCTCGGCCAAGGAGCCGAAGCCCGGCCAGGACTTCTTCCCCCTGACCGTCAACTACCAGGAAAAGACCTACGCGGCCGGCCGCATCCCCGGCGGCTACTTCAAGCGCGAGGGCCGTCCCTCCGAGAAGGAGACCCTGGTCTCCCGCCTCATCGACCGCCCCATCCGTCCGCTGTTCCCCGATGGCTACAAGTGCGACACCCAGGTGATCATCACCGTGCTCGCCCATGACCTGGAGAACGATCCCGACATCGTCTCCATGGTGGCCGCCTCCGCCGCCCTCACCCTCTCCGGCATTCCCTTCATGGGCCCGGTGGGCGCCGCCCGCGTCGGCTTCATCGACGGCGAGTACGTGCTCAACCCCACCGTGGACGAAGTGAAGGAATCGGCCCTGGAGCTGGTGGTTGCCGGCACCGCCGACGCCGTGCTGATGGTGGAGTCCGAGGCTAAGGAGCTGCCCGAGGAGATCATGCTCGGCGCGGTGATGTTTGGCCACCGCCACTTCCAGCCGGTGATCGAGGCCATCATCAAGCTGGCCGAGAAGGCCGCCAAGGAGCCCCGCACCTTCGAGCCGGTGGACGTTTCCGCCATCGAGGCCAAGGTGAAGGAGATCGCCGAGGCCGACCTGCGCGCCGCCTACAAGATCAAGCAGAAGCAGTCCCGCTACGAGGCCGTTGGCGCCGCCAAGGCCAAGGTGAAGAAGTATTACGAGGAACTCGCCATCTCCGGCGAGAGCGTGCCCAACGCGCAGCTCGTGTCCGAGGTGTTCAAGGCGCTCGAAGCCAAGATCGTGCGCTGGAACATCCTCGACGACGGCATCCGCATCGACGGCCGTGACGTGCGCACCGTGCGCCCGATCGTGTCCGAGGTCGGCATCCTGCCCCGCGCCCACGGCTCGGCCCTGTTCACCCGCGGCGAGACGCAGGCCCTGGTGGTCGCCACCCTCGGCACCGGCGAGGACGAGCAGTTCATCGACAGCCTGGAAGGCACCTACAAGGAGCACTTCCTGCTGCACTACAACTTCCCGCCCTTCTCCGTGGGCGAGACCGGCCGCATGGGCTCCCCCGGCCGTCGCGAGATCGGCCACGGCAAGCTCGCCTGGCGCGCCATCCACCCGATGCTGCCGGCCAAGCACGAGTTCCCCTACACCCTGCGCGTGGTGTCGGAGATCCTGGAATCCAACGGCTCGTCCTCCATGGCGACCGTGTGCGGCTCCTCCCTGGCGCTGATGGATGCGGGCGTGCCGCTGCGCCGCCCGGTGGCCGGCATCGCCATGGGCCTCATCCTTGAGGGTGAGAAGTTCGCCGTGCTGTCCGACATCCTGGGCGACGAGGATCACCTCGGCGACATGGACTTCAAGGTGGCCGGCACCGAGAATGGTGTCACCTCCCTGCAGATGGACATCAAGATCGCCGGCATCACCGAGGAGATCATGAAGGTCGCCCTGGCCCAGGCCAAGGACGGGCGCGCCCACATCCTCGGCGAGATGGCCAAGGCCCTCACCAGCGCCCGCGCCGAGCTGGGCGAGCATGCCCCGCGCATCGAGGTGATGAAGATCCCGGTGGACAAGATCCGCGAAGTGATCGGCTCCGGCGGCAAGGTGATCCGCGAGATCGTCGAGAAGACCGGCGCCAAGGTCAATATCGAGGACGACGGCACCATCAAGATCGCCTCCTCCTCGGGCGACAGCATCAAGGCCGCCATCAACTGGATCAAGTCCATCGCCTCCGAGCCGGAAGTGGGCCAGATCTACGAGGGCACCGTGGTGAAGGTGGTGGACTTCGGCGCCTTCGTGAACTTCTTCGGTTCCAAGGACGGCCTGGTGCACGTCTCCCAGATGGCCCGCGAGCGCGTCGCCAAGCCCTCCGACGTCGTCAAGGAAGGCGACAAGGTGAAGGTGAAGCTGATGGGCTTCGACGAGCGCGGCAAGACCCGCCTCTCCATGAAGGTGGTGGACCAGGCGACCGGCGAGGACCTGGAAGCCAAGGAAAAGGCCGAGAAGGAAGCCGCCCGCGCTGCCGCCGAGGGCGAGAACGGCGCGGCGGAGTGATCCGCCGCGGGCCCCGTGCCCGCGCCGCCTGACGACGCGAGGGGCGGCCGAAAGGCCGCCCCTTTGCTTTTGGGCGCCGAGAACGCGGAGAATTCACCGCTCCATGACCTGGATCAATCGGACCTCGGCATCCCTGCCGTAAAGATCATCGGATATTTTCGCCACACCACGGCCGGCATTCGCCGGCGCCGCAGGCGCCCGCATTTCCATCGCACCGCATTCCGGAGGACGGCACATTGAAGAGCGTCGAAGAATTCCTGGCCTACGCCGCCAAGCTCGAAGAGGAAGCCGCGCTGCGCTTCGGCGAGCTGGCCGATTCCATGATGAGCTGCGGCAACACCGAGGTGGGCCAGCTCTTCCGGCAGCTGTCGGACTATTCGCGCATGCACCTTGCCGATGCACGGGCACGCGCCAAGTATCGTGACATTCCCGACCTGAAGCCCAATGAATTCCAGTGGCCCGACCTGGAAAGCCCGGAAACCGCGCGCATCTGGGCGGCGGACCCTTTCCTCGGCCATGCGGAGGCGCTGGAGATCGCGCGTGAGGCCGAGGAGGCGAGCCGCGATTACTACAAGTCCATCCTCGACACCACGCAGGACCCGGAAATCAAGGCGCTCGCGCTGGAGTTCTTCGAGGAAGAGAGCGAGCATGTGCGCGAGATCCACAAATGGATCTCGGCCTACAAGGCGGGGCAGCGCGCCCCGGCGCAGTGAGCCGCGCACGCAAGCGCAGCGACGGGACAAAAGGCCGGAGGCGGCGACGCCGCGCCCGGCCTTCCGGATCGATCAGAACAGCTTCATGCCCGCCGGCAGGGAGAGGCCGCCGGTGAGCGACTGCATCTTCTCCTGCATCACGCGCTCGGCCTTGGCGCGGGCGTCGGCCAGGGCGGCGACGACGAGATCCTCGATGATCTCCACCTCGTCCGGCTTCACCAGCGTGGGATCAATGTGCACCGCCTTGCACTCGCCCTTGGCGGTGACGCGGGCGGTGACCAGCCCGCCGCCGGAAGCGCCCTCCACCTCGATGGTGTCGAGCTCCGCCTGCATCTGCTGCATGCGCTCCTGCAGCTCCTTGGCCTGCTTCATCATGCCCAAGAGGTCGCGCATCGCCGCCTTTCTCCTTCAGTAGAGCGTTTTCTGGCGAAGCCGACGAGGTTCACCTGAAAACACGTAAATGCAGAAAACCTGAACTCTTTGCTTAAGCGAGAGCGATTGGAAGATGCTCCGCCCCCTGCCTTGCCGCAGCTCCGGACGCACGCTTTCGCTTGGCTTTCCCTAGTATTCGATCTCGTCGTCGGGTCCGGGTCCGGAATAGGCGTCTTCCTCCGCCGGCGGAAGGGCCTCCGCCGCGACGTCGTCGCGGGTACGCACATCCACCACCTCGGCGCCGGGAAAACGGGAGAGCACCGCCGCCACCAGGGGGTGGGCCTTGATGCCCTCCTCCCGCTCGGCGCGGCGCGCCTGCTTCTCCTCGGCGAGGGTGGCGCCGCCCTGCTCCTGCGAGAGGGAGACGAGCCAGCGCCGACCGGTCCATTCCGTGAGCTTGCGGGAGATGTCGCCCACCACCGTGGCGCTGCCACCGGGCGCGAGGGCGAGCTCGATATGCCCATCCTCGAACCGCACCGGGCGCACCTGGGTCTCCACCGCCAGCTTCAGCATCAGGTCGCGCTTCTCGCTGGCGAGGGCGGCGAGGTCCGCGAGGCTCGCGAGGCGGGGGCCTGCCTGGACGGGCAGGGCCGGCGCGCGCGCGGGCATGGGCCGCGGCTCCGCCGTGGCCACCGCCAGGGACAATCGCGCGCCCCCTCCCCCCCCGCCGCCACCGGAGGGCGCGGGGCCGGGCACAGGCGCCGGGGCGGGCTGGTCCTTCAGGCGGCGCAGGGCCTCGTCCGGGGTGGGCAGGTCCGCGGCATAGGCGAGGCGCACCAGCGCCATTTCCGCCGCCTGCACGGGCTTTCCGGCCTGCTGCACTTCGCCGACGCCCTTCTGGAGCATCTGCCACGCCCGCGCCAGCACGCGCATGGAAAGGGCGCCGGCCATCTGGGCGCCGCGCACGCGCTCGGCCTCCACCAAAGCGGCATCCTCGGCCGCGCCGGGCACGATCTTCAGGCGCGTGACGAGATGGGTGAATTCGGCGAGGTCGGTGAGGATCACCGCCGGGTCGGCGCCGGCGTCGTACTGGTCGCGGAACTCGGCCAGCGCCTTCGGCATGTCGCCGCGCATGAGCGCCTCGAACAGGTCGATGACGCGCCCCTTGTCGGCAAGGCCCAGCAGGCGCCGGACCTCTTCCGCCGAAACCTGCCCGCCGCCATGGGCGATGGCCTGGTCGAGCAGGGAGAGGCTGTCGCGCACCGAGCCCTCGGCCGCCCGCGCCACGATGGAGAGCGCCTCGGGCTCGATCCGCACCCCCTCCTTGGCGCAGATGCCGGCGAGGTGCTCGGCCAGCACGCCCGCGTCCACGCGGCGCAGGTCGAAGCGCTGGCAGCGCGAGAGCACGGTGACGGGCACCTTGCGGATCTCGGTGGTGGCGAAGATGAACTTCACATGCTCCGGCGGCTCCTCCAGCGTCTTCAGCAGCCCGTTGAAGGCGGCCGTGGAGAGCATGTGCACTTCGTCGATGATGTAGACCTTGTAGCGCGCCATCACCGGCCGGTAGCGCGCGCTTTCGATGATCTCGCGGATGTCGTTGATGGAGGTGTTGGAGGCTGCGTCCATCTCCATCACGTCCACGTGGCGTGATTCGATGATGTCGCGGCAGTGCTTGCCGGGCACGGAAAGGTCGAGGCTGGGCCCGCCGGGCGCGCCGTCTGCGGGCTCGTAATTGAGCGCGCGGGCGAGAATGCGGGCGGTGGTGGTCTTGCCCACCCCGCGCACGCCGGTGAGGATGTAGGCCTGGGCGATGCGGCCGGAGGCGAACGCGTTCTTCAGCGTGCGGACCATGGCCTCCTGGCCGATGAGGTCCTTGAAGTTCTGCGGCCGATACTTGCGCGCCAGCACCCTGTAGGCCCCCGCCGCCGGCTGGGCAGGCGCCGGGGGCGCGCCGAGATCGAGGCCGGGGCCGTCGTGCTCCGGCGTCTCCAGGGCGAGGGCGTCAAGGTCGTCGCGGGTGGTGTCGCTCATGGCATCCTACATAGAGCATCCGCGCCGGTGCCGCCACGCGGGCGGGAATCACTTCGCCCGGAGATGATCTCTCCCGAAGGTCACTTGGCCTTGGTGAGCACGTCCACGTCGCCCACGCGCACGCAGACATAACGGCGGAAGCCCTGCTCGAACTCGCCCTTGGCCTTGGCGTCGAGCTTGGCGGGCACGTTGCGGGTAATGGAGGCCTTGCAGGCGTCCTCGGAGGCGTAGGCGGCCTCCTTCACCACGTGCACGTCCGGACCGGAAAGGGCATTGAGCAGGACGATGACGACGACCCACATGCTGGCAGCTCCTCTTGTTGGGGCGCCATGTTGGTAGGGGTCGATCGGAGCAGGATTGCGACGGCGCCACGGCCATCCACAGGCGCCGCGCCCACAGCACGCCCCCGCGCCGCGCGGGACGCGCCGGAGGCAGGGGCTGCTGACAGGGTGGGAGGCTGGACGAAGACCCGAGACCGGGCTCGTTGGGGCTGCTTCCTTCCGGACCTGACCCGGTTGGCGAGTGGCTCGTCCACCGCCAACCTCCCGAGCGACCATATGGCAGGGGAACGGGCGAAGCGCAAGAGGCCGCCTCGCCCCGCACGCGGGAGCTCTTGCATCGGCGGGGGAATCCGCCTCATGTCGCAGCCGATGGGGGCGGGCTTCGAGGGGGCGGGCATGCAGCATGTTCTGGTGACGGGCGGGGCCGGCTACATCGGCGCCCACGCCTGCAAGGCGCTGCGGCGCGCCGGCTTCATTCCCGTCGCCTTCGACAATCTGTCCACCGGCTGGGCGCAGGCGGTGCGCTTCGGCCCGCTGGTGCGCGGCGATCTCCTGAACCGAGAGGAGCTCGCGGCCGCCTTCGCCGCCTGGCGCCCGGTGGCGGTGATGCACTTCGCCGCCCTCTCGCTGGTGGGCGTCTCCATGCGCGATCCCGGCACCTACTGGCGCGCCAACGTGAACGGCGCGCTCAACCTGATCGAGGCGGCTCTGGCCGCCGGCTGCCGCGACATCGTCTTCTCCTCCACCTGCGCCACCTATGGCGACCAGGACGGCGTGACCCTCGATGAAAACGCCGTGCAGGCGCCCATCAACGCCTATGGCGCCTCCAAGCGCGCCATCGAGGAGATGCTGGCCCACTTCGGCGCCAGCCACGACCTGCGCGCGGTGATCTTCCGCTACTTCAACGTGGCGGGCGCGGACCCGGAGGCGGAAGTGGGCGAGAAGCACGAGCCGGAAACCCATCTGGTGCCTCTGCTGATCGAGGCCGCCGCCGGGCGGCGCCCGCCCGTCACTTTGTTCGGCACCGATTATCCCACCCCCGACGGCACCTGCATCCGCGACTATGTGCATGTGTGCGACCTCGCGCAGGCCCATGTGCTGGGGCTGCGCTGGCTGCTCGAGGGGCGCGGCAGCCGGGTGTTCAACCTGGGCACCGGCCACGGCTTCTCGGTGCGCGAGGTGATCGGCGCGGTGGAGCAGGTGACGGGGCTGAAGGTGCCGGTGACCGAGGGCCCGCGCCGGCCGGGGGATGCGGCGCGCCTCGTCAGCGGCAGCGCTCGCGCCGGCCGCGAGCTGGGCTGGACGCCGGAACGCTCCACCCTCCCCGCCATGATCGCCGATGCCTGGCGCTGGCACGCGCAGAGCGGCTTCCCGCCCCTGCTCGTGGGGGAAGCCGGCTGAAGGCGCGCCGCGCCGCCGCCGGCCGGCGACACCGAGACGGCGCTTCCAGCGCGGGTGGCGCAGCCCCATGCGGAGGAACAGCGCGCGGGGTAGCATAGAGGCCCCGCGCCCAGGCGGTTCCTGCGTCATCCGGCGCAGGATGGGCGTGGGCGTGGCGCGGAGGCGGTGTCCTCAGGGGAGAACGCAATGGCCTGGAGCCCTCAAGGCAAGCTCATGTCCGTCCTCGGCGTGCTGGCGCGGCGGCTCGTGCTCGGCATGGTCTTTCTTCTGCCCATGGTGCTCGTGCTCATCGTGCTCGGCCATGCCGTCAAGCTGGTGGGGGCGCTGGCGAAGCCCGTCTCCCACATCGTGCCGGTGGAAAGCTATGTGGGCGTGAGCGGGGAGAGCGTCATCGGCCTCCTGCTCATCCTGCTGCTGGCCTTCGGCGCCGGCTTTGCCGCCAGCACGCGCCATGGCCGGCGCGTGACGCGCTTCTGGGAGAATTCGCTGCTGGGCGGCATCCCGCAATACCAGCTGGTGAAGAGCATGGCCGATGGGCTGACCCAGGTGGAAAGCATGGCCGGCGTCACCCCGGCCTTGGTGAGCCGCGACGGCGCCTGGCAGCTCGGCTACCAGCTCGAGGACATTCCCGACGGCTGGGTGGCCGTCTTCATCCCCCGCGCCCCCACCCCCATGTCCGGCGACCTCTTCTATGTCCCGAAAGACCGCGTCGTCCCCCTGAACATCCCCATGGCCCAGGCCATGCTGGTGGTGAAGCGCATGGGCCTGGGATCGGGGGATGCGCTGCGGAAGGCGGGGCTGGTGTTTCCTGGGACGGAGGGGTGAGGTGAACGAACTCTGTGTGAGCACTTGGCGAACGAAGGTCTCCGGCATCGGCGGACGACGGCCGGCTTTGACCCAAAGAGGGCTTTCGAATTCCAGCCTATGAAAGTCCGTTCAGGGTGGATTGCGGACGTCTAGGGCCGTGCTTCGTCCGGACGCAACGTTAACACGCGGACGCCGTCACGGGTGACCGCGACCGTGTGTTCGAACTGTGCGGACAGCTTCCCGTCCACGGTGACGACAGTCCATCCGTCGTCCTCTGTTCGGACCGTCCTGCGCCCCTGGTTCAGCATGGGCTCGATCGTGAAGACCATGCCCTCCCGCAAAGTAAGGCCAGTTCCCGGCTTTCCGAAATGAAGCACTTGTGGCGCCTCGTGCATCTCGCGCCCGATGCCATGGCCGCAGTATTCCCGCACGACCGAATAGCCGTTCTGCTTTGCATGCCGCTCGATGGCGGAGCCAATGTCGCCGAGCTTGGCACCTGGGCGCACCGCGCGGATGCCCTTCCACAGGGCCTCATAGGTGGTGCGAACGAGCCGCTTGGCAGTGGGCGCCACATTCCCGATGAGGAATGTCTTGCTGGAATCCGCGATATAGCCCCCCTTCTCGAGCGTGATGTCAAAATTGACGATATCGCCGTCCCGCAAGACATCATCCCTCGACGGCACGCCGTGGCAGACGACGTTGTTCATCGAGCTGTTCAGCGCGAAACCGTAGCCGTACTGGCCCTTGCTGGCGGGCCGGGCTTCGAGCTGACCGACGATGAAGGCCTCGACGAGGTCGTTGACCTGCAGGGTGGTCAATCCGGCGAGGGGCCGTCCATCCAAGTGCGCGAACACCGACGCGAGCAGACGGCCCGACTCCGCCAGGAGCTCAACCTCGGCCGGCGTCTTCGTCATGAAGCCACAGCCTCGGAAACAGGGGCGTCGACGCCCGCGTCCTTCAACTCACGCGCCACCAGCTCCTGGAAGGTGAGGCCAGGGTTCAGCTCGCAGAGCATGCCGATCCTGATCCAGAAGGCCGCCTGGGCATTGATAGACCGATAGGACACCTTGCTCGCCCGGCGCAGCTGCTCGTGCAGATCATCCTCGATATTTACGATTCCCACTGCTAACCCTCGAATATACGATTCATATATGTATCGTATACGCGAACTTGAGGCGTGACAAGCGGTCTGCTGGCGGCCGCGTTGTGCTGAACGTCCGCTCGAGGTCGGAAGCGGCCCAGCACGCCAAATGTCGGCTCCTGGCCCAATCCGACCGTCTCGCGATTCCGGTCATCCCCCTTCCAGACCACCCGCAAAGCGTCATGCCCACATCCACGCGCTCCTCGCATTTCTCCGACCCAACCCCTTGAACTAAAACATATCCCACCCCTGGCACACCCCTTGCTAAATCCCACCCAAGCTCCACCGGCCTCGACGCCGATGGGCCGGTTCATGCAAGGGGGAACGCCTGATGGCCCTCGAGACGTTTTATGAAGTCATGCGGCGGCAGGGGATTACCCGTCGGTCGTTCCTGAAATATTGCTCGCTCACGGCGGCGGCGCTCGGCCTCGGGCCGGAATTCGCGCCGCAGATCGCCCATGCCATGGAAACCAAGCCCCGCACGCCCGTGCTGTGGCTGCATGGCCTGGAGTGCACCTGCTGCTCGGAGAGCTTCATCCGCTCCGCCCATCCGCTGGTGAAGGATGTGGTGCTCTCCATGATCTCGCTCGATTATGACGACACCCTCATGGCCTCCGCCGGCCACCAGGCGGAAGCCATCCTCGACGAGGTGATGGAGAAATATAAGGGCAATTACATCCTGGCCGTGGAGGGCAACCCGCCCCTCAATGAAGACGGCATGTATTGCATCATCGGCGGCAAGCCGTTCGTGGACCAGCTGAAGAAGGTGGCCAAGGACGCCAAGGCCATCATCTCCTGGGGCTCCTGCGCCTCCTATGGCTGCGTGCAGGCGGCCCGGCCCAACCCCACCCGCGCCACGCCCGTGCATGAGGTGATCTTCGACAAGCCCATCATCAAGGTGCCGGGCTGCCCACCCATCGCCGAGGTGATGACCGGTGTCATCACCTACATGCTCACCTTCGACCAGCTCCCCGCGCTCGACCGCCAGGGCCGGCCGCTGATGTTCTATTCCCAGCGCATCCACGACAAATGCTATCGCCGGCCCCACTTCGACGCCGGCCAGTATGTGGAGAGCTTCGACGACGAGGGCGCGCGCAAGGGCTATTGCCTCTACAAGGTGGGCTGCAAGGGCCCGACCACCTACAACGCCTGCTCCACCGTGCGCTGGAACGACGGCGTGTCCTTCCCCATCCAGTCCGGCCACGGCTGCATCGGCTGCTCGGAGGACGGCTTCTGGGACAAGGGCTCCTGGTATGCCCGCCTGGCGGACCTGAAGGAGAGTGGCTTCGGCATCGAGTCGAACGCCGACAAGGTGGGCCTTGCCGCAGCGGCGGTGGTGGGCGGCGGCGTCGCCGTGCACGCGGCCATCAGCGCCCTGAAGCGCGCGCAGACAAAACACGACACCACCAGCGGCGCCGATAAGGGAGGCGACAAGTGAGCATCCAGACGCCGAACGGCTTCACCCTCGACAATTCCGGCAAGCGCATCGTCGTCGATCCCGTCACCCGCATCGAAGGCCACATGCGCTGCGAGGTGAACGTGGATGCGGACAACGTCATCCGCAACGCGGTCTCCACCGGCACCATGTGGCGCGGGCTGGAGGTGATCCTGAAGGGCCGCGACCCGCGCGACGCCTGGGCCTTCGTGGAGCGCATCTGCGGCGTGTGCACCGGCTGCCACGCGCTCACCTCCGTGCGGGCGGTGGAAGATGCGCTGAACATCACCATCCCCAACAACGCCTATCTCATCCGCGAGATCATGGCGAAGGTGCTCCAGTGGCATGACCACGTGGTGCATTTCTATCACCTGCACGCCCTCGACTGGGTGAACCCGGTGAACGCGCTGAAGGCCGACCCCAAGGCCACCAGCGTGCTGCAGCAGTCCATCTCCGCCCACTCCAAGTCCTCGCCCGGCTATTTCCGCGACGTGCAGAACCGGCTGAAAAAGTTCGTGGAGAGCGGACAGCTCGGCATCTTCAAGAACGGATACTGGGACAACCCGGCCTATCTGCTGCCGCCGGAGGCCGATCTTCTCGCCGTCACCCACTATCTCGAGGCGCTGGACTTCCAGCGCGAGATCGTGAAGGTGCACACCATCTTCGGCGGCAAGAACCCGCACCCGAACTATCTCGTGGGCGGCGTGCCCTGCGCCATCAACATGAACGGCGACATGGCCGCCGGCGCCCCGCTCAACATGGAGCGGCTGAACTTCGTGCAGCTCAAGCTGCAGGAGGCGTTCGAATTCTCCCAGAACGTGCTGGTGCCCGATGTCATCGCCATCGCCAGCTTCTACAAGGGCTGGCTCTACGGCGGCGGCCTCGCCGGCCAGAACGTGATGGATTACGGCGACTATGCCGCCATCCAGGGCCAGAAGAAGACCGACCGCCTGCCCGGCGGCGTCATCATCAACGGCAACTGGGACGAGATCCATCCCATCGACCCGCGCGACCCCGACCAGGTGCAGGAATTCGTGGCGCATTCCTGGTACACCTACGGCGATGCCGACAAGGACAAGGGCCTGCACCCCTGGGACGGCATCACCGACCCGAAGTTCGATCTCGGCCCGAACTTCAAGGGCACCCGCACCAACATCGAGCAGGTGGACGAGAACGCGAAGTATTCGTGGATCAAGGCCCCCCGCTGGCGCGGCCACGCGGTGGAGGTGGGCCCGCTCGCCCGCTATATCCTCGCCTATTCGCACGGGGTGCCCTTCGTGAAGGGGCAGGTGGACGAGGCGCTCGGCCGCTTCAATTCGCTCGCCGGCACCAACCTCACGGTCAAGCAGGCGCTGCCCTCCACCATCGGCCGCACGCTCGCCCGCGCGCTGGAGGCCCACTACTGCGCCCACATGATGCTGGACGATTTCAACGCCCTCATCGCCAACATCAAGGCCGGCGACACCTCCACCGCCAACATGGAGAAGTGGGACCCCACCACCTGGCCGAAGGAGGCCAAGGGCGTCGGCACCGTGGCGGCCCCGCGCGGCGGCCTCGGCCACTGGATCAAGATCAAGGACGGCCGCATCGAAAACTACCAGTGCGTGGTGCCGTCCACCTGGAACGGCGGGCCGCGCGACCCCAAGGGCAACATCGGCGCGTTTGAGGCCTCGCTCCTCAACACGCCCATGCAGCGCCCCGAGGAGCCGGTGGAGATCCTGCGCACCCTCCACTCGTTCGATCCCTGCCTCGCCTGCTCCACCCACGTCATGTCCGACGATGGGGAGGAACTGGCCCGCGTCACCGTGCGCTGAAGGGGAGGCTGAGCCATGACCGACGCATCGCTCTCCGGCACCGCCCCTCCGAAGGCGTCCCCTTCGGCGGCGGCCGAGGCCGCCCCGGCGGAAGGGGCGGCAAAGGGTGGAAGGCAGGTGACCACCTACTACATCTACGAGGCGCCGGTGCGCCTCTGGCACTGGGTGAACGCGCTTTGCATCGTGGTGCTCTGCGTTACCGGCTATCTCATCGCCTCGCCGTTCCCGACCCTGTCGGGACAGCCGAGCGACCATTACCTCATGGGCACCATCCGCTTCATCCACTTCTCGGCCGGCTATATCTTCGCGGTCGCCTTCATCGGCCGCATCCTGTGGGCGTTCGCGGGCAACACCTATTCCCGCGAGCTGTTCACCCTGCCGCTGTGGAAGAAGAGCTTCTGGCGCGGCCTGTTCGCCGAGATGGCGTGGTATGCCTTCCTGAAGCCGCGGCCCATGAAGTTCATGGGCCACAACCCGCTGGCGCAGACCTTCCTGTTCCTGGTGATGGTGCTGGGCACCATCTTCATGATCTTCACCGGCTTCGCCCTCTATTCGGAGGGCACGGGGCTCGGAAGCTGGCAGAGCAACCTGTTCGGCTGGGTTATCCCGCTGCTGGGCGGCTCCATGCAGGTGCACACGCTGCACCACATCGGCATGTGGGCGATCATCCTGTTCGTCATCATCCACGTCTACACGGTGATCCGCGAGGACATCATGTCCCGCCAGACCATGATCTCCGCCATCACCAACGGCTACCGCAGCTTCCGGGACGACGATCCGGAGTGAGGCGGGCAGGCTCCGTAACGGAAGGGCGCGGCGCGGGCCGCGCCCTTTTTTGTTTGCCAGCGGCCGGCTTCCCGAACGCCGCACGAAGTTACGTTGCGCCGCGCGCCGCCCGTACAATTGCGAGACATCCTTCCGTTTTATGATAGGTTTGGAATTGTAAATTCCAATTGTCACCCCACCGCCATCTTATCGGCATGCAATGCCACTCTGGTCGATCAAGGCGTTACCAGTTGCCCACGCCGCTGGCACAGTCCTTGAATTGAACGCCTCAAATCAGGCGGCTCCAGACCGCTGCGGGAGGGTGAGCCGGAGGCGAGAAGTTGCATGTCTGACAAAGGTATACATCCGCGCATCCTCGTGCTCGGCATCGGCAACATCCTGTGGGCGGACGAAGGCTTCGGCGTCCGGGTGCTGGAGGCGCTGGACCGGGACCACGCCTTCCCCGATCACGTCACGCTCCTCGACGGCGGCACCCAGGGCCTCTACCTCCTGCCCTATCTGGAGGAGACCGACGGGCTGGTGATCATCGACGCGGTGGACTATGGCCTGCCCCCCGGCACCCTCCATGTGCTGGTGGATGCGGAGGTGCCGGCCGTGCTGGCCAGCCGCAAGGTGAGCCTGCACCAGACCGGCTTCCAGGAAATCCTCGGCCTGCTCGCCCTGCGTGGCCACACCCCCGCCCGCATCGTGCTGGTGGGTGTGCAGCCCGAAGTGCTTGACGACTACGGCGGCGGCCTCACCGCCACCGTGGCCGGTCAGATCGAGGCCGCCGCCAACCGCGTGCTCAAGGTGCTGCGCGCCGACTTCAACGTGTGGACCACCCCGCGCGCCGAGCTGCCGGAGGGCCTCATCGCCGCGCCCATCGCCCGCGATCCCTACGAGGCCGAGCGCCCCAGCGCCGAGGACGCCTGCCGCATCGGCGATCCCCGCATTCTCGGCCGCTCCTGAAGCCGCCCGAAAGACCCCGACCATGTGCCTCGGCCTTCCCATGCGCATCGATGCCACCGACGGCACGTTCGCCTTCTGCTCCGCCGCCGGCCGCACCGAGAAGGTGGATCTCGCGCTGGTGCCCGACGCGTGCGCCGGCGACCACGTGCTGGTGTTCCAGGGCGCGGCGCGGCGCCGGCTGGAGGCGGAGGAGGCCCGCCTCATCACCGAGGCGCTCGACGGGGTCGCGGCGGTGATGGCCGGCACCGCCGACACCGCCCTCATCGACCGCGCCTTCGCCGACCTCGCGCATCGCGAGCCGGAGCTGCCGCCCCATCTCGCCGCCGCCTACGCCGCCGGCAGAAAGGAAGCCTGATGTCCCAGGAAGCGCTCCATCCGCTCGTGCGCCGCCTCCTCACCGAGCGCGCCTATGCCTGGATCGAGGCGGCCGAGGACGCCGCCGCCCTCGACGGGCGTGACCAGCTCGTGCTGCTGCCCGCCCACGGCAAGAACCACCTGGAGAGCCCGGACATCGCCGTGGTGCTGCCCGAGCTGGTGAAGGCGCTGGGCGGGGAGGCCCGCATCGGTGGTGCCGTCGCCGGCCCCAAGGCGGAAGCGAGCTTCCGCGAGGCGTTGAACCTCGCGCTGCCGGCGGTGGTGGTGCTGCGCGGCGGTGTGCCCCTCGGCGCCATCTCCCGCATGCGGGACTGGGACGAATATCTCGACCGGCTCGGCGCGCTCCTGGGCGCGCCCTCCACCGCCACCCACTGACGCCGCCGCCGGAACGCCCGCCCCTACCGAGGTCTGCCCCATGTCCTCCAGCCCCTTCGCCACCCAGGCGCCCATCGGCTTCGGCCCCGGCACCCAGCCCACCGCCGAGGACGAAGGCCTCGCCTACATGCCGCTGCCATCGGGCATGCGCACCTTCGAGGCCCACCTGCCGGAGGTGGAGGACACGGCCCGCTTCGCCCCCGCTTTGGCGGCGCTGGGCGAGATCCTCGCGGCCCTGCGGAGCTGGATGCCGGGCGAGAGCCTCACCGTCACGCTCGCCCATCTCGACAAGGCGAACCTCGCCCTGGTGGACGAGACCCTGGGCGAGGGCGAGGTGGCGGTGAAGGTCTCCGCGCCCGGCCGCGCCATGGACATCCAGGAAGCGACCTTCGCCGGCGTGTGGCGCCTGTCCGGCGCGGAGGGGGCGGACCGGGTGGAGGTCTCCGCCTTCCCGCGCGGCGCCGTCCTGCGCGCCCATGACGAGACCTGGGCCCTCGACACCGCCCGCCTCGCCGAGGCCGCCGGCCCCGGTATCTTCAATGCGCCCGCCCTGCTGGTGGAGATCGAGCACCGCGCCGCCACCCGCAAGGCGGGGGACGGGCCCCATGTCATCAACCTCTCCCTTCTGCCCCACACGCCGGAGGACCTCGCCATGCTCGACGAGAGGCTCGGCCGGGGCGCGACGGTGGTGCTCTCGCGCGGCTACGGCAACTGCCGCATCGACTCCACCGCGCTGAAGGGCGTGTGGCGGGTGCGCTTCTACAACTCCACCGACGTGCTCATCCTCGACACCATCGAGGTGTGCGACGTGCCGGAAGTGGCCTGCGCCGCGGCGGAGGACATCGGCGATTCCGCCGAGCGCCTCGCCGAAGTGCTCGAAGCCATCGCGTGAGGGCCCCATGAGCGCCTCTGCCCCGCCCCAGACCTTCGAAGGCTCCTACCTCGGCGACCGGGCCCGCCTCGCGCCCACGGCGCGTCTCGAATGCAAGGTATGCTGGCACGTCTACGACCCCGCCGAGGGCTGCGAGACGTGGCAGGTGCCAGCCGGCACCGCCTTCAACGACCTGCCCGGCCATTGGCGCTGCCCGGTGTGCGACGGCCCGCGCGACCAGTTCATGGTGCTTGACGGCGGCGCCGCCGGCACCTCCGCCGTGCTGGTGGAGCCGACGCCGGAGGAGGCCGCCCTTTCCCACCTGCTTGCCACCGCGCCCGGCCGGTTCGAGGCGGTGTTCCAGGAGATCAACGCCGCGCGCATGAAGGGCGTGCCGTTCGTGAACGGCGCGCTCTCGGTGAAGGCGGTGGGCTTCCGCATCCACGAGGGGCGGGTGATCGGCGTGCTGGTGACGCCGTGGTTCATGAACATCATCGCGCTGCCGGGGCCCGGCGAGGACTGGTCGGGCCTGCCCACCGGCACCCGCGAGCTGATGGACTTTCCCTCCGGCACCTACGAATTCCTCTCCGCCGAGCGACAGGAGACAGGGCCCTACAGGGCCTGCTCCCTGTTCTCCCCCATGTTCGACTTCTCCTCCATGCTGCAGGCGGTGGAGACGGCGCAGGCGATCATCCCCGGCCTGCTCGATCCCGCCAACCGCGCCGAGGGCAGCCGCTCCGGCGAGATCCGCCGCAGGGCGGAGGAGGACGCCGCGCGCCGGGAAGAACAGGAGCGCGCCGAAGCCGCCCCGGCCGAGGGCGCCCCCACCACCCTCTCGCGCCGCGCCATGATCTTCGGGCCGGGCCTCGCCGCGCGCGAGGAGACGGCGGCCGCCACGCAGACCGAGGCGGACGCGCAGCCATGAGCGCCGCCACCCTCAAGCGCCTCGCCATTCTCCGCGATCCCGCCGGCGGGCCGCGGGCGTGGCGCTTCGTGCGCACGGAGGGGCCGGACCCGGCGCTGGCGCTGGCGGGGCGGACGGTCGAGGCGGCCGCGCGCCTCGTGCCGCTGGTGTTCAATTTGTGCGGCGCGGCCCACGGCCTCGCCGCCCGCCGGGCGCTAGGGCTGCCCACCCCGGCGGACGGGGCGGCGATGGCGCGCGAGAGCGTGCGCGACCATGCCCTCGCCATCCTCCACGGCTGGCCCACCCTGCTCGGCGGTACGCCGGACCGCGCCGCCCTCGGCGCCCTCGCGCGGCCGGGGCCGGAGGCGGACCTCGCGCTTGCCGCCGCCCTCGCCGGCGCGGGGATGGCGGGACGCGACTTCTGCGCCCTCTCGCCCGCCGCGCTCGATGGCTGGCTCCGCGCCGGAGAGACCGCCACGGCGCGCATCCTCTGCCGCCTGCGGCGCGAGAGCGACCCCGCCGACGGCCGCGCCGGCCTGCCCGAGCTGACCGCCGCCGACCTCGTCGGCACCCTGGCCGAGGACGGCGACGCATCAGCCGCCCACCGTGAGGCTGCGGCCGGGCATGGGGCCCGCGGCATCCCGGACGGGGCGACGAAAGGTGCCACCGCGCCCGCGCTCCTCCTGCGGGACGCGGCGCCCCTCTGCCCCGATGCCGGCGACGGCCTTCCCGGCTCCACTCAGCCGCGCGCCGAACCCAGCCCGCCGGAGCCGCGCACACCACCCCTGCGGGAGACGGGTGCCCTCGGCCGGGTGGCCGGCACGCCGCTGTTCCACGCGCTGCTGGCGGAGGAAGGCCCGAGCATCTTCGTGCGCCTGCTGGCGCGCCTCGCCGATCTGCTGGCGCTCCTCTCCGGCCCTGGCCCCGCCGCGCCCTCATCGCCGGCCGGTACGGGGCTCGCGGAGGCCGCGCGCGGGCTGCTCGGCCACGGGGCGCGGGTAGAAGGCGGGCGCGTCGCGCGCTACCGCATCCTCTCCCCCAGCGCCTGGAACCTCGCGCCAGGCGGCCTGCTGGAGCGGGCCTTCGCGACACTCGACGCCGCCTCGCCCCCGACGCCGCTGCTGGCGGGCTTCCTGCTGTCGGCCGTCAATCCCTGCGTGCCCGTCACGCTCGATCTGGAAGGGGCCCTGCGCCATGCATGAGATGGCCCTGTGCGAGAGCCTCAGGAGCGCGCTGGAAGACGCGGCGCGGGCGCAGAGCTTCTCCCGCGTGACGAAGGTGCGCCTCAAGCTCGGCCGCTTCGCCGGCGTGGAGGTGGAGGCGCTGCGCTTCGGCTTCGACGTGGTGATGAAGGGCTCCCTCGCCGAGGGCGCCGAGCTGGTGGTGCTGGACGAGCCCGGCACCGCCTGGTGCTTCGACTGCAACGACACGGTGCCGCTCGCGGCGCGGCTCGACCCCTGCCCCCGGTGCGGGGGCGAGCGCCTTCTGCCCAATGGCGGCACCGAGATGACCATCAAGGACCTGGAGGTGATGTGATGTGCACGGTTTGCGGCTGCGGCGGCGACGGCGCCACCATTTCCGAGGCTCACGGCCACGCGCACGACCATGGGCACGACCATGGGCACGACCATGACCATGGCGCGCACACGCATACCCACGCGGACGGCACGACCCACAGCCACCCCCATGGCGCCCATGAACACGGGCATGAGCATGACCATGGCCCGGCGGACAACCTGGGCTATAGTGATGCCCAGGACGTTCCCGGAACCCGCGCACCGCACCATGCATCTCGCCATCACGCTCATCACGGCGGCCACCGCCACGCTGGTGATCATCGTCATCATGATCGTGATCACGCGGGCGCGGAGACCCTGGACTACGGACAAGGCCCCGCCCGCGCCCACGCGCCCGGACTCTCCCAGGCACGAATGGTCGAGATCGAAACCGGAATCCTCGCCAAAAACGACGGCTACGCCGCGGATAACCGGTCTCGCCTGGAAGCGGCCGGCATCCTCGCGCTCAATCTCCTCTCCGGTCCGGGGGCGGGGAAAACCACCCTCCTCGTCGAGACACTGAAGGCCATCGCCGGGGCCCTCCCCTGCGCCGTCATCGAGGGCGACCAGCAGACCGACAACGACGCCGCGCGCATCCGCGCCGTGGGCGTGCCGGCGGTGCAGATCAACACCGGCAAGGGCTGCCACCTCGACGCCCACATGGTGGGCCACGCCCTTGAAAAGCTGCCGCTGCCGGACGGCGGCGTGCTGTTCATCGAGAATGTGGGCAACCTCGTTTGCCCCGCGGCCTTCGACCTCGGGGAAACGCGCCGCGTCACCCTCATCTCGGTGGCGGAGGGCGACGACAAGCCACTGAAATATCCTGACATCTTCGAGGGCGCCGACCTTGTGCTCATCACCAAGGCCGACCTCGCCCCCCATGTGGACGCGGACATGGCGGCCCTGGAGCGCAACATCGCGCGGGTGAACCCGCGGGCCGAGATCCTGCGCGTATCATCGCGCGGGGATGTGGGCCTGTCGCCCTGGCTCTCCTGGCTCAGGGGCGCGCGCGCCGCGCGGCTGGAGGCGCTGGCGGGCGCCGCCGAGGCGCGTGCCCACGCGTTGCGCGCCGCCGCCGCGCGGGAGGCCTGAGATGAGCCGCCGCCCCGCGCTCCTGGTGGTGGACGACGAGCCACGCTCGGTGGAGGTCATCGCCCGCGTGCTCGACGAGGAGTTCGACGTCTTCACCGCGCTCGACGCCGATGCCGCCCGCGGCATCCTGGAGAACGAGTGGATCCAGGTGATCTTCTGCGACCAGCGCATGCCCGGCACCTCCGGCGTCGCGCTGCTCACCGAGGTGCGCGAGCGCTGGCCGGACATCCTGCGCATCATCGTCACCGGCTATTCGGAGCCGGAGGACATGATCGGCGCGATCAACGCGGCGGGCATCTACCAGTTCATTCCCAAGCCCTGGCACCCGGACCAGCTCCTGCTCGCCGCCCGCAATGCGGCGCACCTGTTCCAGCTCCAGCGCGAGCACGAGCGCCTCAGCCTGGAGATGAAGCTCACCGCCGCCACCGCCGAGGCGCGGCTTGCCGCGCGGCGGGAGCGGGTGGCGCAGATCTTCCACTTCGACACCCTCATCCGCGCCCCCGGCAGCCCTCTTTCGGAAACCTGCACCCGCGCCGCCCAGGTGGCCACGTTCGACGTGCCGGTGCTGATCCACGGCGAGACCGGCACCGGCAAGGAGCTGCTGGCCCGCGCCATCCATTATTCCAGCCTGCGCTCGGACCGGCCCTTCTTCGCCGTGAACTGCGGGGCGATCCCGGACGAGCTTCTGGAATCCGAGCTGTTCGGCCACAAGAAGGGCGCCTTCACCGGTGCCCACGTCACCCGCATCGGCCTGCTCGACCAGGCGGACGGCGGCACCATCCTGCTCGACGAAATCGGCGACATCTCCCCGGCTTTCCAGGTGAAGCTGCTGCGCTTCCTGCAGGAGGGGGAAATCCGCCCGGTGGGCTCCAACGAATCCAAGCGCGTGAACGTGCGCGTGCTCGCCGCCACCCACCGCGACCTGCACGGCGAGGTGGGGCGCGGGCGGTTCCGGGAGGATCTCTACTACCGCCTCTGCGCCATGGTGCTGACCCTGCCGGCCCTCCGGGAGCGGCGCGAGGACATCCCCGTGCTCGCCCAGAGCATCCTCGATGCGCTCTCGAACCAGCACGGCAAGCGCGCCAAGGGCTTCAGCGAGGAGGCGCTGGGCTGCATGAAGGCCTACGAATGGCCCGGCAACGTGCGCGAGCTGCAGAACGAGATCACCCGCATGCTGGTGCTGGCCGAGCGCGACGTGCTGGGCGCCGACCTGCTCTCGCCCCACGTGCTGCGCGCCGCCGCCGCCACCACCGCCAGGGTGGAGCCCGAGGCCATCGCCCTGCCGGGCGGCGGGCTGCTGAAGGACCGCATCGAGCGCATGGAGGCCTCCATCCTCACGGAGACCCTGGTGCGCTGCCGCTGGAACAAGAGCCGGGCGGCGGAAGAGCTGGGCCTCTCCCGCGTCGGCCTGCGGGCCAAGCTGGACCGCTACGGCATCGCCCGCGGCGCCACCTTCGCCAATTCGCACTGATCCGGACAGGAGAGACGCCATGTGCCTCGGCATTCCAGGACGCATCGTTTCCGTGGCGGACGAAGACGCCATGCTGTGCGTGGTGGACGTCTCCGGCGTGCGCCGCACCGTGGACGTGGTGTGCGTGGCCGAGCCCGGCGCGCCGCTCGCGGCGCTGGTGGGAAGCTGGGTGCTGGTGCACGTGGGCTTCGCCATGAGCGTGATCGACGAGGAAGAGGCCGCCGCCACCTTGAAGGTGCTCAGCGAGATCGGCGAGGCGGCGGCGGAGATGGAGGCGCTCACCACCGGCAGCGTCGAGCTGCTCTCGCCCGCGCCCACCACCTCCATGTCCGGCCAGGAGTGACGCCCATGCGCTTCGTCGACGAATTCCGCGACCCCGCCCTCGCCAGGGCCCTGGTGAAGGAGATCGAGGCCGTCTCCGCGCGGCTGGAGCGCGGGCGCGAGAAGCCCTTCGCCATCATGGAGGTGTGCGGCGGGCACACCCACGCCATCTTCCGTTATGGCCTCGAAGGGCTGCTGCCCGATCTCGTGGAGTTCGTGCACGGTCCCGGCTGCCCGGTGTGCGTGCTGCCCATGGGGCGGGTGGACGACTGCGTCGCCATCGCCGAGCGGGAGGAGGTCATCTTCGCCACCTTCGGCGACGCCATGCGGGTGCCGGGCTCGCGGAAGAGCCTGCTGCAGGCCAAGGCCGAGGGTGCCGACGTGCGCATGGTCTATTCGCCCCTCGACGCGCTCGCGCTGGCGAAGCGCAATCCCGAGCGGCAGGTGGTGTTCTTCGGCCTGGGGTTCGAGACCACCATGCCCTCCACCGCGCTCACCGTGCAACGCGCCGCGCGCGAAGGGGTCTCGAACTTCTCCCTGTTCTGCAATCACATCACCATCATCCCGACCCTGCGGGCGCTGCTCTCCCAGGAGGATTTCGGCATCGACGGCTTCGTCGGGCCCGGCCATGTCTCCATGGTCATCGGCACGGAGCCCTACCGTTTCATCGCCGAGGAGTTCGGAAAGCCGCTCGTGGTGGCGGGCTTCGAGCCCATCGACCTGCTGCAGTCGCTGCTCATGGTGCTCCGGCAGATCGAGGCGGGAGAAGCCCGCATCGAGAACCAGTATGCCCGCGTGGTGCCGGCGCATGGCAACCCGGCGGCGCTCAAGGCGGTGGGCGAGGTCTACGAGCCGCGCGCCACCTTCGAGTGGCGGGGCCTCGGCTCCATCGCCGGCTCTGGCGTGCGGCTGCGTGAGGCCTATGCGGCGTTCGACGCCGAAAGGCGCTTCGCCGTGCCCGACGTGAAGGTGGCGGACCCCGCCCAGTGCCGCTGCGGGCAGGTGCTCACCGGCGCCGCCAAGCCATGGGCCTGCCCCGAGTTCGGCAAGGGCTGCACGCCCGAGACCCCGCTTGGCGCGCTCATGGTCTCCTCCGAGGGCGCCTGCGCCGCCTATTACCAATACGGCGGCCTGAGGGGGGAAGCCGCATGACCGCTCATTCCACGCCCACCCAGCCCGCGCCCGCCCGCCGCGCCTTCAGCGCCCGGACCGTCACGCTCGCCCATGGCGGTGGCGGCAGCGCCATGCGCGACCTCATCGACAACGTGTTCCTCTCCGCTTTCTCGGGTGCCAGCCGCGCCGCGCCGGAGGACCAAGCGCGCTTCGATCTCTCCGCGCTGGCGGCGAAGGGCGACCGGCTGGCCTTCACCACCGACAGCTTCGTGGTGGACCCGCTGTTCTTCCCCGGCGGCGACATCGGAAAGCTCGCGGTGTGCGGCACGGTGAACGACCTCGCGGTGGGCGGGGCGGAGCCGGTGGCCCTCTCCTGCGCCGTCATCATCGAGGAGGGGCTGGAGGTGGAGGTGCTGCGCCGGGTCGCCGCCTCCATGGCCGAAACCGCGCGCGCGGCCGGCGTCTTCATCGCCACCGGCGACACCAAGGTGGTGGCGCGCGGCGCCTGCGACAAGCTGTTCGTCACCACCACCGGCATCGGCGTGGTGCGCAAAGGGCTCGATGTCGGCATCGCCAAGGCGCGACCCGGCGACGTGGTGCTGGTGAACGGCCTTCTGGGCGACCACGGCGCCGCCATCCTCAACGCCCGCGGCGACCTCGCCCTCGACACCGCCATCGCGAGCGACTGCGCGCCGCTCAACGGGCTGATCGACGCCCTCCTCAAAGCCGCCCCCGGCATCCGCATGATGCGCGATGCGACGCGCGGCGGCGTGGCGGCGGTGGTGAACGAGCTGGCGGACGCGAGCGGCGTCGGCGTGCGCCTCTCCGAGTTGGCCCTGCCCATGCGCGCGGAAGTGCACGGCTTCTGCGAGATCCTCGGCCTCGATCCGCTCTACCTCGCCAACGAGGGCAAGATCCTGGCGGTGGTGCCGGCGGCGGAGGCGGACGCGGCATTGGCCGCGCTCAGGGCCCATCCCCTGGGCCGCGACGCCGCCGCCATCGGCACCGTGAGCGCGGACCGGCCCGGCCGCGTGACCATGGAAACCCGTTTCGGGGGCGAGCGCATCGTCGACATGCTGGTCGGCGATCAGCTTCCCCGGATCTGTTGACCCCTTTCAGATTGAGAACAGCCAAGACCCTAAGGAGCCCCTCGATGCGTCGCTTTCCCCGCACGGCCCTTCTGGCCGCCGCCGCCACTCTGCTGCCCTCCCTCGCCTTCGCCCACACCGGCGTGGGCGCCACCCACGGCTTCGCGCACGGCTTCGCCCATCCGCTGGGCGGCCTCGATCACCTGCTGGCCATGGTCACCGTGGGCATCTTCGCCTGGCAGCTCGGCGGGCGCGCCGTGTGGGCGGTGCCGGCCACCTTCGTGGCCCTGATGGCGGTGGGCGGGGCCCTCGGCATCTCCGGCGTGGACGTGCCGTTCGTGGAACTGGGCATCGGCCTTTCCGTGGTGGTGCTGGGCGCAGTGGTGGCGTTCGGGCTCAAGGCGCCGCTGGCGGCGGCGATGGCGGTGGTGGGCTTCTTCGCCATCTTCCACGGCCATGCCCACGGCTCGGAAATGCCCACCGACGCCTCCGGCCTCGCCTACGGCCTCGGCTTCATGAGCGCCACGGCGCTGCTGCACCTCGCGGGCATCGGCATCGGCATGGCCATCGGCCGCTTCGGCGAGACCCACGGCGAGAAGTATGTGCGCGGCGCCGGCGCGGCGGTGGCGGTGGCGGGCCTCGCCATCATCGGCGGCGTGCTCTGAGGCACGACGACAGGGCGTAAGGAGAAAGGGCGCCTCCCCCCGTGCAGGGGAGGCGCCCTTTCCGTTCCGGGATGGCCTCATGTCGCCGGCTCCGGTGCCTGAGCGGGGCCAAGCGGAATTCGCGCAAGCGCCGCGCAGGCTTGACCGAAGGCCGGCGCCTCACACCACCGCCATCTCCTCCAGCGCCATCAGGGATTCGGGCAGCACCTGGCCGCCGTCGATCACCAGGGTCTGGCCGGTAATGAAGCCCGCCTCCTCCGAGGCGAAGAACAGGGCCGCGTTGGCGATGTCGTCCACGCTGCCGAGGCGCTTCAGGGGGATGGAGCCCTCCATCTTGGAGATGTAGTCGGCGCCGAGGCCGTCGAGCCCCTCGGTCCTGATGTTGCCGGGCATCACCGCGTTCACCGTGATGCCCCAGGGCGCGAGCTCGATGCAGGCGGTGCGGACGAAGCCGAGCTGGCCCGCCTTGGAGGCGCCGTAGTGCGCCCAGCCGGGATAGCCGGTGATGGGGCCGGTGATGGAGCTCGTCACCACGATCCGCCCCCACTTCGCCGCCTTCATGGCCGGCAGCACAGCCGCCACCGAGAGGAAGGTGCCCTTCAGGTTCACGTTCATGACGTGGTCGAAGTCCGCGGCGGTCATCACGTCGAGCTTGGCGGCGGGGAAGATGCCGGCGTTGGCGCACAGCACGTCGATGCGCCCGTAGCGCTCCAGCGCCGCCGCGGCAAACGCCTTGCACCCCTCGGGGTCCGACACGTCGGCGGCGAAGCCCGAGGCGTTGGGGCCGATCTCGGCGGCGGCGGCTTCCGCCTCCGCCAGCGCGCGCGACACCACGAGCACGTTGAGGTCGGCCGCGCCGAAGCGCCTGGCGATGCCCCTGCCGATGCCCTTGCTGCCGCCGGTGACGATGACGGTCCGCCCCGCGAGCGCCTTCAGCATGATGAGTTCCCCTTAGGTGAGCTTCTGGATGAGTTTTTGTGCAGCCGCGCCATCTGGCGCGAAAGTTGGCAAAAACCACCTTGCCCGGCGAAAAATGTGTTGTAAAGCCCAACTCGTGACGCTTAACATCCAACACAGTTCAACAAGAGTCCCACATTCAAGCACCCCCTCCACCGCCCGGCCCCGCCGGCGCGGCAACGGAGGCGGCATGCCACGGGGACCCCTTCCAGACGCGTGAGCAGCCAGAGGCGAACTCCATGACGATCAATCGGCGGTCAGTTCTCAAGGGAATGGCGGCGGGGGGCCTCGCCCTCGCGGCCGGGCCTTTCGCGGGCGTGCGGAACGCCTTCGCGGCCCGCGACAAGGAACTGAACATCCTGTGCTGGGAGGGCTACAACTCGGCCCAGGTGCTGGACCCCTTCCGCAAGGCCCACGGCGCCACCGTGAAGGCCGAGAGCCTCACCAACGACCCCACCATGATCAACCGCCTCCGGGCGGGCGAGACCAACGTGTGGGACCTCATCAACGTCAACAATCCCTGGGCCCGCAAGGTCATGTACCCGGAGAAGCTGATCCGGCCGCTCCCGCGCGAGACCTTCGAGCCCTATTTCGACAAGATGCTCCCCCAGTTCAAGCCGCCGTATAAATGGGCGATGGACGACAGCGGCAAGGAGCTGCTGGGCATGGTCCAGCGGTTCGGGCCCTATTCCTTCGTGGTGAATACCGACAAGATCTCGCGCAAGACCGCCGAGGAGGTGGGCTGGGACCTGTTCAACGATCCCAAGCTCGCCGGCAAGTACGGTATTCTCGAATCCGACGACTGGAACGTCTTCGGCCTGTTCGTGGTGGCGGGCATCGACCCGTTCAAGAAGCACACGCCCGACGAGATGGCGAAGTTCGAGGAAACCGCCAAGCGCGTGTTCAAGGGCGCGAAGCTCATCGGCGACATCGCCGCCATGAACCAGGCCCTCATCTCCGGCGAGATCGACCTGCACCTCACCGGCGGCACCTATTCGGTCTCCCCCGCCCGCGCCGACGGCTACCCGCAGATGCGCGGCATCACCCCCCTGAAGGGGCCCATGGCCGGCGGCAAGGGCGGCATCGCCTGGATCGAGGTGACCTCGCTGGTCAACAACCCCCAGCTCTCGCCGCTGGCGGAGACCTTCCTGAAGTACGTGCAGCAGCCGGATGTGGCGCACACGGTGGCGTTCGCCGAGGGCACCTACAATCCCGTCACCCAGATGGGCAATCCCGAGTGCTTCAAGCTGTTCTCCAAGAAGGAGCTGGACGCCATCCAGTGGGACAGCCTGGAAGAGGACATGGCGCGCAGCGTCGAATACGACATCGTGCCCGACTACGACCAGGCCCTCGACATCATGACCGCCGCCAAGCGCGTGCGCGGTTGAGCCCTCCAGGCCGGGCGGCGCCCCTCGCGGCGCCGCCCGGCCTCCCCGCCCCCCGGCGGCGGCAGAACAGGCGCGAACGACACATGAGCAAGACAATGGCGAGCGACACCAAGGACAAGAAGCCCATCCTCCAGCTCGTGGGCGTGCGCAAGACGTTCAACGACTTCGCCGCCGTGGAGCGGATCGACCTCGACATCTTCGACGGCGAGTTCTTCACCATCGTCGGCCCCTCCGGCTCGGGCAAGACCACCATGCTGCGCATGCTGGCCGGCATGGAGGCGCCGAGCGAGGGCAACATCACGCTGCACGGCGAGCGCATCAACGACGTGCCCGCCAACAAGCGCCCCACCTGCCTCGTGTTCCAGTCGCTCGCTTTGTTCCCGCACATGAGCGTCGGGCAGAACATCGAGTTCCCCTTGAAGATCAAGGGCGTGGATGCCGCCGCCCGCAAGGCCCGCGCGCTGGAGCTGATGGCCATCGTGTGCCTGCCGGCGAGCTATTACGGCAAGAACGTCATGAAGTGCTCCGGCGGCGAGCGCCAGCGCGTGGCGCTGGCCCGCGCGCTGGCCTACGACCCGGAGGTGCTGTTCTTCGACGAGCCGCTCTCGGCCATCGACTACAAGCTGAAGAAGGTTCTCGAAAAAGAACTGAAGGACCTGCACCGCGAGACCGGCAAGACCTTCATCTACATCACCCATTCCCTGGAAGAAGCCATGGTGATGTCCGACCGCATCGGCGTCATGCGCGCCGGCCGCCTGGTACAGGTGGGCACGCCGGAAGAGATCTACGCCGCCCCGGTGGACCGCTTCGTCTCCGAGTTCGTGGGCGAGGTGAACGTGATCGAGCTGAAGCGCGAGGGCGAGGGCTGGCGCGGCGTGGACGTGCCCGGCGCCTTCCGCGCCGCCGCCCCCAAGGACCATCCGCAGGCCTCTTCCGCCTTCGTGGTGGTCCGCCCCGAATACATGCGCTTCCTGGGCGAGGACGAGGCCGCGGACAACGTGCTGGAAGGCGTGGTCTACAACGAATACGCCCTCGGCTCGCGCATTCAGTACCAGGTGCGGGTGGGCGAGAAGGTGATGCTGGTGGAGCTGTCCCGCGCCAAGGCCCTCGCCGCCGCCGCCAACCGCAACGTGCGGCTGGGCTGGGATGTGCGCGACGCCATCTCGGTGAAGGCGTGAAGCCATGAGCGACGCCCTCGGCGAAACCGCCCTGCCCTCCGCCCCGCCATCCCCCCCCGCCGCGCGCACGGGCATGCCGCTCTCCGCCCGCCTCGCGATGCTGTGGGCCGCCGCCGGCACCCGCTGCGCCCTGCCCGTGGCCGTGCTGCTGGCGGCCGGCTTCCTGGCGCCGCTGGTCGCCATCCTCGCCTTCTCCTTCGCGCCGCCACGCTCGTTCGAGGTATTCCGCGCCTTCACCCTCGCGAACTATGCGGAGCTGTTCTCGGCCGGCAACACGGTGTGGTTCTCCTTCGCGTGGTCGGTGGGGTTCGCGCTGCTCACCTGCGCCATCCTCGCGGTGGTGGCCTATCCCATCGCCTACGGCATGGTGTTCCTCTTCGGGCGCTGGTCGTCCCTGGTGTCGGTGCTGTTCGTGTTTCCGCTGTTCGTGTCGGAGAACGTGCGGCTCTACGGCTGGGTGCTGTTCTTCATCAAGAACGGGGTGCTGGACGGCACCTTGAAGTGGCTCGGGCTCGATGGCGCGCCGACGCTGCTCTACACGCCCGGCATGATCCTGGCCGGCATGGTCTACACCTACCTGCCGTTCATGCTGTTCCCGCTCACGCTGGGCCTCTCCATGGTGCCGCGCGACCTCATCGACGCCGCCCGCGACCTCGGCGCCAACCGGTTCCAGATCTGGCGGGAGGTGGAGGTGCCGCTGGCCATGCCGGGCATCCTCATCGGCATGCTGCTCACCTTCGTGCTCGCCATCGGCGCGGTCTCGGAGGCCAAGATCCTCGGCGGACAATCGGTGATCGTGATCTCCCACGACATCGAGGTCGCCTTCACCTATGCCCAGAACTGGCCGCTCGGCTCGGCGCTGGCGGTGGTGGTGACGGCCTTCATCGGCGCGCTCACCCTTCTCGTCTTCGCCCGGCTCGATCTCGACCGGCTGCTCGGGAGGCGCTGATGGAACAGGACAAGCTGCGCACCCGCGTGCTTCTTTCCGCGTGGACCGCCTTCGTGGCGCTCCTCGTCTACCTGCCCATCGCCTGCGTGGCGCTGGCGAGCGTCTCCAAGGGCCGCTACTTCGCCTTCCCCATCCGCGCCTTCTCGACGGAGTGGTGGGAGAAGACGGCGGATTCCATCGAGATCTCCATGATCGTGCAGAACTCGCTGCTGGTGGCGGCGGTGGTCACGGTGTTCTCGGTGGTCATCGCCTTCTTCGGCGCGCTGGCCTTCGCCCGCTACGACTGGAAGGGCAGGAAGCTCTACCAGAAGCTCATTCTCCTTCCCGTCTTCTTCCCGCAGCCGGTGCTGGGGCTCGCCTTGCTGCTCGCCTATTCCGCGCTCGGCATCACCACCTCCTGGATGACGGCGGTGTTCGCCCACATGGTGTGGATCGTGCCGGTGGTCACCCTCGTCATCGCCATCAAGGTCTACGGCTTCGATCCCTCGCTGGAGGAGGCGGCGTTCGATCTCGGCGCCTCGCGGATGGAGGTGATGACCAACGTGACGCTGCCGCTGCTGTGGCCGGGCATCTGGTCCGGGGCGCTGTTCGCCTTCCTCCTGTCGTGGGGCAACTTCCCGCTCTCGCTCTATACCGCCGGCGCGGATTCCACGGTGCCGAAGTGGCTCTACGCCAAGATGGTGGCGGGCTACACGCCCATGGTTCCAGCGCTCGGCACCATGGCGACGCTCGCGGCCGCCGCCGTGCTGCTCGGCGGCGCGCTCCTCGGCCTCATCGTCAAGAAGGCGCGGGCGGCATGAGCGCGGACGATCCCACCGACCTGCCGGATGCCCCGGAAGCCGAGCGCGCCCGCCTCTCGAAGAGCGCCCGGCACGAGCGCATCGTGCGCGAGCTGATGGCCTCCTCCACCCTGCGCGTCTCGGAGCTGGCGGGCGAGCTGGGCGTCTCCACCGAGACCATCCGGCGCGACCTGTTCGAGCTGTCCGAGAAGGGACTCATCAGCCGCACCTACGGCGGCGCGGTGCGCCCGCTGGGCACCGAGCCCGCGGTGAGCGAGCGCCACCTGATGATGGTGGCCGAGCGCGAGGCAATCGCCGCCGCCGCGGTGCGGTTCATCAAGCCCAACGAGGTGGTGGCGGTGGGCGCCGGCGCCACCACCACCCATGTGGCGCGGCGCATGGCGGCCGAGTGCCGGAATGTCACCGTCATCACCCATTCCTTCTCGGTGGCCACCGTGCTCGCGGCCAATCCCACCATCACCGTGCTCATGTGCCCTGGCCGCTACAACGGGCGCGAGGGCATGATGACGGGCGGCGAGACCATCGAGTTCCTGCAGTCCTACAACGCCAACTGGGCCATCCTCGGCGCCAGCGGCATCACCGCCGAGGGGCTGAGCGAGGCGGAGCCCGGGGCCGCATCGGTCTACAAGGCCATGATGCTGCGCGCGGCCGAAACCCTGGTGGTGGCCGACCACACCAAGTTCGCCCAGCAGGCGCTCGCCATCTGGGGCCGCTGGCACGACATCGGCCGGCTGGTCACCGATGCGCCGCCCCCGCCCGCGGTCGCCCGCGCGCTGGAGCGCGGGCGCGTGGAGGTGGTGATCGCCGGCAAGCGGAGCGGCCAATGACCGAAGACCCGCACAACGGCTGGAAGACGCGCCACCGCTCCCTCTATTACGCCGAAGCGCCGGCACCGGACGATCCCCTCGTCACGCCCGCCGCCACCGCGCTGCTCGTCATCGACGTGCAGAACACCTATCTGGAGCGCCCCGCGCGCGACAGCGTGCCGCCGGAGGCGCTCGCCCATTACGACGCCTGGACGCCCTTCCACGCCCGCATGGCGGAGGTGGTGATCCCCAACATCGCCGCCGCGCTCGCCGCCTTCCGGGCCCGCGGCATGGAGGTTCTGCACGCCCGCATCGCCTGCGCCACCCGCGACGGGCGCGAGCGCTCGCTGAGCCAGAAGAAGCCCGGCTTCAACAACCTGCTGCTGCCGAAGGACGAGCACGCGAGCCGGATCGTCGCGCAGGTGGCGCCCGAGGGCGACGAGCTCGTGGTGACCAAGACCACGGACTCCGCCCTCACCGGCACCAACCTGCGGCTGATGCTGCACAATCTCGGCATCCGCACGGTGGTGTGCGCGGGCATCTTCACCGACCAGTGCGTGGCCTCCACCGTGCGCAGCCTCGCGGACGAAAGCTTCGAGGTGATCGTGCTGGAAGACTGCTGCGCGGCCGCCTCCATGGCCCTGCACGAGGCGGAGCTCGACATCATCAACATGATCTATTGCAACGTGATGGAGCTGAACGAGTTCAAGGCGTTGCTGGACCGGCAGCCTTGCGGGAGGGACGAGTGCTCTACGACGACGATTTCCTGAAGCGGCTCGAGGACGGCGTGCGCGGCGCCCTGCCCCGCTGGGGGCTCGGCACCGACGCCGAGGTGAAGCTGCTCACCATCTCCGAGAACGCCACCTTCCGCGTCACCGACGCGAAGGCCGGCAGGCTCGTGTTCCGCGTCCACCGGCCGGGCTACCACAGCCGGGCGGAGATCGCCTCCGAGCTCGCCTGGATCGCGGCCCTGCGCGCGGACGACGTCATCACCACGCCGCGCCCGCTGGAGCTGGCGGACGGCGGCCTCATCGCCGATATCGACGACGCCGGCACCACCCGCCACGTGGTGGGCTTCGAGTTCCTCGGCGGCGGCGAGCCGGCGGAGGGCGAGGATCTGGTGGGTTGGTTCCGCCAGCTCGGCGCCATCCACGCCCGCCTCCACGCCCATGCGCGCGGCTGGACCCGGCCGGAAGGCTTCACCCGCAAGGTGTGGAACTTCGACACCACATTGGGCGATGCGCCCCACTGGGGCGACTTCCGCGCCAGCCTCGGCCTGGACGAGAAGGGCCGCCTTCTCCTGGAGCGCACGGCGGCGCTGCTGAAGGAGAAGCTGCGGCCCCTGTCGCAGCCCGACAGCTTCGGCCTCGTGCACGCGGACCTCAGGCTCGCCAACCTGCTGGTGGACGGGGACAGGCTCGCCCTCATCGATTTCGACGACTGCGGCTTCTCCTGGTTCCTGTTCGATTTCGCCGCGTCCATCTCCTTCCTGGAGCATGAGCCCTACGTGCCCGCGCTCAAGGCGGCCTGGATGGAGGGTTACCGCGCCGAGGCGCCGCTGCCGGCCGACGCCTCCGACCAGCTCGACCTGTTCGTGATGCTGCGGCGCATCCAGCTCACGGCCTGGGTCGCCTCCCATGCCGAGACGCCCACGGGCCAGGCCATGGGCATCCCCTACACCCAGGGCACGCTGGCGCTGGCGGAAGCCTTCCTCGCCCGCCACGGCAGATGACCAAAGCGTCTTCAGGCGGGGCGGAGCCGGCTCGCCTGAGGACAACGCGGCGACGCGGAGATTTGGAGCGTCTCCCGCCCCTCCGGGCAGGGGACGAACGCAAAAGAAAAGGTGCACCCATGGGCCAGACGGCTCGCGCGAAGAAGCAGATCCTCGCCCTCAATGCCTTCGCCGCCGACGGCGGGGCCAAGCTCTCCGAAGACGTGGCGCAGCTCGTCGCCCGCCGGCGCCGGAGCTTCGGCGCCACCTCCGTGCTGTTCTACGAGGAGCCGCTGCACATCGTGCGCGCGCAGGGCGCGGAGATCTTCACCGCCGACGGGCGCGCCTATCTCGATCTCTACAACAACGTCCCCTCGGTGGGGCACTGCAACCCGCGCGTGGTGGAGGCGGTCTCCCGCCAGATGGGGCGCTACAACACCCACACCCGCTACCTGTTTGACGAGGTGCACGATTATGCCGAGCGGCTGCTCGCGCACTTCCCGGCGCCGCTCACCAATGTCGCGTTCACCTGCACCGGTTCGGAGAGCAACGACCTCGCCCTGCGGCTGGTGCGCGGGGCAACCGGCGGCACGGGCATGGTCGTCACCGAGACCGCCTACCACGGCAATACCGCGGCGGTGACTGAGGTCTCCCCCTCCTCCTACAGGACCGGCGCGCTGCCGGCCCATGTGCGCGCCGTGCCGCCGCCCCACCCGCGCCACTACGGGGCGGACGTGGGCAAGGGCTTCGCCGCCGCCATCACCGCCGCCGCCGGGGACATGGCCGCGCAGGGCATCCCCTTCGCCGGCCTGCTGGTGGACAGCATCTTCTCCTCGGACGGCGTCTATGCGGACCCGGTGGGCTTCCTCGCCCCGGCCTATGCGGCGACGCGGGCGCTGGGCGGCCTCGTCATCGCGGATGAAGTGCAGCCGGGCTTCGCCCGCACCGGCACCGCCATGTGGGGCTTCGCCCGCCACGGCGTGGTGCCGGACGTGGTGACCATGGGCAAGCCCATGGGCAACGGCTTCCCCATGGGCGGGGTGGTGACGCGGCCTGACCTGCTCGCCCGCTTCGCCGACGAGTTCGGCTATTTCAACACCTTCGGCGGCAACCCGGTGGCGAGCGCCGCCGGCCTCGCCGTGCTCGATGCCATCGCCGAGGACGGGCTGATGGAGAACGCCCGCACCGTGGGCGCCCACATCGCGGAGCGGCTCAACGCCATGCGCGCGCTCTGCCCCGCCATCGGCGAGGTGCGTGGCGCCGGGCTCTATCTCGGTGTCGAGATCGTGGCCCGGGAAGACGGGGCGGCCGACCCGGCGGGAGCCTCCGCCCTCATCAACGCGCTGCGGGAGAAGGGCATCCTCATCGGCGCGGCCGGGCCTCTCGGCCATGTGCTGAAGGTGCGCCCGCCGCTCTGCCTCACCCTCGCGCAGGCCGACCGGTTCGCGGATGCGATGGAGGAGCTCCTTTCCGCCTGATGCGTGGCGGGAGGGGCCCTTTCCTGTGGCCTTTCCCGCCGCTGCCGTGACAGCGCCGCAACCCTGGGCTATGGCCGTGCCCCCGAAACGAACATTCGAGGAACCACCATGGCCGCGCAGCCCACAGGCAACCCCAAGGCGGGTGATGCCGAAGCGATCGCCCGCATCATCGCCGGCGAGATCGGCGCACGCCCGGCCCAGGTGAGCGCGGCGGTGGGCCTCATGGACGAGGGCGCGACCGTGCCCTTCATCGCCCGCTACCGCAAGGAAGTGACCGGCGGCCTCGACGACACCCAGCTTCGCACCCTGGAGGAGCGCCTCTCCTACCTGCGCGAGCTGGAGGCGCGCCGCGCCACCGTGCTCGCCTCCATCGAGGGCCAGGGCAAGCTCACCGACGATTTGCGCGCCAGGATCCTCGCCGTGCCCACCAAGGCCGAGCTGGAGGACCTCTACCTCCCCTACAAGCCCAAGCGCCGCACCAAGGCGGAGATCGCCCGCGAGAAGGGCCTCGGCCCGCTGGCGGAAACCATCCTCTCCGACCGCAAGGCGATCCCTGCCGAGCTGGCCGCCCGCTTCCTCAACGATCAGGTGGCGGACGTGAAGGCCGCCCTGGACGGCGCCCGCGACATATTGGTGGAGACCTTCGCCGAAAACGCCACCCTGGTGGGTCGCCTGCGCACCTACATGAAGGGCAATGCCATGCTCAAGGCCAGGATGGCCGAGGGCAAGGAGGAGGCCGGCGCCAAGTTCCGCGATTATTTCGACCACACCGAGAAATGGGCCGGCGCGCCCAGCCACCGCGTGCTCGCCATGCTGCGCGGGCGCAACGAGGAGATGCTGACCCTCGACCTGGTGGTGGACGAGGAAGCGACCAGCCCCATCAAGCCGGTGGAGCACATCGTTGCCGAGGCCTACGAGATCCCGCTGGCGAATGGCAGTCCGGCGAACGCCTACCTGCTGGACGTGGCGCGCTGGGCGTGGCGGGTGAAGCTCTCGCTCCATCTCACCATCGACCTCATGGGCGAGCTGCGCGAGCGCGCGGAAGAGGAGGCGATCCACGTCTTCGCCCGAAACCTCAAGGACCTGCTTCTGGCCGCCCCGGCCGGCTCGCGCGCCACCATGGGCCTCGATCCCGGCATCCGCACCGGCGTGAAGGTGGCGGTGGTGGACGGCACCGGCAAGCTCATCGCCACCTCCACCGTCTATCCCTTCCAGCCGCGCAACGACGTGCAGGGCGCCATGGCGGAGCTGGCGAGCCTCATCCGCCGGCATCATGTGGAGCTGATCGCCATCGGCAACGGCACCGCCAGTCGCGAGACCGACAAGCTCGCCGCGGATATCCTTGCGGCCCTGCCGCCGGACGCGAACGGCAGGAAGCCCATCAAGGTGGTGGTGAGCGAGGCCGGGGCCTCCGTCTATTCCGCCTCGGCGGTGGCCGCCGCCGAGATGCCGGACATCGACGTCTCCCTGCGCGGCGCCGTCTCCATCGCCCGGCGCCTGCAGGACCCGCTGGCGGAGCTGGTGAAGATCGAGCCGAAATCCATCGGCGTCGGCCAGTACCAGCACGACGTGGACCAGGCCCGCCTCGCCAAGGCCCTCGACGCGGTGGTGGAGGATGCGGTGAACGCGGTGGGCGTGGACCTCAACACCGCCTCCGCCTCCCTGCTCGCCCGCGTGTCGGGCCTCGGCACCTCGCTCGCTGAAGCCATCGTCGCCCACCGCAACACCGTGGGCGCGTTCAAAACCCGCAAGGAGCTGCTCAAGGTTTCCCGCCTCGGCCCTCGCACGTTCGAGCTGGCCGCCGGCTTCCTGCGCATCCCCGACGGCAAGGAGCCGCTCGACGCCTCCGCCGTGCATCCGGAGGCCTACGACCTCGCCAAGAAGATCGTTTCCGCCTGCGGGCGCGACGTGCGCGCGCTCATGGGCGACACGGCGGCGCTGAAGGCGCTGGACCCGCGCGCCTTCGTGGATGAGCGCTTCGGCCTGCCCACGGTGCGCGACATCCTGAGCGAGCTGGAGAAGCCCGGCCGCGATCCGCGCCCGGCCTTCAAGACCGCCACCTTCGCCGAGGGCGTTCACGAGATGAGCGACCTGAAGCCCGGCATGGTGCTGGAAGGCACGGTGACCAATGTCGCCGCCTTCGGCGCGTTCGTGGACATCGGGGTGCACCAGGATGGGCTCGTCCATGTCTCCGCGCTGGCCGACCGGTTCGTGAAGGACCCCCACGAGGTGGTCAAGGCCGGCGATGTGGTGAAGGTGCGCGTGGTGGACGTGGACGTGAAGCGCAAGCGCATCGCCCTCTCCATGCGCAAGGACGACGCCGGCGCCCGGCCGGCGGGCGGCGAAGGCCGGCGGCCGGACCAGGGCGCGCCGCGCCCGGCCACGCCCGCTCCCGCCGGACGCGACGGCCGGCGCGGCCCGGCAGGCCGCGACCAAAGCGGCGGTGGCGCGTTCGCCGCCGCGATGGCGGAGGCCATGCGCCGCAAGGACAAGTGACGCCACGGGCGCCGGTCTCCGGCCGGCGCCCGGCGGGCCTTGCTCAGATGCCGCGCGGCGGTGGCCGGGGCCCGAGAGAGCAGCCAGAAAACACCCTCTGGTGGGAAGGCTTGCCAGCCTTCGGCCATATGGAAAGGGGCGCCGCCATGGCAACCGCGAGGCAGCGCAACGGGCCTCCCGAGCACGCGACCAAGGCGCCGGCCTTCCGGCGGCGGGCGCGGGCGCTCCACGGCATCGCGGCCTTGGCCAGGGCTCTCTTTGAGCTTGGCTCATGGCGCTGTGCTCAAACCTGCGCGACGCTTGAGCAAACCCACCCGGCACCGGTCGAAGGCCGGAGCCAATGGGGATGAGGCACGCCCCGATGGAAGCGCTTGAAAGCTCCGCGCGATCACGCGGGAATGATCCACCGCGCAGGCGGCCGGAGGCGGCACCGGACAGCAAAACGCCCACCGTCCATATGCGGGCGGCGGGCGTGCGTAATCGAACGGAACCTTCAGTGGGAAGACGGCACGAGGCATCCCTCAAGGGCCACCGCCGCCATATGCACGCGGTTCCCCTCTTCCAATCCCCGAACGGGCCGCAGCCCGCCGGCGTGCCCGGCCGGCGATCAGCGGCCGGCGGTGACCTTCACCGGACGCGGCACGAGGCGCGAGAGCACCCGGCGGCCGCGGGGCGGCTCATCGTTCTCGCTCATCAGCATCACGGCGAAGCCCATCTGCACGCTGCCGAAGGTCACGCCAAGGCCGAAGGTGAGCAGCACCAGGGCGAGCACGCCGTCTTCGGAGCCGGTCAGCAGCCCGCCGAGGCCGGCGACATCGAACGCCACCATGGCGCCCACGAGAACCGCCGCCAGCGACACGCCGATCGCCGCGTGGGTCACGAGAAACCTGACGAGAAAAGGCATTGTCCCTTCCCCTCTTGCGCGCCCGGCGGACCATCCCGATTGCTGCGGGCGCAACTGGAAATATGATGATCTCACGCGCCGAGCCCGGCGCGCAAGCAAGACCTTCCGTCATGACGTCGCGGCGGAAGGCGGCTTGATCCGGCGCAAGGCGCGGCCGGCCCCCGGCGCCGAAGCTGCGGGGTCCGGCGCGGAACGGCGCGGCCGCACGCGCGCCATGGCAGAGGCATGGAGGAGAAACGTCATGGGAACGCTCGCCAAGGAACTGCTGGCCAAGTGCAATCGCGTGGTGGTGGTCGCTGATGGCGCCAAGGCCCTGCTGCTGGCCGACACCGGCATTCCCCCGGCGCCCAAGCTCGCCGTGGTGGACACCGTGAGCGAACCGCACGAGACCACCGCCGCCCAGGGCACGGACCGGCCGGGCCGGGTCCACGAATCGGCGGGCGTGTCGCGCAGCGCGGTGGAGATCACGGATATCCACACCGCCGAGGAAGCCGCCTTCCTGCGGCGCCTTGCCGAGCGGCTGGAGGCGCTGGCAGCCGCCGGCGAGGTGCGCCGCCTGCTGCTGGTGGCCCCGCCCAAGGCCCTCGGGGTCCTGCGCGATGCATTGGGCCCGCAGGCCCGCGCCGTGGTGGAAGGCGAGGTGGCCAAGGACCTGGTGAAGCTGCCGGTGGACGAGATCACCCGGCGCATCGCCACCTGACGGGCAGGCGCCATCGCGGGAGGGATGCTTCCGCGATGGCGCTCGGGCCCGCGCGCTGAGATGATCGCGCACGCCAGCGGCTGCCCACGCCCGCCGGATTTGATTAGGCTCCCCGCCCGGGCCGAACGCGGAGCCTGCAGATGCCTGATGCGCCCAAGCCTGATACGCCGTTGCCCCATGCGCCCCCGCCCGAGAAGCCCCGACAGGCCGTGAACGCCACGGCCTCCGCCCGCCTCGGGCCGGTGCGCGCCTTCCTGCGGCTCTGCGCCTGCGCCGCCCTCGTCACCGCCGTCGCGGCCATCGGCGGCGCGGTGACCGCACCGGCCATCCCCGGCTGGTACGCGGGCCTCGCCAAGCCCGCCTGGACCCCGCCCGACGCGGCCTTTCCCATCGCCTGGAGCCTGCTCTATGCCCTGATGGCGCTCGCCCTCTGGCGCCTGTGGGACCGCGCGCCCCCCGGCCCGGCGCAGAGGCGGGCGATCCTCCTCTTCCTCGTCCAGCTCGCGCTCAACGCGGCATGGTCGCCGGTGTTCTTCGGCCTCAGGGCCCCGTTCGCGGGGCTGCTGGTCATCCTCGCCCTGGTGGCGGCGCTCGCCGCGGCGCTGCGGGCGGCCCTCGCGGTGGACCGGCTCGCCGGCGCGCTGCTGGTGCCCTATCTTCTCTGGGTGTGCTACGCCACGGCCCTCAACGGGGCGATCGTCGCGCTCAACTGACGGCGCGCAGGGGCGGGGACAGGGAGGAGGCCATGCTGCACTGGTCCATCTATGTCTTCATCCCGCTCGCCCTGGCGGCGGTGGCGGGGGTTCTGCTGCTCGGCCTTGCGAACCTCGCGTCCGGCGGCTCGCCGCGCCGCGCGCAGAAGCTGATGCGGCTGCGCGTGCTGGCCCAGCTCATCGCGGTGGCGCTGGTGGCGGCCACGGTGTTCGCCATGCGTCACTGAGGCTTGGCATCGCGGAGGCCCCTCGCCCGCGCCCATCCCGTTTTTGGAGGCAACCCCCATGGTGAAGCTCAACAAGATCTACACGCGCACCGGCGATGACGGCACCACCGGCCTCGGCACCGGCGCGCGGGTAGTGAAGTACGACATCCGCGTCATGGCCTACGGCTCGGTGGACGAGGCCAACGCCGCCGTGGGCATCGCCCGCCTGCATCTCGCCGATGAGCCGGTGCTCGATGCCATGCTGAAGAACGTCCAGAACGACCTGTTCGACCTCGGCGCCGACCTGTGCACCCCCGCCGCCGCCAACGAGGCGCCCGGCGACGCGCTGCGCATCGTGCCGGCCCAGGTGGAGCGGCTGGAGCGCGACATCGACGCCCTCAACGCCGAGCTCGCCCCCCTCACCTCCTTCGTGCTGCCGGGCGGCACGCCGGCGGCGGCCCACCTGCACCTCGCCCGCACCATCTGCCGGCGGGCGGAGCGGGAGATGGTCGCCCTCTGCCACAGCGCCGAGGACGCAGTGGGCGCGAGCGCCATCCAGTACGTGAACCGGCTGTCGGACCTGCTGTTCGTGGCGAGCCGCTTCGCCAACGCACGCGGCGCCCACGACGTGCTCTGGGTGCCCGGCGGCAGCCGCTGAGCCACCGGGCGGCGCGGTTCCACCGCCGGCGCGGGCGCGGTAGAGTGCCGCGACCCCGCTGCCGCCGCCCCGAGGCCGCCCATGTTCGTGCCCATCGCCGACATCAACCCGCTGGAGCACGTCCGCCGGCCGTATGTGACCTACGGCCTCATCCTCGTGAACGTGCTGGTGTTCGCGGTGCTGCAGGGCGGCATCTCGGGCGCGCCGGCGGAGGCGGGCATGGTGTCGTTCGGCGCCATTCCGGCGGTGGTCACGGGCGCGGCGGTGCTGCCGGAAGGCTATCTCGCCATGCCGCCGGACCTCACCCTCGTCACCTACATGTTCCTGCACGGGGGCTGGCTGCACCTCATCGGCAACATGGCCTTCCTGTGGGTGTTCGCCGACAATGTGGAGGACGCCATGGGCCATGCCCGCTTCCTCCTGTTCTACCTCCTGTGCGGGGTGGCGGCTGGGCTTGCCCACGTGCTCGCCCAGCCGGAGGCGGAGGCGCCGCTGGTGGGCGCCTCGGGGGCGGTCGCCGGGGTCATCGCCGCATACCTGCTGCTGCACCCCAACGTCCGCCTGTGGGCGCTGGTGTTCATGAAGGTGCCGCTGAAGGTGCCGGCCTATCTCGTCATCGGGTTGTGGCTCGCGGTCCAGGTGTGGCAGGTGCTCCAGGCCGGCGAGGGAGAGACCGCGTGGTGGGCCCATCTCGGCGGCTTCGCAGCCGGAGCGGCGCTGGTGCCGGTGCTGCGCCGGCGCGGCGTGGCCCTGCTGGACGCCGGCCGCTCGGGGGTTCCCCAGACGCAGGGGCAGGGTGAGCACGAAGGCGATTTTCGCCAGCGTTGACACGGTTTCGGGCCCCTCCTACGTTGCCGGCCCCAAGGTTTGCTGCAATGCAGGGAACCTGAAGGAAGGGGGGAGTCTCCGGCGCGGCTCGCGCGCGTCCGGACCTCCGTGGTGTCAGACGGGGAGCACGCCTTTATGAAGATCTTGGTACCCGTGAAGCGGGTGGTGGATTACAACGTCAAGGTGCGGGTGAAGTCGGACGGCTCGGGCGTCGAGCTGGCCAACATCAAGATGTCGATGAACCCGTTCGACGAGATCGCCGTGGAAGAGGCCCTGCGCCTCAAGGAAGCCGGCAAGGCGACCGAGGTGGTGGCTGTGTCCATCGGCCCGGCCCAGGCCTCCGAGACCCTGCGCACCGCCCTCGCCATGGGCGCCGACCGCGGCATCCTGGTGAAGACCGACTCCCTGGTGGAGCCGCTCGCCGTTGCCAAGATCCTGAAGGGCGTGGTGGGCGAAGAGGCCCCCGGCCTCGTGATCCTCGGCAAGCAGGCCATTGACGACGACGCCAACCAGACCGGCCAGATGCTCGCAGCCCTGCTGGGCTGGCCCCAGGGCACGTTCGCGTCCAAGGTGATCGTGGAGGACGGCGGCTTCGCCATCACCCGCGAGATTGACGGCGGCCTGCAGACCGTGAAGCTCAAGGGCCCGGCCATCGTCACCACGGACCTGCGCCTCAACGAGCCGCGCTACGCCTCCCTGCCCAACATCATGAAGGCCAAGAAGAAGCCCATCGGCGAGAAGACCCCGGCCGACTACGGCGTCGACGTGGCGCCGCGCCTCGAGGTGCTGAAGACCGCCGAGCCGGCCGGCCGCAAGGCAGGCGTGAAGGTGGCCTCGGTGGCCGAACTGGTGGCGAAGCTCAAGGACGAGGCGGGGGTGATCTGATGGCGACTTTGCTTCTGGCGGAACACGACAACTCCGCCCTCAACGGCGTCACCGCCAAGGCCCTGACCGCCGCCGCCGCCCTCGGCGCGCCGGTGGACGTGCTGGTGGCCGGCAAGGATGCGAAGGCCGTGGCCGAGGCCGCCGCCAAGCTCGCCGGCGTCAACAAGGTGCTCCTCGCCGACGACGCGCTCTACGCGCACCGCCTGGCCGAGCCGCTGGCGGCGCTCATCGTGTCGCTCGCGCCCGGCTACGACGCCATCGTCGGCCCCTCCACCGCCATGGTGAAGAACGTGCTGCCCCGCGTCGCGGCCCTGCTCGACGTGATGCAGATCTCCGACATCATCAAGGTGGAGAGCGCCGACACGTTCGAGCGGCCCATCTATGCCGGCAACGCCATCCAGACCGTGAAGTCCAAGGACGCCAAGAAGGTCATCACGGTGCGCACCGCCTCCTTCGCCGCCACCGCCGAGGGCGGCGCGGCGCCGGTGGAAAGCGTGGCCGTGGCGGCCGACCCGGCCCTCTCCACCTTCGTGGAAGAGAGCATCGCCGCTTCCGACCGTCCCGAGCTGACCGCCGCGAAGATCATCGTGTCGGGCGGCCGCGCGGTGGGCTCGCGCGAGAAGTTCGCCGAGGTCATCGAGCCGCTGGCGGACGAGCTGGGTGCGGCCGTGGGCGCCTCCCGCGCCGCGGTGGACGCCGGCTACGCCCCCAACGACTGGCAGGTGGGCCAGACCGGCAAGGTGGTGGCCCCCGAGCTCTACATCGCGCTCGGCATCTCCGGCGCCATCCAGCACCTGGCCGGCATGAAGGACTCCAAGGTCATCGTCGCCGTCAACAAGGACGAGGAGGCGCCCATCTTCCAGGTCGCCGACTATGGTCTCGTGGGTGACATCTTCACCGTGGTACCAGAGCTGAAGGCGGAACTCGCCAAGGTGAAGGGCTGACCGCCCGTCCCGCCGGCCTGCCGGCGGGACCGACCGGCCTCCGCAGGGTGCAATCCGACAGCGCAGCGGCGGCCGGAAAACGAAAAGGAGCACGGGGGCGCGGCGTCCTCGTGCTCGGATGAAACATCACGGCCCCGCGGTGCCCGCCGCCCAGGCCATCCTCATCCGGGAGCCCAAGCGGCCCCTCAGGCGAAATGAGAGAATCATGCCGATCGAGATCAAGAAGGTCGGGGTCATCGGCGCCGGCCAGATGGGCAACGGCATCGCCCACGTCTGCGCCCTCGCCGGCTACGATGTTTACCTGAACGATGCCGATCCCGAGCGCATCCGCGCCGGCATCGCCACCATCAACGGCAACATGGCGCGCCAGGTCTCCAAGGGCACCATCACCGAGGACGCCCGCCAGGCCGCGCTCGGCCGCATCATCGGCGCCGCCGCCACCGAAGACCTCGTTCCCTGCGACATGGTGATCGAATCGGCCACCGAGCGCGAGGAAGTGAAGCGCAAGATCTTCACCGGCCTGTGCGCCGTGCTGCGCCCGGAAGCGGTGCTGGCCTCCAACACCTCGTCCATCTCCATCACCCGTCTCGCCGCGGCCACCGACCGGCCGGAGCGCTTCATCGGCATTCACTTCATGAATCCGGTGCCGATCATGGAGCTGGTGGAGCTGGTGCGCGGCATCGCCACCGATGACGAGACCTTCGAGGCCACCAAGACCTTCGTCTCGAACCTGCACAAGACCTATGCGGTGGCGGAGGACTTCCCGGCCTTCATCGTCAACCGCATCCTGCTGCCCATGATCAACGAGGCCATCTACACCCTCTACGAGGGCGTGGGCTCGGTGGACGCCATCGACAAGGCCATGCGGCTCGGCGCCAACCATCCCATGGGCCCGCTGCAGCTCGCGGACTTCATCGGCCTCGACACCTGCCTCGCCATCATGCAGGTGCTGCACGAGGGACTGGCCGATTCCAAGTATCGCCCCTGCCCGCTGCTGGTGAAGTATGTCGAGGCCGGCTGGCTCGGCCGCAAGACCAAGCGCGGCTTCTACGACTATCGCGGCGAGAAGCCGGTGCCCACCCGCTGAGGGGCCCCGCACGCCAGCGTTCCGAAGGCCCGGCCCAGCGCCGGGCCTTTTCGCATCCGGGCTCGGAACGGAGTGGAGACGTCCCGGCCCGCGCACGCCCATTCCCCACACGCGTGTCGGGAAGGATGGACACGCCGGGTAGGGGAAGGCCGGTCGCTGAAGCCAGTGGTCGCGGTCCGCTCAGCCAAAGCCCGTGAGCCTGCTTTTCCGTCCTCCGACCGAGCACGCGCGGGCTGAGCGATACCTGCCTGGAGCGTTTTCCGCGCGCGGCGGCTCGCAAGAATCGATACAATAGATTGTTATTACGAACTTATTTGCGCAAGCCGGCATCCACTTCGCTTGAAAATGCTTTGGCACCGGCCGAAGAGCGCGGGCGATGGCATCGCTGATGCGGGCCCAAGCCCGCGATAGCGCCCCGGGCCCGAACATCGCGACGTCAGGCCGGCGCGCCACCACCGGCATGCCCCGGATCAGGCGCCGGAAACGCCCGCCACGGAGCCGACGGAAGGCGCGGCCTGCGGTGGCGCGGCCGGCAGGTCCGCCCGCTGCAGCAGGCCGCCGCCAGGACGGTTCACCAAGGTGAGGCGCCCGCCGTGCCGGATGAGGATCTCGTTGGCGATGGCGAGGCCGAGCCCGGCGCCGGGAATCTTCGTCTGGCGCGCCGGATCCACCCGGAAGAAGGGTTCGAACACCTGCCCCATCAGCGCCTCCGGAATGCCGGGCCCGTCGTCCTCGATGGCCAGCACCGCGCGCAGCGGGCCGTCCGCCTCCACGCTGTTCAGGCGTACCGTCACGCGGGCCCCGCCGCCGTGGGTGGCGGCATTGACCACGAGATTGCGCACCGCCCGTTTCAAAGACAGCGGGCGCCCCAGCACCGTCACCGGCTCGGCATTGAGCAGCACGGCGGGTCGGCCCGTCTCCACCACCTCGTTCACCACCTCCGCCGCCATGAGGTCGAGCCGCACCGGCGCGCCGGTGCCGGCCTCCACCTCCTCGCGCACGAGGCGGATGGCACTGTCGGCAATGCGGTCCAGCTCCGCGAGGTCGGAGAGCCACTGGGCCCGTTCCTCCTCGTCGGGGATGAACTCGGCGCGCAGCCGCATCCGGGTCAGCGGGGTGCGCAGGTCGTGGGCAGCGCCGGCGACGATGCGCATGCGGCTTTCCATGGCACCCTTCAAGCGGGCGGAAAGGCGGTTGATGGCGGCGGCGGCGGCGCGCACCTCCTCCGGTCCCTCCTCCGGCAGCACCGGCGGCTCGCCGTCGGGCCCGATCCGCGCCGCGGCGTCCTCGATGAGGGAGAGCGGCTTCATGATCCGCCGCATCACCAGCAGCACCACCACGGTGATGCCGGCCACCATCAGGATGAGCCAGGTGGCGAGGTTCAGCGTCCAGCCGGGGCGGCCGAGGATGCCGGGAGGCGGGGGCGGGCGCAGGCCGAAGATGTGGGCCCGGCTGACCAGCCAGCGGCCGTCCGGCAGTCGCAGGGTGGCCATCGGCGGGCCGCCCTCGGGCGCGTCCAGCACCTCCACCGGAAGCGGCTTGCCGAGCCTGCGCAGGGCTTCCCGCATCTGCTCGGTGGCGAAGGGATTGCGCGCACCCTCCGGCGGGCGGGCATGCACGGCGACACCCGGCAGGTCATCGGGCAAATCATGGGGCGGGTCGCCTGGATTCCCGTCACGGGGGGTCCGCGCCGCGAGCGCGGCGACCAGCGCGAACTGGCTCGCCGCGTCCTCGGCGATGAAGGGCGGGGGGCCGGAGGGCGCCGTGAGGAAGAAGGAGGCCACGTTGGCGAACGCCACCACCAGCACCATGGCCACCACCAGCACAGCCGTGACCTGGGCGCGCAGGCTCCTCACGGGGCATCCTCCAGCTCGACCCGCACGGCGAGCTGATAGCCGCCGTTCCGCAGGGTCTTGAGGATCTGGTAGGCGCCCTGGTCGCCGAGCTTGCGGCGCAGGCGGCTCACCAGCACGTCCACGGAACGGTCGAACGGGCCGGCCTCCCGCCCCTTGGTGATGTCGAGAAGCTGGTCGCGGGAGAGGATGCGGCCGGGCCGCTCCAGGAACGCCATCAGCAGGTCGAACTCGGCGCCGGTCAGGGTGATCTCGCTGCCGTCGTCGGCAGTGACGCGGCGCAGGTCCGGCTCGGCCCGGAAGCCGGCGAAGCGGAACGCGCGGGGCGGCGGCTGCTCCGGCTCGCTCGGCGCCGTGCGCCGCAGCACGGCGCGGATACGCGCCACCAGCTCGCGCGGGTTGAAGGGCTTGCCCAGATAGTCGTCGGCGCCGATCTCGAGGCCGATGATGCGATCCACATCCTCCTTGAGGGCGGTGAGCAGGATCACCGGCACATTGGAGGAGGCGCGCAGCTCACGGCACAGGTCGAGGCCCGAGGCGTCGGGCAGCATCAGGTCCAGCACCACGAGGTCGATGCGCTGAGTGGCGAGCTTCTCGCCCATCTCGCGGCCGTCGCCGGCCATGGTGACACGGAAGCCCTGGCCCACCAGGTAGCGGCCCAGCAGCTTGCGGATCTCCAGGTCGTCATCCACGACGAGAATGTGCGCTCCGCTCTCCACCGGCTTCATGCTCCTGTCCCCCGCGCAGCTTACACCAGAGCCCGCGACCGGCGGCGGGCGCGGCGTCCCGCGGGTCTCCGGTATTAGACGCCCCCGCCGGCCCTGCGGCGCCCGCGCGTGCAACGTTTCTTTGCCGGAACGCGATTGGCAACATTGAATTACAAATCCGCGCGCGCCGGACACGTTGGGATATGGCCGGACCTCCCCGCGCAACAGAGCCGGTCCAATGTCTCCCCATCGCAATCATCGCTGGAGCGATGGAGATGACGTTTCGAGCCATCCGGGTTTTGCTGCTGTCGGGCGTCGCCGCCTGCCTGGTGGGCGGGGCCGCGGCGCAGGGCAGCGCGGGCAAGACGCAGGACCGGCTGCCGGTGGCTGCCTCCACCCTTGTCGCGCGGCCATTGCTCCAGGTGGCGGAACTCGACACGCCCCCCGGCGTGCTGCCGCCGCCCGAGGCGGGCGGCCCGCTGTTCGCTTCCGCCGACGCCCTGGCCGCGCCGCCGCCCCCGGCCCCCGGAGCGCGGCCCCAAGGTGCCCCTGGCCCGCGCCGACCGGGCCCGCCCAGTCCGCGCCCCGATCCCCTCGGCTATGCCCGCGCCCTCGCCGGCGCGGAGACCGCCATCGGCATCCGAGCCGACCAGCTCGATGCCTGGCGCGACCTGACCGACGCGCTCCAGGCCAGCCTGCCGTCGCCGCGGCCCGCCGCAGCACCGACAGGCGAGACCCCGCCCTTCACGGCCGTCGACACACTGGCCGGCCGCCTCCAGGAGCAGGGCCGGACCGGCGAGCGGCTCGCCCGCGCCGTCGCTGCGCTGAAAGCCCGCCTCACGCCGGAACAGCTTGAGCGCGTGGCACGGCTGGGCCCCGCCCTGCTGCCGCCGCCGGGCGGACGCTTCCCGCCGCCACCCGGCGGCCCCGGGCCCGGCACCGAGGATTGAGGACAGCCCCGGACCGGGGTTCTTGAAAGGGAAGGGATTCTCGCCGCCCTGATCGTCCCTTCCCGGCAGCGGGCGTGCTCCGGCACGCTCGCTGCCCACTTTCGCCGCGTATGTCACGCTTTCGAAATGCCCCCCGAACCGGGGACATCCATGGCAGGGATCTGCCACCTCTCTCCCGCCGCTGCCGCGCCGCCGCCCCCCGGTGGCCCGGACCACGACCCGAGGGTTGAACCTCGCCCCCCTCGCTGGGGGCGTTCGGAAAGGAAGGGATTCTCGCCGCCCTGATCGTCCCTTCCTGCGGCGGGCGTGCCTCGGCACGCCCGCCGTTCATGTTTTCGGACCCGGCCGCATGCGCGGCAAGAAGGCCTGCCCCTCCTCGGCCAGGAAGGCCTGGAGCGCGCGGCCCGCCGGCAGCAGGCGTTTTTCCCGCGCGCGCACCACCAGCCATTGGCGAATCACCGGCAGCCCGGCCACCTCCAGCACCGCGAGGCGCCCGTCCGCCACTTCCGCCGCCACCGTGTGGGCGGAGATGAAGCTGACTCCCAGCCCCGCCATCACCGCCTGCTTGATGGTCTCGTTGGAGCCGATCTCCATGGCGATGGGCGGCGCCGGCGCGCCCGCCTCCTCGAACACCCGCGCCATCAGGATGCGCGTGCCCGAGCCCTCCTCCCGCATCAGGAACGGCTCGCGCGCAAGATCGGTGGGGGAAAGGCGGCGGCCCACCAGCCGGTGGTCGGTGGGCGCGATGATGACGTGCGGGTGGTCGCCGATCACCTCCATCTCCGCATCGAGATCGGCGGGCGGGCGCCCCATCACGGCGAGGTCGAGATCAAGGCAGGCGAGCCCGGAGATGATCTCCGCCCGGTTGCCGATGACGAGCTTCAGCTCGATGCCCGGATGGCGCCTGCGGAAGGCGGCCAGCGCCATGGGCGCGAAGTATTTGGCGGTGGAGACCACGCCCACCACCACCGCGCCGGCGTCGGGGCTCTTGAGGGCGGAAATGGCCCGTTCCGCCTCGCCGAGGGCCTGGAACACGCGCTGCGATGCAGCAACCAGCTCCTTTCCCGCGGCGGTCGGTCGCAGCCTGCCGGCGATCCGCTCGAACACCGGCACCCCCAGCGCCTCCTCCAGCGCCTTCATCTGCGCGGTGACGGCGGGCGGGCTCAAATTCAGCTCCTGCGCGGCCTTGGCATAGGAGCCGGAGGCCGCGGCGAGGGCCACGATGCGGAGCTGCTTCAGGGTCCAGTGCACTGCCATATTCAGATATCGTGAATGCGAAATTCAGATCATTCAAATTTACCTAATCCGCGACCCGATGCAACTTTTGTCCAACAAGACAGGAGGGCCGCCAACATGGGTGCCGACGCCGCCATCGGGCAGATCAAGGACGCGAAGAAGAGGTACGCCGCCGGCGTGCTGAAATACGCCCAGATGGGCTACTGGGACGGCGATTACCAGCCGAAGGACACCGATGTCCTCGCCCTGTTCCGCATCACCCCCCAGGACGGCGTGGACCCCGTCGAGGCCGCCGCCGCAGTGGCGGGCGAAAGCTCCACCGCCACCTGGACCGTGGTGTGGACCGACCGCCTCACCGCCGCCGACGTCTACCGCGCCAAGGCCTACAAAGTGGAGCCGGTGCCCGGCCAGCCGGGGCAGTATTTCTGCTACGTGGCCTACGACCTCGACCTGTTCGAGGAAGGCTCGATCGCGAACCTCACCGCCTCCATCATCGGCAACGTGTTCTCGTTCAAGCCGCTGAAGGCCGCCCGCCTGGAGGACATGCGCCTGCCGGTGGCCTATGTGAAGACATTCCGCGGCCCGCCCACGGGCATCGTGGTGGAGCGCGAGCGCCTCGACAAGTTCGGCCGCCCGCTCCTGGGCGCCACCACCAAGCCGAAACTCGGCCTTTCCGGCAAGAACTACGGCCGCGTGGTCTACGAGGCGCTGAAGGGCGGCCTCGACTTCGTGAAGGACGACGAGAACATCAATTCCCAGCCCTTCATGCACTGGCGCGACCGCTTCCTCTACTGCATGGAAGCCGTCAACAAGGCCCAGGCCGAGACCGGGGAGGTGAAGGGGCATTACCTCAACATCACCGCCGGCACCATGGAGGAGATGTACCGCCGCGCCCAGTTCGCGAAGGAGCTGGGCTCCGCCATCGTGATGGTGGACCTCATCGTGGGATGGACCGCGATCCAGTCCATCTCCCACTGGTGCCGGGAGAACGACATGATCCTGCACATGCACCGCGCGGGACACGGCACCTACACGCGGCAGAAGAACCACGGCGTCTCCTTCCGCGTCATCGCCAAGTGGCTGCGCCTCGCCGGCGTCGACCACCTGCATGCGGGCACCGCGGTGGGCAAGCTGGAAGGCGACCCCATGACCGTGCAGGGCTACTACAACGTCTGCCGCGAAATGACGACGAAGACCGACCTCGCCCGCGGCCTGTTCTTCGACCAGGAATGGGCAGGCCTGCGCAAGGTGATGCCGGTGGCCTCCGGCGGCATCCACGCCGGCCAGATGCACCAGCTCATCGACCTGTTCGGCGACGATGTGGTGCTGCAGTTCGGCGGCGGCACCATCGGCCACCCGGACGGCATCCAGGCCGGCGCCACCGCCAACCGCGTGGCCCTCGAAGCCATGATCCTCGCCCGCAACGAGGGCCGGGACATCAAGAACGAGGGCCTGGAGATCCTCATCCAGGCCGCCAGATCGTGCGCCCCGCTCAAGGCCGCGCTCGATACCTGGGGCGAGGTGACATTCAACTACGCCTCTACCGACACGTCCGACTACGTGCCCACCGCGTCCGTCGCCTGAGGAGAGAGAAGATGCGCATCACCCAAGGAACCTTCTCCTTCCTGCCGGACCTGACCGACACCCAGATCAAGGCCCAGGTGCAGTATTGCCTGGAACAGGGCTGGGCGGTCTCGGTCGAATACACTGATGATCCGCACCCCCGGAACAATTACTGGGAGATGTGGGGCCTGCCCATGTTCGACCTGAAGGACGCGGCCGGCGTGTTCGGCGAGATCGCCGCCTGCCGCGCCACCTTCCCGAACCTCTATGTGCGGGTGAACGCCTTCGACTCCACCCGCGGCTGGGAGACGGTGCGCCTCTCCTTCCTCGTGCAGCGGCCGGAGAAGGAGGACGGCTTCCGCCTCGACCGCACCGAGGGGGAAGGCCGCATCCAGCGCTACGCCATGCGCCATCGCGCCCAGTTCGAGGCGCGCTGACCTCGAACTGACGCGCCGGCCGCCCGCGACCCGTCTGCCTCCGCGGGCGGCCGCCCCAATGCTCCACGGCCCGGCCTTCGGCCGGCGCCGTGGGGTCGGACAGGACCCGTGAGACCCCTCGCGGTCCGTTCGCTTCACCACCCGCTTCACCAGCGCGGCTGTTCCCACCGCGCAACTTAGCCGAGGATCGAGCGATGCTTGACGCAACCCTCTCCGCCCCGACCGCCGCGTTGCCGGCGGGGGACGCCGACGGCAGGCTCGACCTCGGTGCTCTCTTCCAGGAGAGCGAGGTGCCGGAGTTCCTGGCCGACCTCGAAGCCGAGCTGATCGGCCTGAAGCCGGTGAAGCGGCGCATCCGCGAGATCGCGGCCCATCTCGTCATCGGCCGCGCCCGCGCGGCGCTGGGCCTCACCGCCGGCGCGCCCACGCTCCACATGACGTTCACGGGCAACCCCGGCACCGGCAAGACCACGGTCGCCCTCAAGATGGCGCAGATCCTCCACCGCCTCGGCTATGTGCGGCGCGGGCATCTGGTCTCGGTGACGCGCGACGACCTGGTCGGCCAGTACATCGGCCACACCGCGCCGAAGACCAAGGAAATACTGAAGAAGGCCATGGGCGGCGTGCTGTTCATCGACGAGGCCTATTACCTCTACCGGCCCGAGAACGAGCGCGACTACGGCCAGGAGGCCATCGAGATCCTGCTGCAGGTGATGGAGAACCAGCGCGACGACCTCGTGGTGATCCTCGCCGGCTACAAGGAGCGCATGGACCGCTTCTTCGAAAGCAATCCCGGCTTCCGCTCCCGCATCGCCCACCACATCGACTTCCCGGACTATGAGGACGACGAGCTGGTGGCCATCGCCAGGACCATGGCCGAGGCGGCCGACTACCGCTTCAGCCCCGAGGCCGAGCAGGCGCTCGCGGAATATGTGACGACGCGCCGCGCGCAGCCCAATTTCGCCAACGCCCGCTCCATCCGCAACGCCTTCGACCGCATGCGCCTGCGCCAGTCGCTGCGCCTGTTCGACTCCGGCGGCCTCACCGACCGCGCGGCGCTGGAGACCCTTACCGAGGGCGACGTGCGGGCAAGCCGCGTGTTCTCCGGCGGCATCGATACGCCGCACGCCGCCGCACGCATTTAAGACTAAAGTTCGATACACATCAGACCACATGACGGCCCGCCGAACGGGCCGCAGGGCCGAAGACCCAGGGAGAAGAACGCCATGTTGGAGCCTCAGGCGGCGCCGGCCGCCGAAAGCCGTGCCGCGCCCGGCATCACCCTTGCCGCCGCGCTCGATGAATGGGCGGGCGGTGACGGCGCCCGCCGGCAGGTGGCCCGCGCGGTCGAAGCGCTGGCGAAGGGCGCCGTGGCGCTCGCCGCCAAGATCGGCGAGGGCCCGCTCGGCGGCGATCTCGCCGCCACCCTTTCCAGCGGCGAGGCGGGCGAGGGGCAGAAGGCGCTCGACGTGATCGCCAACGACATCGTCATCGCCGCCCTCGCCGAGGCGCCCGTGGCGGCCGTGGCCTCGGAGGAGAACGAGGCGAGCGTGGTGCTCGACGCGGATGCGCCGCTGCTGGTGGCCATCGACCCGCTCGACGGCTCGTCCAACATCGACACCGACATGTCCGTGGGCACCATCTTCGCCGTGTTCCGCCGGCCCGAGGGCACCGCCGCCGGCGATGCCGCCGCCTTCTTCCAGGGCGGGCGCGACCAGCTCGCCGCGGGCTATGTGGTCTATGGGCCGCACGTGGCGCTGATGCTGACGGTGGGCGCCGGCACCTGGCATTTCGCGCTCGACCGCGCCGGCGACTTCCGCCTCGCCGATGCGCGCGTGAGCGTGAAGGAGGGGCTCGCCGAGTTCGCCATCAACATGTCGAACTACCACCACTGGGACGAGCAGGTGCGGGCCTATGTGGACGACTGCCTCGCCGGCAAGTCCGGCCCGCGCGAGCGCGACTTCAACATGCGCTGGGTGGCCTCCATGGTGGCGGACGCACACCGCATCTTCCGCCGCGGCGGCGTCTATCTCTATCCCGGCGACAGCCGGAAGGGCTACGCCCACGGCCGCCTGCGCCTGCTCTACGAGGCCTTCCCCGTCGCCTTCCTGATGGAGCAGGCGGGCGGCGCCGCCACCGACGGGCGCACGGCCATCCTGGAGCGCACCGCGAACGCCCTGCACCAGCGGGTGCCGTTCGTGTTCGGCGCCAGGGACGAGGTGGCCCGCGTCGCGCGCTACCACCTCGCGCCCGCCGGCCACGGCGAGCGCTCTCCCCTGTTCGCGCGGCGCGGGCTGTTCATCTGACTTTCCGGCGGGGCTCAAAATGTCGGTCAAGCATCCCATCATCGTCGTCACCGGCTCGTCGGGCGCGGGGACGACCTCGGTCAAGCGCACCTTCGAGCAGATCTTCCGCCGCGAGGGCGTGAAGGCGGCCTATGTGGAGGGCGACGCCTTCCACCGCCACGACCGCCTCGAGATGCGCGAGCTGATGGCCGCAGAGGCGGCCAAGGGCAACAAGCACTTCAGCCACTTCTCGCCGCAGACCAACCTGCTCGGCGAATTGGAAACCCTGTTCCGGGACTACGGCGCCACCGGCTCCGGCCGTTTCCGCCACTATGTGCACGACGCGGGCGAGGCCAAGCTCTACGGCGCCGAGCCCGGCCGCTTCACCGGCTGGGAGGACGTGGAGCAAGGCACCGACGTGCTGTTCTACGAGGGCCTGCACGGCGCGGTGGTGACCGACGACATCAACATCGCCCAGCATGCGGACCTGAAGATCGGCGTGGTTCCGGTCATCAACCTCGAATGGATCCAGAAGATCCACCGCGACAAGGCGACCCGCGGCTATTCCACGGAAGACGTGACCGACACCATCCTGCGCCGCATGCCGGACTACGTGCGCTACATCTGCCCGCAGTTCACCGAGACCGACATCAACTTCCAGCGCGTGCCCACGGTGGACACCTCCAACCCCTTCATCGCGCGGTGGATCCCGACGCCGGACGAATCCATGGTGGTGATCCGCTTCCGCGACCCCCACGGCATCGATTTCCCGTACCTGCTCTCCATGATCCACAACAGCTTCATGTCGCGGGCGAATTCCATCGTCATCCCCGGCAACAAGCAGGACCTCGCCATGCAGCTCCTGCTCACCCCGCTCATCATGAAGCTGATGGACCGCAAACGCCGGGCCGAATGAGCCCGGCGACGGGCCGGGGCGCCGGCTTCGGGCGAACGCGTTCTCTCGCCCGCGGTGCCCCGGCCCGAGCCCTCGCGGCCCCTTCCCGACGGACGGGAAGCAGGCCGCGGCCCCTCTCCCACGCGCGTGGGGGAGACGGGGGAGGATGGCACGTTCCAAGAGCCCTGGGACGCGTGGCAGCCATCCTCCCCCACATCCCCGCCGCGTGCCCGGATCGCGGCGCGGGCGCTTTCCCGCGGGGCGCGGTGCCGCCCCGATGCCGGCCGCGCGCCGACCGGCCAACGGCACCCCACGAGAATCCAGCCCGCCGCGCGCCATGGAGCAGGCCGGCGGGCGCCGCCACAGGGAGAGAAGACCATGACCGCCCACGCCATGCCGACCCAACCGGCCCCCGCGCCCGCCCCCGGCGCGCCGGGCTCGCTCTCCTGGCTCGTGACCGCCGCCCTCAGGGCACTGGCCATGGACGCGGTGGAGCAGGCGAAGTCCGGCCACCCCGGCGCGCCGCTCGGCATGGCGGAGATCGCCGCCGTCCTGTGGCGCCAGCACCTGCGGCACAACCCCTCCGATCCGGCATGGCCGGACCGCGACCGCTTCGTGCTCTCCAACGGGCACGGCTCCATGCTCATCTATGCATTGCTGCACCTGACCGGCTACGACCTGCCCGTCGCCGAGCTGAAGCGCTTCCGCCAGCTCCATGCAAAGACCCCCGGCCATCCGGAAGTGGGCATGACGCCCGGCGTGGAGACCACCACCGGCCCGCTCGGCCAGGGTCTCGCCAATGCGGTGGGCATGGCGCTGGCGGAGAAGACGCTGGCCGCCCAGTTCAACCGGCCGGGCCTTTCCATCGTCGATCACCGCACCTTCGTGTTCCTGGGCGACGGCTGCCTCATGGAGGGCATCAGCCACGAGGTGTGCTCGCTGGCCGGGCGGCTCGGCCTCGGCAAGCTCGTGGCCTTCTACGACGACAACGGCATCTCCATCGACGGCAAGGTGGAGGAGTGGTTCCCGGACGACTCCCCCGCCCGCTTCGAGGCCTACGGCTGGCAGGTGCTGCGGGCGGTGGACGGCCACGACCCCGCCGCCATCGCCGCCGCCGTGGAAGCCGCCCTCGCCGAGACGGGCAGGCCCTCCCTCATCTGCTGCCGGACCGTCATCGGCCGCGGCGCCCCCACCAAGCAGGGCCACCAGGATACCCACGGCGCGCCGCTGGGTCCGGAGGAGATCGCCCGCACCCGCGACGCCATGGGCTGGGCGCACGCCCCCTTCGAGGTGCCGGCGGAGATCTATGCCGCCTGGGACGCCCGCAAGGCCGGCGCCGCCCGCCAGCAGGCCTGGAAGGCGCGCATGGCCGCCTATGAGCGGGCCTATCCGCAGGAGGCGGCCGAGTTCCGCCGCCGCCTTGCCGGCGACCTTTCGGACGCGTTCGCGCCCGCCTTCGCAGCGGCCCTGGAGGCCGCCATCGCCAAAAGGGAGAGCATCGCCACCCGCAAGGCGAGCCAGCAGGCGCTGGCGGCGCTGGCCCCCGCCGTGCCGGAATTCCTGGGCGGCTCGGCGGACCTCGCCCACTCCAACCTCACCACCTATCCCGGCGCGACCCCGGTGACGCGCGACCCGGCCGGCAACCAAGTGCTCTACGGCGTGCGCGAGTTCGGCATGTCGGCCATCGCCAACGGCATCGCGCTGCACGGCGGCTTCATCCCGTTCGTCGCCACCTTCCTGGTGTTCTCGGACTATGCCCGCAACGCCATGCGCATGAGCGCTCTGATGGGGCAGCGGGTGATCTACATCCTCACCCATGATTCCATCGGCCTCGGGGAGGACGGGCCCACCCACCAGCCGGTGGAGCATGTGGAGAGCCTGCGCCTCATCCCCAATCTCGACGTGTGGCGGCCGGCGGACACGGTGGAGACGCTGGCGGCGTGGCGCTCCGCCCTCTCGCGCAGGGACGGGCCCACCGCCCTCATCCTCTCGCGCCAGAACCTGCCCACCTGGGCCCACACCCCCGCCCAGGCGGATGCCATGGCGGAGGGCGCCTACGTGCTGCGCGAAGGCGCCGGCACGCCGCAGGCGGTGCTGGTGGCCACCGGCTCCGAGGTGAAGCTCGCCGCCGCCGCCGCCGAATTGCTGCAGGCCGAGGGCATCTCCACCCGGCTCGTCTCCATGCCCTGCCGCGAGCGGTTCGAGGCGCTCCCCGCCGCGGCGCGCGCGGCCCTGGTGCCGGACATGGTGCCCATCGTGACCGTGGAGGCGGGAGTGACGCGGGGCTGGCGCGGGCTTTCCTCCTCCGCCGTCACCGCCATCGGCATCGACCGCTTCGGAGAATCCGCGCCGGAGAAGGACCTGTGGCCCCTATTCGGCTTCACCGCCGAGAAGGTGGCCGACGCCGTGCGCCGCGCGACGGCGTGAATAGCGCAGAGAGGGGCGAGCGCGCCGCGCTCCCGAACGAACGATATCGCGAACCCAAGGAGAGGATGATGGCCCTCGTGTCCATGCGCCAGCTGCTCGATCATGCGGCGGAGCATTCCTACGGCCTTCCGGCCTTCAACGTGAACAACATGGAGCAGGTGAAGGCCATCATGGAGGCGGCCCGCGCCACCTCGTCGCCGGTGATCCTCCAGGGCTCGGCCGGGGCGCGCAAATATGCGGGCGAGCCGTTCCTGCGCCACCTCATCGCCGCCGCCGTGGAGGCCTATCCCGAGATCCCCGTGGTGATGCACCAGGACCACGGCGCCTCCCCCGCCGTGTGCCTCGCGGCCATCCGCTCCGGCTTCTCCTCGGTGATGATGGACGGCTCGCTGAAGGAGGACGGCAAGACCCCCGCCGACTACGACTACAACGCCGCCGTCACCGCCAAGGTGGTGGAGCTCGCCCATGCGGTGGGCGTCTCGGTGGAGGGCGAGCTCGGCTGCCTCGGCTCCCTGGAGACCGGCAGGGGCGAGGCCGAGGACGGCCACGGCGCCGAGGGCGCGCTCGACCATTCCAAGCTCCTCACCGATCCGGACGAGGCCGCCCGGTTCGTGAAGGCGACCCAGTGCGACGCCCTGGCCATCGCCATCGGCACCTCCCACGGCGCCTACAAGTTCACCCGCAAGCCCACCGGCGACATCCTCTCCATCGCGCAGGTGAAGGCCATCCACCAGCGCATTCCTGACACCCACCTCGTGATGCACGGCTCCTCCTCCGTGCCCCAGGATCTGCTGGAGGAGATCCGCGCCCACGGCGGCGACATCAAGGAGACCTACGGCGTGCCGGTGGAGGAGATCCAGGAAGGCATCCGCCACGGCGTGCGCAAGGTGAACATCGACACCGACATCCGCCTCGCCATGACCGCCGCCATCCGCCGGGTGGCGGCGAAGAACCCTTCCGAGTTCGACCCGCGCAAGTTCCTCATCGCCGCCATGGACGAGGCGAAGAAGGTGTGCATCTCCCGCTTCGAGGCGTTCGGCTCCGCCGGCCAGGCCGAGAAGGTCCGCCCCATCGAGCTCGACGACATGGCCCGGCGCTACGCCGCCGGCAGCCTCGCCCAGACGGTGCACTGAGGCCATCGGCGCCGATCTTCGGACCGTTGCCGATCGGGCAGGCCCAGGTGCCGTGCGGGAGCGGTGGGAGGAACCACGGGCAGGGACCGTGGCGTCCCGGCACGAAGCCGCCGGGCGGGCCAAGAGCCGGGGCTCCGGGAGCACCCTCCACGAAACCCCGGCCGGCGGGACGACACGCACCTTTCATCGCCCCGCCGTGGAGAACCGGCCCGAGGCCGGCTATGAAGACCGCACATCCAGAGCATCGAGGAGGCTCCCATGGCCCGCGCGCACCCCATCATCGCCCCGTCCATCCTCTCGGCCGACTTCGCCCGCCTCGGCGCGGAGGTCGATGCGGTGCTCGCGGGCGGGGCCGAGTGGATCCATTTCGACGTAATGGACAACCATTACGTGCCCAACCTCACCATCGGTCCGCTGGTGCTTCAGTCCCTGCGCAAGGCCACCGACGCCTTCATCGACGTGCACCTGATGGTGAAGCCGGTGGACGGCATGATCGAGGCCTTCGCGGGCGCGGGCGCCGACCTCATCTCCTTCCATCCGGAAGCGAGCGAGCATGTGGACCGCTCGCTCCAGCTCATCCGCTCCAAGGGCGTGAAGGCGGGGCTGGTGCTGAACCCCGCCACCCCCCTCTCGGTGCTCGACTACACGCTGGACGCGCTCGACCTGGTGCTGGTGATGTCGGTGAACCCCGGCTTCGGCGGGCAGGCGTTCATTCCCGGCGCCCTCGGCAAGCTGAAGGAAATCCGCGCGCGCATCGACGCCACCGGCCGCGACATCCGCCTGGAGATCGACGGCGGGGTGAAGGTGGACAACATCGGCGCCATCGCGGCAGCGGGGGCGGACACCTTCGTGGCCGGCAGCGCCATCTTCGGCGCCAAGGATTATGCCGCCACCATCGCGGCCATGAAGCGCGAGATCAGCGCCGCCACCGGCGCGGCCGCGGCGGCCTGAACAGCCAGCCTTCGGGGGCATCACGTCATCGGCCCGGCCTTCGGCCGGCGCCGGGCGGGTTCCGCTGAAATCCGCTCGGGCCCGGCCAGGAGCCCAAGACGGCCCGCGGGGACGCGCGGGCCTTCTGCATCAAGGCATTTTCCGCTGGTGCCGGCTCGCGGAAGTCACTCCGGATTATTGAGTTTACGCGCTTTCTTCACGCGAACCGGGACCCACGTCGCTTGAAAACGCATTACGGCGCCGGCGCGAAGGCCACCGTGCGGCCGAAGAAGCGCGAGGCGATGCGCGAGGCCAGGGCCGGATCGCCCGTGGTGAGAAACGTGCGGGCACCGGTGCCGGCCGTGTCCAATTCCGGGTGCCGACTGAGATAGGCCTTAAGGCTGCGCGCGGTCACCTGCGGCTGGGAGAGGATGCGCGTCGTGGCCGGCAGGGCCCGGCGGAACAGCGGCTCCACCAGCGGATAGTGGGTGCAGCCGAGGATGCAGACATCGGGCGCGCGGCCCCTCATCCCCGCCAGCAGATCGGCCGCATAGCCCTCGACTGCGCGGGCGAGGTCTGCTTCCCCCGCATCGTCCTCGATCAGCGGCACGAGGCTGGGGCAGGCCTGCTGCCACACCTCCACATGGGGCGCCCGCTTGTGGATCTCCCCCGCGAACGCGCCGCTCTCCACCGTCTGGCGGGTGGCGAACACGGCCACCGCCACCTCCGCCTCCCCGGCCGGGCGGGCGAGCGGCGGCTGGTCGGCGACCCAGGGCACGCCCGTCACCTCTTCCACCACCGGCACGATGACGCCGAGCACCCGCCGCGCGGGATAGGCGCCGGGCAGCCATTCGTGCTGCAGCCGGCGCAGGCCGCGCGCCGCCGCCGTGTTGCAGGCGACGACCACCAGCCCGCAACCCTCGCGGAACAGGCGCTCCACGGCGCGCACGGTGAGGGCGTAGATCTCCTGGGGTGACTTGTCGCCGTAGGGGGCGTGGGCATGGTCGCCCAGATAGACGAGGTTCCGGTCCGGAAGGGCCGCATCGAGGGCGCGCATGACCGTGAGGCCGCCGCTTCCCGAATCGAAGACACCGATGCTCATGGGCAGGTTCATGCCGGGAAAAGCCGGCCGCGGCCAGTCCCTTCGGCCAGTCCCTTGCCCCTCCCCCACCGGGGGAGAGGGCCGTTCACGCGTGCGCGGGGGCCGCGCTCAGGCGATCTTGCGTTCCGCCTTGGCGTGCATGGAGCCGGTCTCGCGCGCCCGCACGTGCCAGGAGAGGGCCTCCTCGATGAGGTGGGGCGTGTGGCCGCCGCGCGCGGTGGCGCGGGTGAAATAGTCTTCCATCTCCTCGCGGAAGGTGGGGTGCACGCAATTGTCGATGATGACGCGCGCCCGCTCGCGCGGCGCCAGCTCGCGCAGGTCGGCGAGGCCCACCTCGGTGATGAGGATGTCCACGTCGTGCTCGGTGTGGTCCACGTGGCTCGCCATGGGCACCACGGAGGAGAGCGCCCCACCCTTGGCGATGGACTTGGTGACGAACACCGACAGATAGGCATTGCGCGCGAAATCGCCGGAGCCGCCGATGCCGTTCATCATGTGGGTGCCGCCCACGTGGGTGGAGTTCACGTTGCCGTAGATGTCGAACTCCAGCGCCGTGTTGATGCCGATGATGCCGAGGCGGCGGATGATCTCCGGATGGTTGGAGATCTCCTGCGGCCGCAGGATGAGGCGCGACTTGTAATCGGTGATATGAGGCATCACCTGGTCGTGCTTGGCCTTCGACAGGGTGATGGACGAGCCGGAGGCGAAATTCATCTTTCCGGCGTCGAACAGGTCGAAGGTCGAATCCTGGAGCACCTCGGAATACATGGTGAGGTCATGGAAGGGGCTCTCGATGAAGCCGTGCATGACCGCGTTGGCGATGGTGCCGATGCCCGCCTGGAGCGGCTGCAGCCGCTCGGTGAGGCGGCCGATCTTCACCTCGTGCTTCAGGAATTCCATGAGGTGGGAGGCGATGGCCGCGGTCTCGTGGTCCGGCGGCAGCACATTGGAAGCCGAATCCAGCTTCTCCGTGATGACGATGGCCGCGATCTTCTCCGGCGGGATCGGGATGAAGGGCAGGCCCACGCGGCTCTCGGGCGTCACCACCGGGATCGGCTCGCGGAACGGACGGCGGGTGGGGATGTAGATGTCGTGCAGGCCTTCCAGCTCGGCCGGCTGGGTCAGGTTGATCTCGACGATCACCTTCTCCGCCAGGATGGCGAACGTGGCCGAATTGCCCACCGAGGTGGTGGGCACGATGCCGCCCGACGCGGTGATGCCCACCGCCTCGATCACCGCCACGTCGATGGGGCCGAGCTGGCGGGTGCGCAGGTGCTCCACCGTCTCCGAGAGGTGCTGATCGACGAACATCACCTCGCCGGAATTGATGGCCTTGCGCAGCGCCGGGTCCGACTGGAAGGGGATGCGGCGCGAGAGCAGGTGGGCTTCCGCCATCTGCTTGTCGAGGTCGTTGCCCAGCGAGGCGCCGGTGATGAGGGTGATCTTGAGCGGCTCGCCCTTGGCGTGGGCCTCCTTGGCACGGGCGGCGAGCGCCATGGGCACCGCCTTCGCCTCGCCGGCGCGGGTGAACCCGCTCATGCCGAGGATCATCCCGTCCTTGATGTGGCTGGCGGCTTCCTCGGCGGACACGATCTTGTCACGCAGGGAGGCGAGGCGAATACGATCTTGAGGCATGGCGGCGTTCCCCCGAGGGCTTCCTCAGTCAGTCTTCTCGTGGCGCATAGCGAGCGTGACGGCTTTTTCGGAATTCGACTAAAGGCAATACGCCCCTCAGGCCATGATGCAAACCGGCAGGCCGAAAATGTCGCGCTCCGGCGGATCGGGAAAGCGCAAAGCCTTGCCATATGCCACTCTTTTGGCGCTCCACGCGCTGGCACACGCATCGATCAGGTCATCGAGCCCTGCTTGGAGCGCAAGGGCGCATTGCGCCACAAGCGCATCCATCGGTATTCCATGGGACGCGAGCAGAGACCGTCGCAGCTCCAGCCCCGGCGGGTGGGGGCGATTCCGCACCTTCTTCGGCAGCGCCAGGGGCCGCCCGCCGTTCATGGCCCAGAAGGCCACTTCCGGGTGGCATTCATGCACCCTGCCGGCGAGCTCCGGCCGCGCGCGCAGCAGGGCATCCACCTCGCCGATCTTCGGGAACAGGTGGAAGCACTGCCTGGACACCGCCCGCGGCGGATCGGAGGTGGCGCGGGCCGCGGCGCAGGCGGTGCGATAGCGCGTGCCCTCGTCCTCTCCCGCCGCAAGGCCCGCCGTGACCGCCGCCCGCGCGGGCACGGAGAAGACGGAGGATTGCCGCGCGCCGAGCAGGGGTCGCACCAGCCCCTCGGGCACGCGCCCGCCCGGCCCCACCCTTTCCGGCAGGCCGATGGGGATATCGATGGCGACCACCGGAAGGGGCTGCTCCGCGAAGAGATCCTGAAGCCGGGCGAGGCGGCTCAGCTCCAGGCGCGATCCGCCGTCCCAGCGCGCGCAGATCCAGCCGCCACGTCAACCGTCGATGCCCACGAAGCCGGGACGCGGCCGCAGGCTTCCCCCACGGGGCGTCGGTGTCGTCCTCGGTGCCATGGAGCGCCCCCGTCGTTCCGGGGCGTGCCGCCCCGCCCGGTACTCCCGGCGTTGGCGGTCGCTCGGGGGCGGGTCCTCAGTCCTCGCCCGCCCGCGCCTGCGGCAGGGGGATGGTGGAAGGCTGGGGCGCCGGCGCCGAATAATATTTGCGCTTGGGCACGGAACCCGTGACATCGCCACCGCCGGGCACATAGGACATGGGACCGGGCGGGCGCTGGCCCTCGGGGCCCACCTGCCAGCCGGGCGGCAGCTGGTTCGGCCCCGGCCGGGGCGCTGGGGCGCGGCGGGGCTGCGACTGGGGCGGCAGCGGCGCAGGGGGCGGGTCCGGCGCATAGACGGGCTGCGGCGCATAGACCGGCGGCTGCGCCATCGGCCGCGGCGGCTCGGGCACGGGTTCCGGCGCCGCCTGCGGGGGCTCCGGCTGCATCGGCGGTTGGGCGGGCAGCGCGGCCGGCAGGGGCTGCATGGCCGCCATGGCGGGAGCCGGCATGGGCTTTGGCGCGGGCTTGCAGATGGTGCGGCCCTTGGCGTGCCGCATCAGGTCCACATGGATGTGGTCGTAATGGAAGACGTTGGAGCCGGGCGCGAGCACGGTGGTGAAGCGGTCGCAGGCGCCCGCCTGCACCTGCAGCAGGAAGCCGCGTTCCTCCGGCTTGCCCTTCCAGCCGTCCTTGACGGTGATCCAGCGCCCGTCGGCGGTGCGGAAGGCGCCCACATCCAGCGCATTGCCGAAGGCGTGCTCGGAAATCTTGGTGTTGGCCTGCCCGTTCATGTTGCGGCAGGAGTAGGAGGACATCTGGCGAACAGCCACCACCGGCTGGCCCAGCCACGCCTCGGCGGCCGGCTCCACCACCTGCTGCACCCAGGCGTCGAGCTCGCGGATCACCGGGCAGGCGAGCCGGGCGGAAGGCTCCACCACCACGTTGCCCTCGGCGAAGGCATGAACGCGGAAGGGATGCTCCATGCCGCAGGCGCCCTCGCCGCCAATGGCGGACAAAGGCTCCATGAAGGCGGAGGGCACCACGCCCTTCTCCGCCAGGCACTGCTCTTCGGCCTCGACGCGCCAAGCCTCCCGCCCGCTTTCGCCGAAGCGGCAGCCGGTGAGGAGGAGCACGCCGACGAGCGGAGCAAAAAGATACCAGTGACCGCCGCGCATCATGGGCGGAACACTGGCGGATGCGGCGTTGCGGAGAGGTTAAGAGGGACGAGATTTCACGGGTATCCGGCGGCGCCGACGTCGCCATTCAGCCCGTAAGGGAGGACTTACCCGCCACGCCCGCCGCCTCGGTCTCGCCGGCGGGAACGGAGGTGGCGTCGCTGGCGGCGCGCGGCCGGGCCCCTGCGGCCACGTCACTCTGCACGGGCGCGGCGTCGGGCCGTTCCTCCACCGCCGACTGCAGCTTGAGCGCGAGCTGACGCAGCTCTTCCGGCATGTCTTCCTGGCTGTAGTCGTCGAACAGCTGCCGCAGCTCACGGCCCAGCAGATCCTGCCGCGCGGAGATGTCGCGTCGATGAGGAGTGCGCATGCCGCCGGCCTCTCTCTCGTCCTGCCTGATCCTGGGGAAGGGCAATGGGATCGTCACGCGGCCGCCCCACTTCGCCTAGCGGAAACACCCGCCGGCGTACGTCAGCCTCGCGACACATGCACCGCGCGCGAAGGTGGCTTTCCACCTCCACGCCCGGCGCGCCCGGTGTGGCACCCCCCCGGTGGCGTTACAATATGGGGGAACCCCGCATCTGCCATGCGCGGATGTTCCCCCTGGCGCCGGCTCAATCCCGGTACATCCGGCTGGAAGCGTCCCTCAGAAGCGGCTCCGACGCATCGGCGTCGGCCGCCTCGCGGACCACGTTGTTCGCGGAGAACTCCACCGCCACACGGCGCAGCAGCGCCTGCTCCTCGTCCGCCACCCGCACCCGGACGCGCCGCGCCGCGGGGCGCGGAAAGTCACGTGCGCATTCCTGCGGGGCGAACTCCATGGTGTCGTAGCCCCGGTGGACCCCGCTCACGGGCCGCGCAGGCAAGGGCGCAGGCCCAGCCGCCGGTTGCGTTTCCTTCATGGCATCCTCCGTGCGCGTCATCGCGGTCATAACGCGAGACCATCGCGCCGGTTCCCCGCCGGCCCCGCCTCGCGCAGGTGTGACGCAGCGGCCTCGCCGGAAACGAAAAAAGGGCGCCCGCCGAGCGCCCTTTCGTCATTACATGCGGCACGCCGTGCCATGCACCCCCGGCCGCGCGGCCACGGGGCTTAGGATCAGCGGCACTGCACCTGGTAGCGGTTGCCGTAGGCGTCGCGCGCCCAGCACGCCCTGGGGGTGGTCTCGGCGCCGATGATGGCGCCGGTGCCGGCGCCGATGAGACCGCCCACCAGGGCGCCGGTGCCGGAGCCGGTTGCCGCCGCGCCGATGGCGGCACCCGCGCCGCCGCCGAGCAGGGCGCCGCCCACGGCGCGGTCCTGACGGGAATACTCGCTGCAACCGGCGAGAGCGAGCGCCATGGCACCCGCGATGAGAGCCGCCTTCATAGTCTTCTCCCTTGCCCAGGTCCCGCCCCGAGGGTCGAGACATTCAGCCGAAACTGGTGAGCCCACGCGCGCCGGCCGCGTGAAGCCGCGGCGCGACAGAGGGCGCCGGGCCCCACGGAGCCCGACGCAACGGCATATAGCACATCGCTGCCGGCCCCGCCCAGGGCCGCCGGCCCGCACGGAAGAACGCGCCGACTTCCGCGGCAGCCTGTCCCTTCGGGCGCCGGCAGGCAGATCAATCCTTGGCGTTGAGGGCCGCGTCGGCGGCGGCGGCGAAACCGTTGAAGGAAATGGGCACCGCCACCCGCTTGCGGGCACCGTCCACGAATTCCAGCCGGCCCGGCCCCTTGGTCGCCTTCAGGGCGGCGAGCTGGTCGGCCTTCAGCTCGACATCGGCGAAGCAGCTGCGCGGGCAGGTGGAGAAGGCGGTGTCGATGCCGCTCTGGGTCTTCTCGTCGAGATAGAGGGTCGCACCCGGCGGCAGGAACACGCCGGCGGGAAGCTGCACCACGAGGCGCGGCGGCTGGTCCTTGGCGAGGCGCCCCACCACCACCTGCGCCAGCAGCCCCTGCTGGCCCTGGGCCTGGACGCCGGTGGCCGCCTCGCAGACCTTTCCGCCCTGCGGCTGGGCAGCCACGCAGCGCACCGTCCAGTCGCCATAGGTGGCGGTGGTGGCCTGCGGGTTGGCCTCGGCGGCGGCGGGCGTGGGCGCTGTCGCCGGCGCGGGCTTCTTGGCCTGCGCGGGAGCAGTCGTCTGCGCGGGGGCGGCGGCCTGCGCCAGCGCATCGGCGCCGCCCGCGGCAGCGAGGCCGAGCGCCAGCATCAACGCGGAAACGCGGGGGAACTTCAGGAGACGAGCGGAAGACGCCATCGATGGAAACCTCTGGCAGGACATGGTCTGGCGGTGATCCTGGACGGATCCTCGCGGCTCCGCGGCGCGCCCGGCCCGATGCCACAAAGGCCGCCGGCCGGGACGCCATTCCCCGGGGAGCGCGACGGAATCCGGCTCCGGCACCGCGGGCGGGAGGTATCGGTCGGTCATGCCACATCCACCAGCACGCACAGGTTGCAATCGCACCCACGCCGCGCATGCAACCGGATCATGGCGCCGAAGACGGCCCACGCTCCATCACCCGGCCCGGCGACACGCCGTAGCCGGTCGGCGGATCAGAACTCCACGTCGAGCTCTTCCAGCTCCTCGGGCTCCTCGAAGGCGCCGGCGATCCACTCCTGCATGGCGGGCAACGCCATGATCCGGTCGCGATAGGCGGCGGTCTCGGCGTCGAGCGGCACGTCGTAGGTGGTGAAGCGCGAACAGACCGGAGCATACATGGCGTCGGCCAGGGTCGGCGTCGCGCCCATCAGGAACGGGCCGCCGTGGGCGGTGAGGGAGCCGCGCCAGATGGCCAGGATGCGGTCGATGTCGGCCTGGGCGCCGGCCCAGACCTTGAAGCCGGGATAGCGGGCCTTGATGTTCATGGGCAGCGCCGAGCGCAGGTTGGCGAAGCCCGAATGCATCTCGCCGGAGATGGAGAGGCAGTGCGCGCGCACCGCCCGGTCCGCCGGCAGCAGCCCCGCCTCCGGGAAGATCTCGGCCAGGACGGAGCCGATGGCGAGCGTGTCCCAGACGGTGATGTCGTCGAGCACCAGGCGCGGCACCAGGAAGGACGGCGACAGCAGCAGCAGCTCCGCCCGCGCGCCGGGGTCGTCCACCGGCACGCGCTCCTCCTCGAAGGCGAGGCCCGCCATCCTGCACAAGAGCCAGCCGCGCAGCGACCAGGATGAGTAATTCTTGCTGGAGATGGTGAGAGTTGCCATGCTTGCCATGCGCCTCGGCTGTTTCACGGGCTTCGGGACGACGGAGGGATGTTTGCGGGGCTCCTGGCGCCGGGGCCGCAGGGGCGGCAACGACGAACCTTAGATCCCCGATACGAAGCATGTTGCAATGCACCACGCCCCGCTTCAATATCTCTTTCAACAGGTACAACTGATCTCGCCACCAGGAAAGAGAAAAAGTGCCCCTGCGACAATAACTTAAGGTTTCATCTCCGGCGTGCGGACATGGCAGACGGGGATGAAGCGGAAGGATGGTTCAGCCATATGACCGGGTCTCTGCTGTGTTCGATGCGGCCGGCATCTGCCGGCGCCCGTTGGTGCAGGGTGCCATGATGTATCTGGCATACCAGACCCAGGCCGACCTGATGCAGCCCATGCGCTTTGCCGCCGGGCTCGCCCGCCAGACCATCAATGGTCCCCTCGTCAACGGCTACGCCCACGCCGGGCTGCGCCACTTCTCCGCCGCCTGCGAGCTGGTGGAGCGCGCCGGCCTCAGCCACGCCCGGCCCGATTTCGGCATCCGCACCGTGGAGGTGGGCAACCAGAACGTGGCCGTGCGGGAGGAGAAGACCGCCGTCCTGCCCTTCGGCACCCTCCTGCGCTTCCGTAAGGACACCGACGTGGCCCAGCCCCGGGTGCTGGTGGTGGCGCCCCTCTCCGGCCATTTCGCGACCCTGCTTGTCAACACGGTCAAGACCCTGCTGCCGGACCACGACGTCTACATCACCGACTGGCACAACGCCCGCGACGTGCCCCTCTCCGCCGGTCGCTTCGGCTTCGACGAGTACGTGGAGCACGTCATCCGCTTCCTGGAGATCCTGGGACCGGGCGCGCATCTGCTGGCGGTGTGCCAGCCCTGCGTGCAGGCGCTGGTCGCCACCGCCGTCATGGCCCAGGACAACAACCCCGCCACCCCGCGCTCCATGACGCTGATGGCCGGGCCCATCGACTGCCGCATCAATCCCACGGCGGTGAACAAGCTCGCCATGACCAAGCCCATGGCGTGGTTCGAGCGCAACCTCATCTCGCGGGTGCCGCGCGGGTTCGCCGGCTCGGGGCGGCGGGTCTACCCCGGCTTCATGCAGCTCTCCGCCTTCGTCAGCATGAACCTCAGCCGCCACATGAAGGCGCACTTCGACCTCTACAACGACCTCGCGGACGGCGAGGCGGAAAAGGCCGAGACCACCAAGAACTTCTATGACGAGTACTTCGCGGTGCTCGACCTGGACGCCGATTTCTATCTCGAGACCGTGCGCTACGTGTTCCAGGAATACCGCCTGCCCAAGGGCGAGCTGACCTATCGCGGCCGGCCGCTGGACTTCGGCGCCATCCGCCGCACCGCCCTGCTCACGGTGGAAGGCGAGCGGGACGACATCTGCTCCCTCGGCCAGACCGTGGCCGCGCAGGACATCTGCCGCAACCTGCGCCCGCACCGCAAGCGCCACCACATGCAGGCGGGCGTCGGCCATTACGGCGTGTTCTCCGGGCGCAAGTGGGCGGGGCAGGTCTATCCCATTGTTCGCAACCACATCCTCGCCAGCGACTGACCCACGCCGGAGCCGGCGCGCTTTTTCCTTGCGCGCCGGCATCCGCTTCGCTTCAACAGGCTCCGACGGGATCGCCTGAGCGGCCGCCCCCGCCGGAGCCCGCACGTGACCCAGCCCACCGACGCCCGCCTGCGCGACCATCCGGACTTCATCCTGTTCTGGATCGGCCGGGTGGCCTCCTCCCTCGCCTTCCAGATGCTGGGCGTCGCCATCGGCTGGCTCATCTACGAGATCACCGGCAGCGCCGTGGCGCTCGGGCTGGTGGGCCTGTGCCAGTTCCTGCCCATGCTCGGCCTGTCGCTGCTGGTGGGCCATGTGGCCGACACCTTCGACCGGCGACGCATCGTCGCCACCAGCCTCGCCGTCGCCACCGCCACCCTCGCGGGGCTCGCGGCCGGGCTCGCCACCGGCGCGGTGGGCATCGCCGGCCTCTACGGGGCGGTCGCGGTCATCGGCGCAGTGCGGGCGTTCGAGCATCCCACCCTCTCTGCCCTGCTGCCGCGGCTGGTGCCGGGCGCGGCGCTGCCCAAAGCGCTCGCTGTCTCCTCCTCCGCCATCCAGACCGCCACCATCATCGGCCCGGCGCTGGGCGGCCTCGCCTATGTGCTGGGGCCGGTCGCGCCCATCATCGGCGCCGCCACCTTCTACGGCGCGGCGACCCTCGCCATCCTCGCCATCCGCCATCGCGCGCCCCGGGAACGGCGCGGGCCACTGACGCTCGCCTCGCTGCTGGCGGGGCTCTCCTTCATCCGGCGGCAGAAGGTGGTGCTCGGCTCCATCTCGCTGGACCTGTTCGCGGTGCTGCTGGGCGGCATCACCGCCCTGCTGCCCATGTTCGCGCGGGACGTGCTCCACGTGGGCGCCGAAGGCATGGGCCTGCTGCGGGCGGCACCGGCGGTAGGCGCCATGCTGATGTCTCTGGTGCTGATGCGCCTGCCCCTGAGCCGGGCGGTGGGCCCCACCATGTTCGCGGCGGTGGCGGTGTTCGGCGTCGCCACCATCGTGTTCGCCCTCTCGCAGAGCTTCACCCTCTCGCTCCTCGCCCTGCTCGTTACCGGCGCGGCCGACAATGTGAGCGTGGTCATCCGCTCCTCGCTGGTACAACTCTCCACGCCGGACGAGATGCGCGGGCGGGTGAGCGCGGTGAACTCCCTGTTCATCGGCACCTCCAACCAGCTCGGCGAGTTCGAATCCGGCATGGTGGCGGCGCTGCTCGGGCCGGTGGGCGCCGGGCTGGTAGGCGGTATCGGCACGCTGGTGGTGGTTGCGGCCTGGATGCGCCTCTTCCCGGAACTGCGGCGGGTCGACGCGATGCCCCGCCAGGCGGCCGGGCCGCGCCCTTCCGGCGCCTGACGCCACACGCCTCTTGCGGCGATGCCGGCCGACGCGCCGAGAAAGAAAAGGCGTCAACGCCGGACAGCAAAAATGCCCGGAAAACGCAGAAAAATACAAATGAAGTTATTATGACGCGCAGCGCCGTGGCAGGATAACTTTCATCAAGGCCCGCCACTGATTACAAGTTGCGGCGCTCCGGCAGTCATCCCTGGGCCGCAACGCAGCAGGAAATGCTGGATCTAAAGCTGCCTCCAAGTGGAGCGGGCCAGATGCGATGGCACCTCCTGCCGCAATTTCATGCAGCGGCGCGCGCGGCGCGGCGGAATGTCTGTTGACGGCACCGCTTTGCATCCCCCATGGTGCCCCGGTCCACCAGATGGACAGCCCATTCAGGAGGAGTGTTCCATATTATGAGCGACTGGCCGGTACACGCGACGATCGACGGCCCCATCGTGATGATCGGTTTCGGTTCCATCGGTCGCGGCACGCTGCCGCTGATCGAACGGCACTTCGACTTCGACCGTGAGCGCATGGTGGTGATCGACCCGGTGGCGGAGCACCGCACCTTGCTCGATGCCCGCGGCATCCGCTACATCCAGGCCGAGGTGACGGCCGAGAACTACCGCGAGCTTCTCACTCCCCTGCTCACCAACGGCAGCGGCCAGGGTTTCTGCGTCAACCTCTCCGTGGACGTGTCCTCGGTGGCGGTCATGGAGCTCACCCGCGAGGTCGGCGCGCTCTACGTGGACACCGTGACCGAGCCCTGGAAGGGCTTCTACTTCGACGAGACCGTCGACAATGCGGAGCGCACCAATTACGCGCTGCGCGAGAGCCTGCTCGACGCCCGCCGCCGCAACCCCGGTGGCACCACCGCGGTCTCCACCTGCGGCGCCAATCCGGGCATGGTTTCCTGGTTCGTGAAGCAGGCCCTGCTCAACATCGCCGCCGACACCGGCCTGGACCGGCCTGAGCCCACCAGCCGCGAGGAATGGGCCCAGTTCGCCCGCGCCCTGGGCGTGAAGGGCATCCATGTGGCCGAGCGCGACACCCAGCGCTCGCGCGATCCCAAGGCCATGGGCGAGTTCTGGAACACGTGGTCGGTGGAAGGCTTCGTCTCCGAGGGGCTGCAGCCCGCCGAGCTCGGCTGGGGCACCCACGAGAAGGCGCTGCCGCCGGAGGCCCGCACCCACGAGGAGGGCTGCGGCGCAGCCATCTACCTGCTCTCCCCCGGCGCCGCCACCCGCGTGCGCACCTGGACGCCCACGCCGGGCCCGCAATACGGCTTCCTCGTCACCCATAACGAGGCCATCTCCATCGCCGACTACCTGACGGTCCGCGATGGGGAGAACGTCGTCTACCGCCCCACCTGCCACTACGCCTATCATCCCTGCAACGACGCGGTGCTGTCGCTGCACGAGATGTTCGGCAACGGCTGGCACTTCCAGGGCAAGTGGAAGATCCTGGGCGAGCACGAGATCATCGACGGCATCGACGAGCTTGGCGTGCTCATCTACGGCCACGCGAAGAACGCCTACTGGTTCGGCTCCCGCCTCTCCATCGAGCAGGCCCGCGAGCTCGCGCCCTATCAGAACGCCACCGGTCTCCAGGTGTCTTCCGCCGTGCTCGCGGGCATGGTGTGGGCGCTGGAGAACCCGAACGCGGGCATCGTCGAGGCCGACGAGATCGACTTCCATCGCTGCCTCGCGGTGCAGACGCCCTATCTCGGCCCGGTGGAAGGCATCTACACCGACTGGACGCCCCTGACCGACCGCCAGAAGCTGTTCCAGGAGGACATCGACCTCGAGGACCCCTGGCAGTTCAAGAACATCATCGTGCGCTGAACCGCGCGCGGTGCCATCGCTGCCCCTCCTCCCGACCGGGAGGAGGGGTTTTTTATGTCCGGGACCATCGGCCCGGTTTTCAATCGGCGCCAAGCGGGTTTCGTCCAGCCCCCCGCGGGCATGGCCGAAGACCCATGGGCCCGGCGCACGGGCCTGCGGGATGACATGCCGCAAGCGGTCGCTATGGATCGGAAGGACCGCACTAACGCCCGCACCGGCCGCAATAGGCAAAGCCCCGTTTCCCGGCGTCCGCGCGAAGCGCGGGGGAAAAGGGGCTCTGCTTCCGTGCCGCTGCCACCGGCTCCCGTGCCCGCCCTGGATCAGGGCGCCGCGCACGCGGCGGGCGGCGCGGAACGCATCTGAAGCCGCCGGGGGCCAGCGGGCGTGGGCTCAGGCTGAGCGGCGCTGCGCGCTGGCGATGAGCTCGGCGAGGGAGGGACGGGCGATCTCGACGCCCGTGGGGCTGATAAGCCCATGCGCGCCGGCGAGGGCCCCGGCCTTCAGCTCTAGGCCCAGCAGGCGGTCCCGGGCGAACGGGCCGGGCATCCAGAGGTCGCCGGTGCCGGCGGTGGAAAAGCCGAAGCGCGCGTAATAGGGTGCATCACCCACCAGCACCACGGCGCCGTGGCCCTCCTCGCGGGCGGCGTCGAGGGCCGCGTGCATGAGGGCGCCGCCGAGGCCGTCCTTGCGGAACCAAGGATGCACCGCGAGCGGCCCCAGCAGCAGCGCCGGCATGCCCGGCCCGGCCGAGACGTTCCACAGCCGCACGGTGCCCACCAGCCGGCCGTCCGGTCCATGCGCCGAAAACGCAAGCCCCGCCGCCGGCAAGCGGCCCTCGCGCAGGCGCTCGGAGGACTTGGCCCGCCGGTCCTCGCCCATGCATAGGTCGAGCAGGGCCTCGCGCGCGGGCGCATCTTCCACGGATTCCAGCACAATGTCAGTCATCGGCACCTCCCGTGCCAAAGCCGAGACGTGAAGAATGCCGTCCCCGGCCGCGCGGGGCGGCCGGGCTGAAGGAGGCTTCAGCCTTGGAAGGGGACGGTGCGGAAGACGAGGGGACACCCCCTCCTCATCGCCTCCGGGCGGCACGAGCCGTTGCCGGGGGAGCCTCGCGCCGGTAGGCGCAGGGCAGGCCGCAGGATGCGCGGGCGCATCCCGGCCGCGACGCCGCCGGCTTGACTGGGCTGCCGGGCGGCGGAGGCATCCGCCGCGGGCGGATCAGATCACGTAGGACCGCAGGGGCGGGAAACCGTTGAACGCCACCGCCGAATAGGTGGTGGTGTAGGCGCCGCAGGCCTCGATAATGACCTTGTCGCCGATGGCGAGCGACAAAGGCAGCTCGATGGGCGTCTTCTCATAGAGGACGTCGGCCGAATCGCAGGTGGGGCCGGCGAGCACGCAAGGCGCCGTGTCGTCCCCGTCGCGCGGAGTGCGCAGCGGGTAGCGGATCGCCTCGTCCATGGTCTCGGCGAGACCGCCGAACTTGCCGATGTCGAGATAGACCCAGCGCATGGCGTCGGTGTCGGCCTTCCTGGAGATGAGCACCACCTCGGCCTCGATGAGGCCGGCGTTGCCCACCATGCCGCGCCCCGGCTCCATAATGGTCTCGGGAATACGGTTTCCAAAATGCTTGCGCAGCGAGGAGAAGATGGCCTCACCGTAGGACTTCGCCGCCGGCACGTCCTGCAGGTAGCGGGTGGGGAAGCCGCCGCCCAGGTTCACCATGGAGAGCGAGATGCCGCGCTCGGCGCACGCGCGGAAGATCTTCGCGGCGGAAGCGAGGGCGCTGTCCCAGGCATGCACGTTCTTCTGCTGGGAGCCCACGTGGAAGGACACCCCATGGGCCGAAAGGCCCAGGCGGTGGGCATGCTCCAGCACCTCCACCGCCAGCTCCGGCTCGCAGCCGAACTTGCGCGAGAGCGGCCATTCGGCGCCCGCGCCGTCGCACAGGATGCGGCAGAACACCTTGGAGCGGGGCGCCACGCGCGCGACCTTCTCCACCTCTTCGTAGGAATCGACCGCGAACAGGCGCACGCCCAGGCGGTAGGCGCGCTCGATGTCGCGCTCCTTCTTGATGGTGTTGCCGAAAGAGATGCGCTCCGGCCCGGCGCCGGTGGCGAGCACCATGTCGATCTCGCCGGTGGAGGCGCAATCGAAGCAGGAGCCCATCTCCTCCAGCGCCTTCAGGATGGCGGCGTCGGGGTTGGCCTTCACCGCGTAGAACACGCGGGTGTCGGGCAGGGCGCGGGCGAAGGCCTGGTAATTGGTGCGGACCACGTCCAGGTCCACCACCACGCAGGGGCCATCCTCTCGTCGGGTACGCAGGAACTCGCGGATGCGGTCGGTCATGGTGTCCTCCCCGTGACCTGAAGCTTCTGAAGCGCGGCAAGGCCGCGCGCCGACAGGACGAACGAACCCGCTTCCGCCTTCGCCACGAAGGTGGAATGGTGGCCCGTTCGGGGCACGCACCTGCAGCCGGGCGGCGATGTGGACACGCCGGAACGACCACGGGTCATGCCCGCTTCGCCGGTCTCTCAACCGGCCGCATCATGGGACCGAACGGCAGTCGCTCAGCCCCGCGGGAGCAGATGCCCCGCGGGAGGAAAGACTGCGCACGTTCGGAGAGGGGAATTCCCGCTCCGCACGGCCGGCAAGATGTAGCGCCTCTTCAGTGTCGCCGACCTTTGGAGGGACGGCTGAGACCAAAAAAGCCCTTACGTCGTTGCTTCAAGTCACGTCCCCCGCATTTGAGGAGCGGGGTGGGCCGGTTCCCTCCGGCTATCGGTCGCCTGGCAGCTTTCCGGCCTCTTGTCCGGAGATCCTACCGACCGACACGCGACCACAGGCACGTGCGAATTTGGGCGAGCGGGATTTAGGGGATTCCGCCTGCCGGCGCAAGAGGCATTTTGATGAAAATCAAGGCGGCTTCCGGGCGCCGGCAAACCATTGCGCGGCGCCGCTCTCCGGGCAGCAGGCGCGCCGGATCGCCGCGCATGGCCCGCCCGGCCTTGATTGGTATCAATACAAGGAGCAAGGTGTATCTATAAGCATGAAAAGAACGCCGGATCGTGCGCCCGCGATCCGTGCGCCGCTGCAGGGTCCGGAATGAATTACGATCATTTCTTCGCTGATGCCATCGACGCTCTGCGCAAGGAGCGCCGCTACCGCACCTTCGCCGAGATTGAGCGTGACGCACGTCACTTTCCGCGCGCCGTGTGGCACTCTCCGGGCGGTCCGCGCGACATCGTGGTGTGGTGCTCCAACGACTATCTGGGCATGGGCAGCCACCCGAAGGTGATTGACGCCATGTGCGAGGCGGCCCAGGCCCGTGGCGCCGGCGCCGGCGGCACCCGAAACATCTCCGGCAACAGCCACGAGATCGTGACGCTGGAGCGCGAGCTGGCGGACCTGCACGGCAAGGAGCAGGGGCTGGTCTTCACCTCCGGCTACATCTCCAACGACACCGGCATCTCCACCATCGTGAAGCTCATTCCCGAGTGCGTGGTGTTCTCCGACGAGCTCAACCACAACTCCATGATCGAGGGCGTGCGCCACGGCGGGCGGCAGAAGGCCATCTTCCGCCACAACGACCTCGACCACCTGGAAGAGCTGCTGAAGGCGGCCGGCGACCGGCCGAAGCTCATCGCCTTCGAGAGCGTCTATTCCATGGATGGCGACATTGCCCCCATGGCCGGCATCTGCGATCTCGCGGAAAAATACGGCGCCATGACCTATCTCGACGAGGTCCATGCCGTCGGCATGTACGGCGAGCGCGGCGGCGGCGTGGCCGAGCGCGACGGTGTCATGCACCGCATCGACGTGATCGAGGGCACGCTGGGCAAGGCGTTCGGCGTGGTCGGCGGCTACATCACCGGCAAGCGCGTCGTCATCGACGCGGTGCGCTCCTACGCGCCGGGCTTCATCTTCACCACCGCCCTGCCCCCCGCCGTGGCCGCGGCCGCGACTGCCTCGGTGCGCCACCTCAAGTCCTCCCAGGCGGAGCGCGAGGGCCAGCGGGCCCAGGTGGCCAAGGTGAAGGCCGCGCTCGCCGCCGCCGGCCTGCCGCAGATGGAAACCCCCACCCACATCGTGCCGGTGATGGTGGGCGACGCCAAGGCCTGCAAGATGGCGAGCGACCTGCTTCTCGCCGAATACGGCATCTACATCCAGCCCATCAACTACCCCACCGTGCCGCGCGGCACCGAGCGCCTGCGCATCACGCCCACCCCCTTCCACGACGACGCGCTCATCGCGCACCTCGCCAAGGCGCTGTCGGACGTGTGGGAGCGCCTGGAGCTGCCCTATGCGGACCGGGTGGTGGAGCGGCCCGATTCGCGGCGCGTGGCCCTGGGCCCGCAGCCGATTCCGCTGCCGGTGGCCGGCGGCTGACGCCCACGCGCTTCGTTCAAAGGCCGATCGCCCGCGCGGTCGGCCTTTTCTTTTGCCTCCCGCTTGGATTTCGCGGGCTACCGGAGCACGGCGGATGCGCCCCCTGAGCGAGGCCCGGCACGACACCTTCCAGAAGGTCCGCTTCGTGCTCACCGACATGGACGAGACGCTCACCTTCAACGGACGCCTGGGCGCGCGCACCTATGACGCGCTGGAGCGCCTGCAGGCCGCCGGCGTCATCGTCATTCCCGTCACCGCGGCGCCGGCCGGCTGGTGCGACCAGATGGCCCGGATGTGGCCGGTGGATGGCGTCATCGGCGAGAACGGCGGCGTCTTTTTCCGCCGCGCCCCCGCCGGGCACGGCCTGGAGCGCACGTTCTGGCACGGAGCGGAGCAGCAGGCGGCGACGCAGCAGCGTCTGAAGCAGATCGCCGCGCGGGTGAGCGCCGCCACCGGCGCCGTGTTTGCGGAAGACCAGCCATTCCGCCTCACCAGCATCGCCTTCCGGCAGCCGGACGATGCCGTCGTCCGGGCCGCCATCGTGGCAGCGCTCCGGGCGGAAGGGGCGGACACGACGGTCAACAATCTCTGGGTGCTCGGCTGGCTCGGCGGCTATGACAAGCTGGCCGCAGCCGAACGCTTCCTGGCTGCGGCTTATGGCCTCGACGCGGCGGCCGCGCGGACGGCGGTGCTCTACGTGGGCGATTCCGTCAACGATGCGCCCATGTTCGCGGCCTTCCCCCATGCGGTGGGCGTGAGCACGGTCACGCGCTATCTCCATGAGATCCCGCAGCCGCCCGCCTGGATCACCACCGGTCCCGGCGGCGCCGGCTTCGTCGAGGCGGCGGACGCCGTGCTGGCCGCAGGCGCCTGAAGACCCGCCGACCCCCGTCGCGCCCGCAAGGCCTCATGCGTTCATGCCGCGGCGCGCGGGGGGCCATGCGGACATCGCCAGATGTCTCGCGCCGCTCTGAAGCACGAACGGCGGCCGATTCGCATCGGCCGCCGTTCGTGTCTTGAGCGGAGAAAACCGGGGGCCCCGCAAGGCCCCCGTGGGCGGGCTCAGCCCTTGGCCGGCGCCTTCTTCTTGAAGGCGCCCTTGATGTTGTCCCACAGCTCGATCTTCACGCCGTTGCGCTTCATGATGAGCGCCTGCTGCGCCACCGAGAGGGTGTTGTTCCACGCCCAGTAGATCACCAGGCCAGCCGCGAAGTGCGCGAGCATGAAGGTGAAGATGACGGGCATCCAGTTGAAGATGACCTGCTGGGTCGGGTCCGGCGGGGCCGGGTTCAGCTTCATCTGCACCCACATGGTGATGCCCATGATGATGGGCCACGCGCCCAGCATCAGATAGGCACCGAGCACCGGAACCGAGCCCGGATCCCACGGAATGAGGCCGAACAGATTGAAGACGGTGGTGGGGTCGGGCGCGGAGAGGTCGCGGATCCAGCCGAAGAAGGGCGCGTGCCGCATCTCGATGGTCACGAACAGCACCTTGTAGAGGGCGAAGAACACCGGGATCTGGATAAGGATGGGCAGGCAGCCCGCCACCGGGTTGATCTTCTCCTTCTTGTACAGCTCCATCATCGCCTGCTGCTGCCGGGCCTTGTCGTCGGCGTAGCGCTCGCGGATGGCGGTGAGCTCGGGCTGCACGGCCTTCATCTTGGCCATGGACGCGTAGGACTTGTTGGCCAGCGGGAAGAAGATGCCCTTCAGGATCACCGTCACGATGAGAATGGCGACGCCGAAGTTCCCGACCAGCTTGTAGATCCAGTCCAGCGCCAGGAACAAAGGCTTGGTGATGAAGTAGAACCAGCCCCAGTCGATGAGCAGGTCGAAGCGGTCGATGCCGTAGGTCTTCTGGTAGCCGTCCACCACCTGCACCACCTTGGCGCCCGCGAACAGCTGCGAGCGGGAGGCGATGCTGCCGCCCGGCTCCACCGTCTTGGGGGCGGCGAGGAAGTCGGTCTGGAAGGTCTGCACACCGCCCAGCATGGCGCTGGAGAACTTGGCGTCGAACTTCACGTTCTGTTCGGGAATGACGGTCGCCGCCCAGTATTTGTCGGTGATGCCGAGCCAGCCGCCGGTGGCGGAGAAGGTCTGCGGCTTCTCCTTGTCCATCTTGGCGTAGGTCACCTCCTGCAGGCCGTTGTCGCCGAGCACGCCGATGAGGCCCTCGTGCAGGATGTAGAAGCCGGCGGTGTGCGGCACGCCATGGCGCGAGACCAGGGCATAGGGATAGAGGGTGATGGCGTTGGTGGTCTTGTTGTCCACCTCGTCCTTCACCGCGAACATATAGTGGTCGTCCACCGTGAAGGTGCGGCGGAAGGTGAGACCGTCACCATTGTCCCAGGTCAGCACCAGGGGCGCCTGGGGCGTCAGCGCACCGCCGGCGGAGGTCCACAGCGTGTCGGGTCCCGGCACCTTCACGCCGGCCCCGGCGGCCGAGGCCCAGCCGAACTCCGCGTAGAACGGGTTGGGCGCACCCGACGGCGAGAGCAGCACGATGTTCGGGCTCTTGGGGTCCACGGTCTCGTGGTACTCGGTGAGCAAGAGGTCGTCGACGCGCCCCCCCTTGAGCGAGATCGAGCCCTTCAGGCGCGGGGTCTCGATGAGGGCGCGCGGCGTGGCGTCCACCGCCTGCTCGCGGCTCATGGGCTTGGTGACGCCCGGCGCGCCGCTAGCCTGGGGCACGGGGCCCGGCAGGGCTCCCGGCGCCGGCGCGGCACCGGAAGCCGGGGTCGCGCCCTCGGCCTTCTGTGCTTCATGCTGGGCGGCGATGCGCTGCTGCTCGGCGGCCTGCCGCTGCCGCTCCGCCTGGGGCATGCCGAAGAAAAACTGCCAGCCGAGGAGAATCGCCACCGACAATGCGATAGCGATGATCATGTTGCGGTTGTCGCTCATGCCGAATGGCCTCCGTCGGCGGATGGCGCCTGGGGGTCGGAACTGATGTGGGGATCGGAACAGTTTCCCGAATCGCCATGTGGGGCGCTGCCCCTGCCGGGCGCAAGCGCCTGCGGCCCGGATACGCGCGCCTGCGGCGATCCGCCGGGCGGCGCATCGGCAGGGCCGGACAGGGATGGCGAACGGGAACCCGCGCCGCCTTCGGCGCCTTCGTGCGCCCTCGGGGCGTGACCCGCCTTGGGCCCACCAGAGGGCTTCGGCCCCCGGCGCACACTGGCCGGGCGCCCGGCGCGGGCGGGGTCGTGCAGCTTGCGCAGGGCCTTGCCGAGATCGCTCAGAAGACTGCCGAAAGGCGCGGAAAGGGCCTGCTCGCGGGCGACCAGCACGTAATCGTAGCCGATCCGCCCCGCCTGCGGTACTACTTGCCGAGCCACCTCGCGCAAGCGGCGGCGGATGCGATTGCGCACCACCGCATTGCCGGTCTTCTTGGTGACCGTGTAGCCGATTCGGACGGTACCGCCGTCGCCGCGATCCCGACCCTGCAGAAGAAAGGCGGAGACGCCTGCGCGTTCCGCCTTCGCTGCGGCCAGGAAATCACGCCGCTTGCGGAGCTGATCCACGATCGGCCGGGCTCCGCTCTGGCCCGCCGTCAGGCGGACAGGCGCTTGCGGCCGTGCGCGCGGCGGGAGGCGATGATCTTGCGGCCGTTGCGGGTCGCCATGCGCGCACGGAAGCCGTGCCGACGGCTGCGCACGAGCTTGCTGGGTTGATAGGTGCGCTTCACGGGTCTCTTCTCCGAATTCTGGGTCGTAGCGGGTCATTGCGGCCAAGAGGTCGGCGCCCAGCTCGGGACGGCTTGCGCCTGAGGTGACTCCTCGCAGTGCGGGGACGGCACGCAAAAACCCACTGGGCTCCGGCCGCCGCAGCCGCCTGAGTTGGCGCCGCTTATAGGGGCGCGGGGCCCGGTCGTCAATCTCCGGCTCAGGATCCGAACGTGGACTGCGGGGAAGAAGGGGCGGCCGCAGTGCTTGCGCGCGGGGCGGCCGTCGGCTCATGTAGCGCCCAAGCTGCCGGGGGCCGCCATGAACATGATCCGCGTCTATCTGCGCACCATCTCTCTGCTCGGACCGCAGGCGCGGATGGGCGCCGCGCTCGCCATCGCGAATCTGCTGCTGGCCATGGCGCAGTTCGCCGAGCCCATCCTCTTCGGCCACATCATCGAGGCGCTCGCCGGCGCCCAGGCCGCCGCCCGCATGCCCACCTTCGCGGAGCTGACGCCCCTGCTCGCGGCGTGGGTGGCCTTCGGCCTGTTCAACATCGGCGCGGGCGTCACCATCTCGCTCCATGCCGACCGGCTTTCCCACCGCCGCCGGCTCGGGGTGCTGACGCAATATTTCGAGCACGTGCTCCAGCTCCCCCTCGCCTTTCATGGCGAGACCCATTCCGGCCGCCTCTTGAAGGTGATGCTGGAGGGCGTGGACGCCCTGTGGGGCCTGTGGCTCTCCTTCTTCCGCGACGATTGCGCAGCCATCTTCTCGCTGGTGGTGCTGGTGCCCGTGGGCATCTGGATCAACTGGCGGCTGGGGCTGGTGCTGATCGTGCTGATGGCGGTGTTCGGCGTCGTCACCGCCTATGTCATCCGCCGCACGGAGACCATGCAGCGCCAGGTGGAGGAATATAATTCCGACCTCGCCGAGCAGACCTCCGACGCCCTCGGCAACGTGGCGGTGATCCAGAGCTACACCCGCATCGAGGCGGAGGTGGGCGGCCTGAAGGACACCGTGAACCGGGTGCTGCAGGTGCAGATCCCCGTGCTCTCCTGGTGGGCGGTGGTCTCCATGGCCACGCGGGCGGCCACCACCCTCACCATCCTCGCCATTCTGCTCATCGGCACCTGGCTCTACCTGCACGGCCTCGCCGGCATCGGCGAGATCGTCACCTACGTGGCCTTCGCCAACATGCTGATCGGTCGGCTGGACTACACGGTGAGCTTCTTCAACCGCATGATGCTCTCCGCCCCGCGCCTCGCCCAGTTCTTCGAGGTGCTGGACACCGTGGGCGCCGTGCGCGACCGGCCGGGCGCGCGGCCTCTCCCCAGCGTGAAGGGCGACGTGACGTTCGACGACGTCTCCTTCTCCTACGACGGGAAAAGGCCGGCGGTGGAGGATGTCTCCTTCCATGCCGCGCCGGGGCAGACCTTCGCCTTCGTGGGCACCACCGGGGCCGGCAAGTCCACCGCCCTCGCGCTGCTGCACCGGGTGTTCGATCCGCAGTCGGGCACCATCCGCATCGACGGCATGGACATCCGCGAGGCCACCCTCTCCTCCCTGCGCAAGAACATCGGCGTGGTGTTCCAGGAGCCGCTGCTGTTCAACCGCTCCATCGAGGACAATCTGCGCGTGGGCAAGCCCGACGCCACCGAGGCAGAGCTGCGCGAGGCCCTCGCCCGCGCCCAGGCGCTGGAGCTGGTGGAGCGCAACCCGCTCGGCCTGAAGGCGGTGGTTGGCGAGCGCGGGCGCGCCCTTTCCGGCGGCGAGCGCCAGCGCCTCTCCATCGCCCGCGCGCTGCTGAAGAACCCGCCCATCCTGATCCTGGACGAGGCCACCAGCGCCCTCGACGCCGCCACCGAGGCCAAGGTGCAGGCCGCGCTGGACGAGGTGATGAAGGGCCGCACCACTTTCGTCATCGCCCATCGCCTCGCCACCGTGCGCAATGCGGACCGCATCCTGGTGTTCGAGCATGGGCGGGTGGTGGAGGACGGCAGCTTCGACGCGCTGGTGGCCCAGGGCGGGCGCTTCGCCGCCCTGGCGCGGGCCCAGTTCATGGCCGGCGCGGCCCGGCCCGAGGCCCCCGCGGCCGAAGCCTGAGGGTCCGCCACTCAAGATTTCACGCGGACACGCCAGAATTCGGCAAGAATGTGGCAGCGCTCAAGGCCCGCGCGCGGCGATTTCAGCACCCGCCGCAGCGCACAGCCTCGGTTTCGACTTTCCCGCGATTGCGAAACCGGCTAGGAAAGGGGCATTCAGGCGGGGGCCTCCTTCCAACACGAGGAGCGGAACAGCTTGGCGCGCTCGAAATCCCTTCTGGCCGCATCCCACAAGGCCGCGTCCTTCGTGAGCGCGCCCCTCGCAGGCGCGCGCCTTCTGGTCGCGGGCCTTGTGGCAGCGTCGCTCGCCGCGGGCGCGGCACGCGCCAATCCCATCCTGCTGGTGGAGGCCGACACCGGCCGCGTGCTGGAGCAGCAGGACGCCGGCAAGCCCTGGTACCAGGCCTCCGTCACCAAGCTGATGACGGTCTATGTGGCGTTGAACGCGGTCAAGAACGGCCGCCTGCGCATGGATTCGCCGCTTACCGTCTCCGCCTTCGCGGCCTCCCAGCAACCCTCCAAAATGGGCTTCAAGCCGGGCACCGTGGTGACGCTCGACAACGCCCTGAAGATGGTGCTGGTGAAATCGGCCAACGACATGGCCATGGTGGTGGCGGAGGGCGTGGGCGGCTCCATGCCCGCCTTCGTGGACGAGATGAACGCCACCGCCGCCCACCTGGGCATGAGCGGCACCCATTATTCCAACCCCAACGGCCTGCCGGACCCGGGGCAGATCTCCACCGCCCGCGACCTCGCCCTGCTGGCGCGGGCGCTGATCTACCACTTCCCCGAGCACGAGATGCTGTTCCGCATCCCGGCCATCAAGCTCGGCAAGAGCGTGCTGCGCAATTACAACCGCCTGATCGACCGCTACCCCGGCGCCGACGGCATGAAGACCGGCTTCGTCTGCGGCTCCGGCTATAATCTGGTGGCCACCGCCACCCGCGGCGGCAAGCGCCTCATCGCCGTGGTGCTGGGCGCGCGCTCCGGTACCGTGCGCGCGGAAGAGGCGGCCATGCTGTTCGAAAAGGGCTTCCAGTCCTCCTGGGGCATCTTCGGGAGCGCCGCACCCACGCTCTCGGCCATCCAGAACACCGGCGGCGAGCCGTTCGACATGAAGCCCTATGTCTGCGGCGGCAAGCGCGCGGTGACCGCCTCCGAGGCGGACGAGGACGCACCGGGCATCAGCAGCCGGGCCATCTCCTTCGCGCTGGCGGCGGGCAATCCCACCATGCCGCGCTCGGGCGCAGACCTGCTCCAGTCCCTGCCGCCCTCCATGCCTCCGGTGCCGGTCTACGTGGGCACCCGCGGCTTGCAGCAGGATCTTGATTCCGCCTATCCGGCCGAAGAGACTCCCAAGAAGCCCGCGGCCGTCGCCAACGGCTCTAAGAAGCCGGCGGGCGCCAAGCCCGATGCCAAGGCCGCGAGCACCGACCCGAAGCCCACCGCCGCCAAGCCGAATGCCAAGAAGCCGAACGGCACCAGCGCCGCCACGGGCACCGATGGCAAGAAGGCCACGGGCGCCAAGCCGCAGACGGCTTCTGCCACGCCGGCGCCGAAGCTCTCCCCCAAGCCCCTGGCCATGCCGCGCCCCGACCTCGACGCCGGCTCCGCCGCCCCTGCCCAGGCGGACGAATAGCCGGAACGCCGGTCGTGAGCGTTCGGCGCGCGGGGCTGCACCCGCCGCCGATCCGGCGCAGCGCGGCCCATCGCCTCCGGCATGGGGCGCCTTCAGCCACGAACTCAGCACTGCGCCATATCGGCCGAGGCGAGGCGGCATGCGGGAGACCCCGCATCCCCGCCCCATCGCGCCCGCCCCGGCAACCGGAGCGGTATGCCCAGCGCCATGACGCATCGTCCCGTACCAAGCCGGATGCGCGGCAGGCAGCATGGGCTGCAACGTTTTCGAGCGAGGCGAAGGGCGGTTCGCATGGTGAAAACGGCCGTCGCGAAAATCCGGAGCGTTTCCCTGATTCCATGGAACGGGGAAACGCTCTAGCCTGCGGCCATGCCTGATCCTGCCACCGAAGATACCGCCGTGCGCCGCCGCGGCCCGCCGCCGCCCATTCCGGTCACCGTGCTCACCGGCTTCCTGGGCGCAGGCAAGACCACGCTGCTCAACCGCCTGCTCGCCGACCCGGCGCTGGCGGACACCGCGGTGCTCATCAACGAGTTCGGCGAGATCGGGCTCGACCACCTGTTCGTGCGGCCGGTGGAGGAGGGCATCGTCATGCTCTCTTCCGGTTGCCTGTGCTGCACCGTGCGCGGCGACCTCGTGGCGGCGCTGGAGGATCTTCTGCGCGGCCGCGACAACGACCGCCTGCCGCCCTTCAGCCGCGTCGTCATCGAGACCACCGGCCTCGCCGATCCCGCCCCCGTGCTGCACACGCTGATGACCCACCCCTATCTCGCCCTGCGCTACCGGCTGGACGGGCTCGTCTGCGTCATCGATGCCGTGAACGGCGAAGCCACGCTCGACGCCCATGAGGAAGCGGTGAAGCAGGCGGCCATGGCCGACCGCCTCGTGCTCGCAAAGACCGACCTTCTTGCCACCCCCGAGGACAGCGCGAAGCTCGACGCCTTGCGCGCGCGCCTCGCCCGCCTCGCCCCCGGCGCGGTGGTGGTGGAGGCATCGGACGCTTCCGCCGACACGCTGCTCGGCGCCGGGCTCTACGACCCCTCCGCCAAGACGCCGGATGTGGCCCGCTGGCTTGCCGACGAGGCGGTGGCGGCCGCGCAGGCCGCGCCGGGCGGGCCCGCGCCCCACCACCACGACGGGCGCATCCGCGCCTTCACCCTCGCCACCGATGCCGCCATTCCCGCCGCGACCCTGGACCTGTTCCTGGAGCTGCTGCGCGCCACCCACGGCGCCAGCCTGCTGCGGCTCAAGGGCATCGTGAAGGTGAAGGAGGACGAGAGCGCGCCGGTGGTGCTGCACGCCGTGCAGCATGTGCTGCACCCGCCCGCGCGCCTTCCCGCCTGGCCCGACGACGACCACCGCACCCGGCTGGTGATGATCGTGCGCGATCTCGCCCCCGAGGTGATCGAGCGCCTATTCAATGCCTTCCTCGGCGTGCCGCAGGTGGACACGCCCGACCGCGCCGCCCTCACCGACAATCCCCTCGCCCCGCCAGGGATGGCCCGGTGAGCGCGCGCGCCATGGACACGCCCGGCGCCATCCTCTCCTGGTGGCGCGCGGCAGGGCGCGAACGCTGGTTCGGCGGCGAACCGGCCTTCGACGCTGAGGTGCGCGCGCGCCTGCTGCCGGCCCACCGGGACGCTGCCGCCGGGAGGCTGGACACCTGGGCCGCGACGCCCGAAGGCGCCGCGGCGCTGCTGATCCTGCTCGATCAGGTACCGCGCAACGTGTTTCGCGGCACGCCGGCCGCCTTTGCCACCGACAGCACGGCCCTCGCTCACGCGGAGCACGCGGTGGCGCGGGGCTTCGACGCCGCGCCCGAGGTGAACACGCCGCCCCGCCTGCGCGGCTTTTTCTACCTGCCGTTCATGCATGCAGAGAACACGGCCTGCCAGGCCCGGTGCGTGGCGCTTTACCGCGCGGCGGGCGACACCGACGGCCTCGCCTACGCCCTCCTCCACCAGGAGGCCATCGCCCGCTTCGGCCGCTTTCCCCACCGCAACCCCATCCTGGGCCGGGCGATGACACCTCAGGAGCAGGCCTATCTCGATGCCGGCGGCTTCAGCGGCTAGGGCAAATCCAGCAAGAGTGCGCAGGGGCTTTGCATGCGGAATTGCGACGAACCAAGGATCTAGAGCCTTTTCTGCTGACCCTGGCTCAGGGCAATCGCTCCGGCATCCACAGCGCTTGGAAATGTTCTGGAGCAAATCCAGGAGCAGTCCGCAGCTGTTTCGCAGCCGAAGTCGCGGCGGAATGACGGCTGGTACCAATGCCCCCATGAGCTTTTCTCACGGGCCTTTGGTCACGCCCGCGCGGTGCTTGGGCGAAATTCCGCCGCCCCCGGCCGAAGGCCCGCTCCGATGGGGTCAGATCATGTCCGGCGAGCCGGTATTCGCCGAATGCGCTCCGAGGGCAGCGCGTATCCCCTCCGCGGCGGCGCGGCCGGTGGAGAAGCAGGCCTGCAGCAGGTAGCCGCCGGTGGGCGCCTCCCAATCCAGCATCTCCCCCGCCGCGAACACCCCCGGCAGCCGCTTCAGCTGGAAATCGGGCCCCACCTCCGCCCAGGCGAGGCCGCCGGCACTGGAGATGGCGCGGGAGAGGTCCTCCACCCCCGCCACTGCCAGGGGCACCGCCTTGATGGCCTCGGCGAGCGCCCGCGGCCCGGCCGGGCGGGCGGCGCCCAGCGCTTCCCGCAGCAGGCCAGCCGCCACCGGGGAAAGGCCGGCCGCCTTGCGCAGCACATTGGCGAAGGAAAGCCTGGACGGCGCGGCGGCGAGGCGGGCGGCGAGCGCCGCCGTGTCGAGATCCGGCCGCAGGTCGAGGCATAGGGTGGCCTCCCCCGTGCCCAGCGCCTCCCGCACCGCCCGTGACACCGCATAGATGGCGCCGCCTTCCAGCCCCGCCTCGGTCACCACCGCCTCGCCCCGGGCGTGCGCCATGCCGCAGGCCAGCGCGATGCGCTTCAGCGGCGTGCCGGCGAAGCGGGCGCGGAACGGCTCCGACCACGAAACGCGCAGCCCCATGTTGGCAGGGGCGAACGGCGCCACCACCACGCCCCGCGCGCGCAGCAGCGGCGCCCAGCCGCCATCGGCGCCCAGCCGGGGCCAGGAGGCGCCGCCGAGGGCGAGCAGCGTGGCCTCCGGCGCGCGGGTGATCTCCCCTTCCGGGGTGCCGAACCGCAGGCGGCCCGCCGCATCCCACCCCAGCCATTCGTGCCGCAGATGGAGTGAAACACCCTGTGCCGCCAGCCGGCGGAGCCACGCGCGCAGCAGCGGGCTGGCCTTGAAGCTCTTGGGAAAGACCCGGCCGCTGGTGCCCACGAAGGTGGGCTCGCCCAGGGCTTCAGCGAAGGCGCGCAGATCCTGCGGCGTGAAGGCCCGCAGCGCCGGCTCCAGCCGCGCGGCTTCGGGCCCGTAGCGCGAGAGGAAGCGCGCGAACGGCTCCGAATGGGTGAGGTTGAGCCCGCCGCGCCCGGCCATCAGGAACTTGCGCGCCGGCGCGGGCATGCGCTCGTGCACGGACACGGCGAGCCCGGCGGCGGACAGGCGATCGGCCGCCATGAGCCCGGCCGGGCCGGCGCCGATGATGCAGACGGATGCTGAAGCCATGGATGCGCGGACCCTTGCCCCCGTGCGGCCGGCGCCTCCCCGGCCACGGGCCCGCGAGCGCCTGCCATTTGTGCCTTTTCACTGTGCCTTAGAGCGGAAAAGAGCGCCCGCCGCCAGCACCATGCACAGGAATCCGCCCGCGGCGGGCGGCCCCAGGCCAGGGTGCGAAACCTCCTTTTAAGGTCGCCGGCCTATGCCTTGAAGCGTACCGCGTAGCCCTGGAATTGCGCCGATGTCCTCTTCGAACCAGCCCCCGAGAATGGTGAATTTCCCCTCGCTCCTGGTTTCGGAGGATGAGGAGGCCGCCTTCGATTCTCCCGGTGCCTCCACGGTCCATAGCTGGATCAACGCCGATTTCGTGCCGAGCTGGCTGCGGCCCTTCACGCTCGACCAGAACACCCGCTTCACCCGGACCCCGGACCATCTGCTGCGGCCGCGGGAAGAGCCGCAGCCCCAGGCTGGCGACCAGGCCACCAGCGACGATCAGGCCCTGCCCAGCTACGGCACGGCGGGGGCATCCTGGCATTTCCTGGAGATGCCGCTCGACGTCCAGGACGACGCACCCGCGCTGCCGAGCGTGAGGGCGGACCTCGCGGCGCTGGAGCAGGCGTTCGCCGACCTTCCGGCCCTGCGCGCCGCGCGCGAGAGCGCCCAGGGCGACGGCGCGGCAGGTATGCCGCTCACCGCCCATCACGCGGAAGGCTGGAGCGTGGACGAGAACGGGGTGGAAACCGTGCTCTCGTGGCACGATATCCAGGAACCCGCCCTCGACGCTCCGCACGCCGAGGCGCCGGGCTTCCCGGCAGATAGCGCTGACACCGCTTTCGCGCCCCTGCCCGAGCCTGTCGCGGAACCCGAGCCCATGGCTTCCCCGCCGTCCGCCTTCACGCCCGTGGAGATCGAGGCCCCGGCCGCGCCCGCCGGCGCCGGCCATTTCGAACCGATGCCCGTCCAGCCCGCCGGCGCCATGGGCGCATGGATGGACGGCGCGTTCCCGGCCGCCGGAATGGCGCCCGCGTACAACGAAGCCTCGTCCGCACCTACCTTCATGGACGAAGCTCAGCCCCTGCCGGCCCCGTCGCCCGCGGACTCTGACGCTGCGGCGCCGGCCCCGTGGATCGCCCTGGCTCCCGCCGAGGCCGCGCCTTTCGGCGGCGATCCGCTCGCGGTCGAGGCTACGCCCACCGGGGCGGAGGCGGCCGGCTGGGCGCCGGCAGAGCCCGCCCCCATGGCAGACCTTCCCCCCGATGCCGCGCCGGCCGATGACACTGGCTTCGCCGCGCCCCTGGAGTCCGACCTCATCACGCAAGGCGAGAACACCTTCTTCCAGGCGGCGCCGACGTTCGAAGCCGCGTACGTCATCTCCGAAACCGCGCCCGACGCCGGCTTTGTCGGCGGTCCCGCCATGCCGTACGAGACGGAAGCCCTTCCGGCTGCGCCAGACGTCATGGCCACAGGCTTCACCCCCGATGCGGCGCCCCCCGCGCAGGGCTGGGCGGAATCTCTTCCGGCCGCACCGGAATTCGTTGCCACGACCTTCTCCGCCGATGCCGCGCCCGCGGCTGACGCA